>CAJUDX010000151.1 GCA_910584785.1 uncultured Lachnospiraceae bacterium | reverse complement strand
GTATTGGAAAGCATCACGCCATTGCCGCCCAAATAGTACCATTTCCCTTTATCTAATATCCATCCAGTTGCCATCGCTCCGTCTGCATTCAAATAGTACCAGGCATTATCCACATTCTGCCATCCGGTCAGCATACAGCCGTTTTGATCGAATATATACCAGCAGCCATTCAGGCAAGCCCATCTGCTCGCTGCAAATGAACCGTTATCTAAAAGCAAATGCCATTTTAACCCGTCATATGACCAAATACCGCTATATACATATGGGCTTATTGTTTTCAGCGTAAAAGCAGACGAATCGGTATGTGTTACGCCCTTCCCAGTTCTGCTAGTTGTGCCACCAGGGCCACCGCTCCCACCGGAACTTCCACCGCCAGAACCACCGCTCCCACCGGAACTTCCTCCGCCAGAACCGCCGCTTCCGCCGGAACTTCCTCCGCCAGAACCGCCGCCTCCGCCGGAACTTCCGCCACCAGAACCACCGCTTCCGCCAGAGCCAGACATGGAGAAAAATTCTACTGTATAATTAATCTCGGCTTCCGATCCATCCGGGCGGTGCAGACCGGTAATTTGAACCTGGACAGTTTCATTTCTTCCAATATTAGAAGACGGCTTAAAAATCACTGCCGGCCCATCACCATAATTGACTTCATTAAAAGAGAAATAGCCATCCGATTCTCCCGAGCTAAATACCATAGTTTCTCCGGAAGATGTGGTAAGCGTTACTTTCACATTGTCATCTACGGAATAAGAATCCGGGGAAAACTGCACCGACCATGGCCCACGGAAATAATCATAAGGCATAGTTTTTGCCGGCCATGGAACGTATCCTGCTGTCGCTTCCGCATATCCAGATGAATCAAAGGCGTAAAGTGCGCTATAATTTTTGTAATACCCAAAACCGGTAAAGCGCATCGCCGGATTTAAGCACCAGCGCCTGTGTCCTACACTGTCAATATTTTTAGAGTCTCCGTCATCCATATACATTTCAATTATGGTATAGCTTAAGCTCATCCCTGCACTGTGCCATGCAAGATTTGAACTTCCTGCCCCTTTTGCGCCTACATTATAGAAATCATCCGGCATATCCGATGGCTGGTGAGGATAATGGGTCAGCTCATCAATTCTTGCAAGAACTACACTGGCTGTCTGTGCATAGTTTACCAGTTCATCCTTAGCCGTTACCTCCGGATAAATCCCAGCGACATAACGGACGAAATTTAACGCATTTAATCCGTCCGTCTCACTGTTTTTTGACACCCGTCCCGCTTTATACGGTGAAAAACTGGGCTCATCTTCAAACGTAACCTTTCCATTCAGCCGAAATGGATGCGCCTGATAGAAACTCTTGATTTCTTCTTTGCTATGCTCTTCCAGATAGTCCACACGCAAATCTAACGTAAAGGTAAGATCCTGATAATTATCTGACTGGATAATAAACGGAATAGGGAGTTTTTTCATCGTAATCGGCGTGCGGAGCTTAACCAATACTTGATTTCCATTGATTGCCGGTTCTCCATCCAGATTTTTTTGCACATCTTCCCCGATAGCCCCGATAGTTATTTTGGGATTCTTAATATCCTGCGGGACACTGAACTCCCCTTTTACATCTTTATGGCCGATTAAATCAACCGACAATTCCCGGCTAACATTGACATCCATGTAATATGCAGCATTTCGGTTTACTGATTTTAACTTTTGGATCTCTAATCTTGCGAATTCGTTATCTACAACCGTATACTTAATTTCTTCCTGTTTGCCCTTTATCCCGGTAATTTTATAAATGCCGGGATCCTCACCAGGCTCCCGCTGAAGTTCAATATCGTTCAAATAAGAACTTATCTGCTTCCCATCTTTATCGGCAACAGCGATTTCTCCATAGGGCAGGTTTACCGGATCCTTCTCTCCCAGCTGTTTGGTCAGCATTTTCAGGAAGGTAACGGAATATTCTTTATGTTTAACTTCCAATTCCGCTTCTGCTATAGGCTC
>CAJUDX010000150.1 GCA_910584785.1 uncultured Lachnospiraceae bacterium | reverse complement strand
ATGGGGAATCCGTCGATTAAAGAAACGATCTATGCGTCAGTATTAAAGGATATCCTGGACGGAGCATATCCGCAGGATGCAGTGATTAATGAAAAAACCTTGATGGAAGAGTTCGGCGTCAGCAAAGCACCGGTAAGAGAGGCCCTGGTGCAGCTTTGCAGCGAAGGTTTCATTAAAAATATTCCCCGCTTTGGCTACCAGCTTGTTTCCATTACCCCCAGTGAAATTGTGGAGATGGTGGAATACCGCAAGGTTATTGAACTGGGGGCGTTAGAAAGGGCAGCAGAGCGGATAACGAAGGAAGATCTTGAGGAATTAAAGGCATTAAACCGGCAGGTGGAACTGGTGGATAAAAAGCACGAGGTAAAGCTTCACTGGGAGATGAATCAAAATTTTCACAAGAAACTGTGCAGCATCTGCGGCAACCGCTATCTGGACAAGGCACTGGATGCCTCGCTTAAAGTCTGCGCCCGGATTTCCAATCAGTATTACGTAAAGGTCTGGGAACATAAGCATGAGGGAGCTTATAAGCACCGGCTGATTGTCCAGGCCATGGAAGAGGGAGATATTGAGCGGGCAAAGGTGATTCTGGCGGAAGATATCGAAGAACTTTTAAAAAACAGGGTATGGTAAAGCATTAAGAAGGATGGGACAAAGTGAAAAAAATCGTAGTGATTGACGGCCAGGGCGGCCGGATGGGAAAGTCGATTATCGAGCAGCTGAAAAAAAACTGTCCGGAAGAACTGGATTTTCGGATTTATGCTCTGGGGACGAACAGTGCAGCAACCCAGGCGATGATCAAGGGCGGAGCAGATTTTGGCGCTACCGGAGAAAACCCGATGATAGTCAACTGTAAGGATGCCGATATGATTATCGGACCGATTGGGATACTGATTGCAGATTCCCTTCTGGGTGAGATAACACCGGCGATGGCTGTTGCTGTCGGTTCCAGTTCTGCCTATAAGATTTTAATTCCGGTAAACCGCTGCAATCATCATATCGTCGGATGTCAGGAAGCCCCTTTAGGCGAATACCTCCAGCAGGTGTGCCAGGAAGCCGTAAAACAGATGAAAAATAGATAGTTGTTATCCGGCTGCTGTGAATATGTGAACAGCAATCATTATCCGTATTCCCGGAACCTTAAATTCTGTGCATTTTGCATAGTGTTAAGGGTTTCGGGATTTTTTGTTTCATTTTTTGATTCTTTTCTTTTACTGGACAGTTGGGAAAAAAAACGTTATAATGTAGCTGATATGGAAAGTCATGGTTATTGTTTAGGCAAACAGTAACAATCGTACCATAAAAAGTACACACCACAAGCATCAACGATTATAAAGAAAGCAGAGAGCAAAATAATGAAACAGTTTTTTGGGATGAGCCGAAGCGGAGATTTAAGGGAAGCAACCCGCGGCTTATCTAACCCGCAGTTGATTTTACTTATGTCCAACAGCCAGCAATTTGAAACCCATGTTCATGAGTTGGAAAAACTTTACCCCCATGTGCCGAGTATTGGTTGTATTGGTATGAGTTATGATACGAATATTGTCGAAAATGGAGTCGGTGTTGCGGCTTTTTCGGATGGAGTGAATGCCGCGGCAAATGTTTTGGAACATGTTTCTACGGTTCCGGTAAAATATATCCGGCGCATGGAAGAGGATCTTACCCGAGTCAATGCATCGCAGAAGGATACGGTGTGCATTGATTTCTGTGCGGGAAACGATGCCTGTGTACTGACGACGATACATGGCGCACTGCGCCGCAGGGGAATTTCTCTGGTTGGCGGAACCGGGGACGGAGGAAAGATTTCTGCAAACGGCAGGATCTATGAAGATTCTGTGGCTTACGCCCTGGTGAAAAACCTGCATGGGCGTGTTAAGGCTTATAAAGAAAATATCTATCATCCTATGGGAAATTATCGTTTTATTGCTTCCAATACTGATAAGGCAAAGTATATGATTGGTTCGCTGAACGGTCAGCCGGCAAAACAGGTGTACCAGAGCATCTTAAAAGTAACCGAACAGGAGATTTTAACGCAGACCTTTAAGAATCCTTTTGGAAAACTGAACGGGAATGAAACCTGCATTATTTCGATAAAAGAAGTCAACGGCAATTCCCTGGCCTGCTTCCGCCAGGTAAATGACTCCGATGTTCTTCTTCTTCTGGAACTTTGAGATTATCAGGAAACCGTGCGCCAGACCATCCAGAAAATTCAGCATGATTTTCAGCACCGCTCGGCTGTATTTTCGGTCAACTGCCTGTTCCGGTATAAATTATTCAGCAAGGACGGCTATATGCAGAAGT
>CAJUDX010000149.1 GCA_910584785.1 uncultured Lachnospiraceae bacterium | reverse complement strand
GCAGTCTTTTACTTATGGTGGTACGACCACTTGTGGGCGCATGAAGGTTACTGAAAGAACTTTTATTATTTTACCTGCTATTCTACCCAAACACCATCTGCATTCACGGTACAGCCGTCCGGGGTTGTCGTATTCGTCAGCATATAGCCATCTGCGCCCATATAATACCACAGGCCGCTCTCCGGCGACTGATACCAGGTATTCATCAGATATGATCCATCAGGATATTCAAGCCACCAGCCCTTATCATTTTCCTTCCAGGAAAGAACCGCTTGTTCTTCCTCAATGCTTTCCTCCTCCAGCGTGTGTCCGCTTAAAAGGTAGGTAAGGCTCTGCGCATCATTTTTTACACGTGTGCCGTTTTCCAGCCTGCTGCCATAAATGGTAAAGCTGATGTCACCGGTGTAACCAAGGGGAACCAGCACAAACATACAGTGTTCCCCGGAAAAACCGTCCTCCGTATCATAATCTCCCATCGCGCCCCCATAGAGCTTGCAGTTTGAAAATTCCAGGCCGTCAATGATAATACTAAAATCATAAAGATGGGCAAGTCCTCCCTCTTCAATGCCAAACTGTGAAACCTGCCTCCATTTCGTCGAATCCTCAACATTAAAATCCCACCAGAAATCCGTATTCTGTGAAGCGTACTTATCCCGGTACATATAAACTTTCTTCCACTCAGCACCCTCCACCATAGGAAGCTGCTTCTCCGCCCATCCAATCACTTCGGGATCAGATAAACGCTGTGTTTTGGAAAATACCACCTGCATTTCAATATCCTCTGTCACCGAAACTCCCGTCTCCCAGGAAGTTTTAATCGTAGGCAGGGTGTAGACAGTACCTTCTTTTGCTGTTTCTGCACAAACAGTCATCACTGAGGCTGCACTCAATAATGCTGCAGCAGCCAGCACGGTTATCTTTCGCCAATATCTTTTCATCTCATCCTCTTTCTGCAGGTATTTCTGCTGTTTATTTGCCATTTTCCTGGCTGTAAATTTCTGCTTAATTTTATTTTAGCATATCCCAATTTCCATGACAAGCACAAAAAATCAGGAAACCTCAATTCAGAGATAGTAACTCCTGTCTTGCTTCTGCCCAGTGTACTGGCTGGTCTTTTATCAAACTGAAAAATCCCAGGCTCTGCAGATCGTACCGAACGTACCGTCGGTTACGATAAATAAAAGTGACGGGAAACCCGATAAAATCAAGGCTTCCCGCCACTAAGCAAACTGCAGAAGATGGGAGTCGAACCCACAAGGTATTTCTACCACACGGACCTGAACCGTGCGCGTCTGCCAATTCCGCCACTTCTGCATCGGTCTAAAGCTTCTGGATAAATTTACCCATCCGCTACGACAAAAGCAATTATAAGCTACTTCCTTTCATTTGTCAACCCAATTTTTTATTTTCCTGCGGCGGTTTCCTGTGATAAGGTCATCAATCTTTACCAGGCATTTCCCCTCTTCCTCCAGCTTGTACTGCAGAAATCCTGTAAACATCCCCCATCCATTATCTGACACGGACTTTCCCAGGTGAAGGGATTTTGCCATGGCTTTCATGTCCAGGTATTCGATACAGATAATCTCATAATGATCAACAAGTTTTCTGGACTGTTTGTGCAGAAAATCCCTTTGCATCTTTGACAGCTTCCTTTGTTCCCGTTTTACTTTCTTTTCTGCTTCCCGATAATACCCTGGATATTTTGGTTCATTCCCATTGCTGTCCCGATAAAGTTCACACATGGAAAAATCCAGCCCCAGACTACGCTTCTGTTTCATTTCGGCTGCTTGGTTTTCGCAGGCAAATAAAACACTTACATAATACTTTCCACTGGAGATTTTCGTAATTGTTGCAGACTTTAACTGAGCATCCTTTAGGAAGAAAACGGTGCTGCTTTATCCGTATCCAGCCAATTTTCGGCAGTTTTATCTTCCCATCTTTAAGTTTAATGGTACCCTTTTGATTATTAGTGGTATAAGAACAGCGATGGTCTTTTTTTGATTTATATTTTGGAAATCCAGAAGCGGGGTTGGTAAAAAAGTTTTTGAATGCCTGCTTAAGATTCTGCTGTGCATTCGCCAGGGCCAGGCTGTCCGTTTCTTTCAGCCATGGATATTCTGCTTTATACTGCGCCGGGGTATTTTTCAGCATTTTCCTGTGCTCGTTATAACAGGCTATCTTATCTGACAGCATTTGGTTATAAATAAACCGGACACAGCCAAAGGTTTTGGCAAAGAAGATTTTTTGTTCTTTATTCGGATACATCCTGAATTTACAGGCTTTGTTTGCCATGTTTCCCCCCCTC
>CAJUDX010000148.1 GCA_910584785.1 uncultured Lachnospiraceae bacterium | reverse complement strand
AAACCGTCCCCACCGGCAAACCGGAAATGGTGATCTTCTGACCATGCATTAACCGAATAGTTCCTTTGCCTCCCTCATCCAGGTTCAATTCCCCTTTCTGAGGCGCATCGATCCCGCTTACTGTGCTGCTGCCAACGTAAGAATAGGAACCCGTTAATGGCTGGCCGTCTTTCGTTAACTTCACTACAAATTCAAACGTATCCTCCGGTTTATTTACCGCACCGGTTACGGTCTTCTGGACAGATAATTTGCCAGTATTTACCGTATTGGTAAACTGAACTACTTCCTTGCTGTCATCGGAATCAATCTCGCCCGCTCTACCAACCAGCATACCATCCTTAACCTCTGCTTTTATCTCTCCGCTCACTTCCTGGACGCTGGCAGTATAGCCTTTTGTATCTTCCGTCTCAACTTCCCATACCGTATACTGCGTCTTTTCCGGCAAATCATGAATAACAATCGTTTCATCATGCTTTAATTTTATTGTTTCGCCACTGGAAATAAGGCCGTTTCTGGAACCATCATATCGATATTGTCCAGCAAGAGGATTTCCGTTACGATCCTTAAATTCCACTTTGAACTCAAATTCTTTAGCCTTATCCAAGTCGGTTAAGTGATCGCCCACTACTTTTTTGCTAATGACCAGGCCGCCGGTAATCACCGTATTTACGATATGTGCTTCTGCCTTGCCGTCCTTTACAATCTCCCCTGTCACCGTGCCATTCGTGGTAATATAACCATCTTCAACAGCACTATCCTCAATAACCATATATTTCGTTCCTGCTGGTATTTGGGAAAAAGTAACTTTCTGGCCATGCTTCAGCGAGAATCTTAATTGCAGCTTATCCCTCTCCTGGGACAATACCTCAACACCGTCGGCTACATACTCTACCTTGCGCAAATCACCTACTGGATCTTTAAGCTTTTTAAATATTACTTCAAACGTAAACTCATCATTTTTATTCTTATCCGTTAACTCGCCGCCCGGCATGGAAACCGTTTTGCTGACTTCAAGGCTCCCCGTATTCAGCGTATTCTTAAAAATGACGGATGTTTCCTCTTTCCCAATGCTGCCTGTACCGCCAGTTACTATGCTTTCCGAAGCCTGCTCCTTCTTCTCGGTAACATCTTCCTTAGCACCCGTTACTTCCGTAGTAAAGCTAACATTAGCCCCTTCTTCGGTTACGGTATACGTTGTTCCAACCGGCAGATTGCTGATTTCCATGGATTCGCCGCTCTTTAATTCAAACCTTGCCGCACCGCTGTTTAACTGTAAGCTTCCCTCTGTTACCGATATTCCTGCAGAAGACTCTCGCTTATAGCTGTAACTGCCTTTTAACGGCTTGCCATCTTTCTTAAAAGCAATATTAAACGCAAATAACTCGTCGCCTGCAAAATTGCCTTCCGTCGTTTTGCTGATTTTTATGCTGCCTTTTTCAGGATTTGGCTTTTCCTCCCCCAAAATCAGCGTACCATTGCTCATAATGCCGCCGCCATGGGTTGTGGAGCTATTGCCTTTTACCGTAACAGCCGCGATTCCCTTTGCATCGCTGATATCTTCATCGCTTGGCCCTGCCGTCAATGCCATCCACCCTGCAGCCGTCAGGCTGGAATAAATAGGAATATTAATGATTCCCCAGTTTTCGGATTCAGGATCGAACTTTTTATTCCCATCCACTCTTTCGGGAGCATCCCCGTAATAGCTTCCAATCCAGTTGGCATCACCTCCGCCCAGCATCTCGCCATATACGGTGCTCTTTCCGGCGCAGTAATAATCCTGATAACCGCCTTCCCTAAAAATCGGAGAAAAATCTCTTGATTCTGCCACCGTGTGGTCGTCTCTTTTAGCTGCCCCATCACGAGCGGTTAATCCTGTTCCATGAGCTGTATTGCCATAGATTGCTGCTCCCTTAAGGGTATATATCTGCACGTCACCAGATGAACAGCCGCCTACGCCGCCGCCGAATCCTTCAGCCGTATTGCCTGTCACCAGCAGATTTTTAATTTCCAGTGTGCCGTTTGTAGTGACGAAGATTCCGCCGCCGCCCCAGTCAAAGGTGGTATGGGTTTCATTTTTTTCAAAAGTTCCGCCAGTAATCAACCCGGAACAGTCAATCCGCAGACCGCCGCCTTCGTCATTATAGGCGGTATTACTGCTGATAGTTCCATCCGTCATTTCAAAATGACTGCCCCAGCCAGCCGAATAAATGCCGCCGCCAGCGTCTACTGCATAGTTATTGGAAACCGTTCCCCCGTTCATCGTGATCCTTCCCAGGGAGAAGATACCGCCGCCGCCATTATAGCCGCCGCCCCTCTTCCCGTTCGGTTCAGTTGCCTCTGAACGGTTACGGTCAATTAAGCAGCTCCCATTAAGGATTATCGTTGTATCTTTTTCGCCAAAAATACCGCCG
>CAJUDX010000147.1:1157-2504 GCA_910584785.1 uncultured Lachnospiraceae bacterium | reverse complement strand
GAGGCGATGAAGAAGCTGAAAGACAGTCTTTCTGAAAGGAAATGACAGAAAGGGGCATATTATGATTCGAAGACTATTAAAAAACGTTCTTGGGGAAAATTTTACGGAAAATAATGCAAAACTGGCGACTGTAAACTTTGGTGTCATATTGCTGATGTTTGTACTATCCGGAATTATGCTGCTGTTCCTTCCGGAACAGATTTCTATTCTGCATATGGGCGAAACTTATTATCCGATACCCAGTGTTCTGGGAGTGTGGCTGTTTCCGATTATTGCATTGATTGTAAACCTGCTGTTTATCCGTCAGAACCGCCTGACTAAGATGAACAGTGGTGTTTTTGTGATTCTTCTGGCAGTTATGATGTTTTCCTATGTGAATATGATGTGAAGACTGTGCTTGGAAAGGCTGCCTTATGAAACATATCTTATGTAAAATTTTACTTCATAATAAGACGCATCCGGTGGTTGCCGCTTCCTTTATGATAATAGGCGCCTATATAGGATATTTAATCTGGTATATATTGGATTCGTATCTTCCGGCTGCGGCAGCAGATAACGGCTATGTGTTTGTATCACTGATATCGGTTTGGCTCTGTGCGTTTTGGGGAATCTATCAGCTTCCTGACCAGTTGTGTATGAACCGTCGGATTAAAATGATCCTTTGCTATCCGGTGGAGGCGCAGACGATTGTAAGTGTTGTGGCTATGAGGATTTTTATTTTGCAGTCAGGAATTTGTGCTGCATTTCTTTATCCGTTTTTTCTTTTTGAAGCACATCGTCGAAGAGAGGCAGTTTTGGCAATGTTGTTTTGCTGCATCCTTACAGGTGTTATGGATATCGGGGTTATCTTGTTCTCGATCTTGCTTAGCAGATTTTGTGCCTGTGATATAGTGGGATATGCCTTTGTTGTATTTCAATATGGTTCTTTTTTAGTGCTTGCCTGGCTTGCGGGGAATGTAGTTTTTGCCCTTTGGGGATATATTGCCGGAAAAAGTCAGGCCGTCCCGAAGGAACAGGAATTACATGTTGCTCTTTGGGTATGGGCTGTGGCATTGCTGGGGTTGACTGTTTTGATAATGGCTCTGAGGTTTGCCGCGGAGCATTGGTATGTGAGGGGCTATCTGAATGTACAGGACTTCCGCCATAGAGAAGCCGGGAAACGGCCGACAACGTCCCATATTACACACCCGTATTTCCTGCTGGAGTGGAAACGTGTTACCAGAAATAAGGAACTGATCTTCTTTTCCAACATCAAGAATATGATAACAGTGATGATTTTATCCAGGCTTCTGTTCTACAATTTCAGCCAGATTGGCCTGACAGGAACCTATGTGGAAGAACTGTTTC
>CAJUDX010000147.1:0-1057 GCA_910584785.1 uncultured Lachnospiraceae bacterium | reverse complement strand
CAGGGATTTTTATGGGGAGAGATTACAGTATTTCTATTTTGGTCCATCCTGATATGTTTGGAGAGGCTGCCGGTTCTGAGCGCTTTCCTGCTCCTGCTTTATGGTACTTCCATGAATTATGTCTGTTCGTGGTTAGGCGTCCTCATTGATTTAAAAATGCCACGGACTGTAAACAGTACGAACGAACTGCTCCATGGAAACATAAGTAAAGTGCTTGTGTTGATTACAGCAACAATTTTAACTGTCGGGGAAATATTTCTGTCCAGTAGGAAATGGCTTCCTGTGCCGCTCCTTCCATTTGCTTGTCTTGCGGGTGCGGGGGTGGCTGCAGGAGAGATTTGCTTCTGGCGATTTTGCAAAGGAGTTTTTTATGATACAGATTCATGAACTGTCAAAAAGCTATGGCGGCCGGAAGATTTTTGACAGGGTATCCTGCCAGATGGAAAATGGTCGGATTTATGCCCTTGTGGGGATGAACGGGATTGGAAAAACAACGTTGCTTCAAGTAATTACACAGCCGGAATGTATGGATTCGGGGACAGTTATCATAGACCATATCGAAAGCCGCAGTTTTCAGTCTAAATACCATTTCTTTTATGTTCCGGACAGTAAGGAAATGTTTCTGAATCTTACCGGGAGGGAGTATTTACGATTTATAACCCGTCTGTACCGGCAGGAACCCGAAAAAGCGGAAATAATGCAAAAAGGGCTGTTGGAGTCCTTCAGGCTGGAAGAAGCGATAGACACATATATCGCGAATTATTCCCTGGGAATGAAGCAAAAAATCTACATGGCTGCGGCGCTGTTGTCCGGGGCAGAAAATCTGATCCTGGATGAACCGTTCAACGGGCTTGACCCGGAAAGTGTCTTGACATTGAAGGAAATATTGGCAGAGCGGCGTGATGATGGAGCTATGATTTTGTTTTCTGTTCATAACCTGGAGCTGGCGCTTGATTTTTGCGATGAAGTAATGCGGATTGATGGGGAGCATAATCTATCTAGAATCCAGTAAAATATATGGTCACAGATGGGTGGCAGGGGAACGTAGATATTAAAA
>CAJUDX010000146.1 GCA_910584785.1 uncultured Lachnospiraceae bacterium | reverse complement strand
GGCTTCCCATCGCTGTCATACAAGGTTCAGGGCGCTCCCCCTCAACCCGCCGCAGATGTACTGCGGTTGCCGGCATCACATCCTTTCCTGCAAATAAAAACAAGGGACACCCGAATAGGATGCCCCCTAAAAAAGCACAAGTTCCTCTGTGATTTCCTCCGGCGGCATTATCCGCATCAGGTTCAAGGGTCGAAGGTTTACCTTCCTCTCAGCCTGTCACACAAGCTCCCCTGTTCATTTGACATAGCCATTATAGCATTTAGTTTTCTGGTTTGCAAGCGACCGATAATAAAAAATCTCTCTTTTGCTTGCGCTCTGTTTGTCAGCGCTGATGATAAGCTGCTGTGAATGTTTCCTTATCAACATAAAACTAAGACTTTCAGGGATTTCTTTGAATTTTCGCAATTAAATACAAATCAGCCAAACAGCGCCCCCAAAAGCCCATAAGAAAGCAGGGACATGATCACCGTGGCGATTGCGATCCCGATTAAGATAGCCGGGAAGGATTTCTTGATCTTCATATGGAGCAGTGAGGCAACCAGCGCCCCTGTCCAGGCTCCGGTTCCCGGCAGAGGGATCCCGACAAAGAGCACCAGCCCCCAGAACCCATATTTTTCCACCTGACCCTTATGCTTATCGGCCTTGCCCCGGATCCAAAGGGCGATTTTTTTCAGCCCGGGGATGCGCTCCATTAAATCCAGGACTTTTTCGATGAGGAGCAGGATAAAGGGGATGGGAAGGATGTTCCCGATAATGCAGATAGGGATGGCCCGCAGGATGGGCACGTTTAACAGCGCAGGGGAGGCCGCTAAGAGCCCGCCCCTTAGCTCCAGGATGGGAACCATGGAAATCAGGAAAATGATGATTTCCCCGGATACCTTGCCGCCTAAGGCTGCCGTCAGCCATTGTACAAATGAATCAGTCATATTCGTTCATCCTCAATTCTTATTTTCTTATTTGACTTCCGCCAACAATAAGCCAAATGCCGTGACGCACAGGTATTTGGCGAATGCGCATCCACCTCATTATAGCGTAAAAGCCGGGGAAACTCAAGTGCTACAAAACCGTGGTGATTTCCGGAAGCTGCTGGAATTTCCTGGGAGTCATATGGTAATATTCCTGGAACCGTTTATAGAAGTAAGGCAGGTTATTAAAGCCGCAGGCGTATGCGGCCTGGGAAATTTCCTTGCCCTGGCGGAGGAAAAGGGCAGACTGCCGGATTCGGTACTGGTTTAAGTACTGGTTAAAGGTAGTGCCGTTTGCCTCCTTAAAAAAATGCATGAAACGGGAAGGGCTGATGCAGCAAAGCTTCGCCAAAGTGTCCGTCCGTATTTCTTCCGTGTAGTGCTCATGGATAAAGTCAAACACCGCTTTTAACCGCTGGCTCCGAGAATTATTGGTTCCCTTCTGCCGGGTTTTGGGGTGGGTGATTAACAGGTTAAGGAGATAGAGGAGCAGAGCCTTGACTTCCAGCTCATATCCTAGCTGTTTTTGGCTGTGGATGCGGGACAGGGCGGTGAAGGCTTTCATGATTTTCGGGTAATGTTCATCGTCCCGGGTAATCACCGGGGGAAGCTTAAGGGAGCCGTCCATCAGGGGGGAGAGGTAGCGCAGGGTGCAGATATCGGTGGAGGAGCTGCCTAAAAAGTTTAAGTCGAATACAAAGGAGTCGGATACCATGGCGCCCCGGAAAGGGATCTTTGCAGAGTGGAGGATACCGGGCTGGATGCAGATAAAATCCCCCTGGGCGGCAGGATATTCCTGGAAGTCGATGGAGTAGGCTGCCTGGCCTTTTTGGATCCAGGTGAATTCCATTTCCGGATGCCAGTGGATGGAAAATTCCGGGATTAAAGGAGAGAGCAGGGTAGTGTATCGTTCTAAGGGAAACAAGGCGTCCCCATGCTTTGCTTTTTCTTTCAAATCTCTTGCCATCTCCGGATGTTCAGAGGACTTATCCATGATTTTGCACCTCCATAGTCGATTTCTGCAGGCAGTGGATCAAATGCATTGTTGATAAGACGTTTGCTTATAAGGCGTTTGGTTTTGCGCCGTTTGGCAAATGCCGTGAGGATCGAATATCCTGCCGCCTGCCATCATCCAAATTTAACCAAATTGATTATACTTCTTTTGCGGGCAAATTGTCAACAGGGCAGGAGAGCGCCGTGGGGGCGGGTTTTGCCAGTTGCGGCGAATGCATACGGGCAGGAGATTTTTCTTGATTTTCTTATATTATGATACCAGGGTCAAAAGAACTTTTGACCCCAACATCATATTATTGTGGAGTAAAGGAGACGGTGCGCATAAGTTTTTCGTTTATGGATGAAGATTTAAAATAGCAGAATCGTATAAAAAAATGCGACTCCTGTGGAAGAACTTTTCTCCCTTCCTGGACTATAATGATGATATTGTTATCGTGGACGGCAGATGATTTTGCTGTTTACGATAAGGTTAGGATACAGGATACATAAAGAAATCATAGAGCGATATTTGCTTGTGCGGCAAAGGGCGC
>CAJUDX010000145.1 GCA_910584785.1 uncultured Lachnospiraceae bacterium | reverse complement strand
TCGGCGATAGCTTCATCACCTCATTCAGCAATTCATCCTGTAAGCTTCGGTTTATTTTCTTAAATGACTCGTGAACTACCCATTGTCTAAAGCCAATGGGCTTCCTGCTTCATCGATCTCGTAACCTACTATCTCCACAGGCGTTAATTCGGGCTGCACCAGCCCTATTTGTATTTTATTCTCTTATGCTATTTGCCGTAATCCTTCTGTTAAAATATTTTTTGCAGCATTGATGTCCCTGTCATGCCATGCTCCACAAACAGGGCATATCCATTCCCTTACGGATAAATCTTTTATCTTGTCATTTTGATATCCACAGCAAGAGCATATCTGGCTGCTGGCATAGAATGTATCTATCTTGATATACCGCCTCCCATTCCATGCCGCCTTATATCCCAGCTGCCTTGTCAGCTCATACCATGATGCATCTTCTATTGATTTTGCCAAATGATGGTTCTTTACCATATTTTTTATCTGTAAGTTTTCTGAAATTATCACTTGGTTTTCGCTGATAATCTCATTGGAAACTTTATGCAGATAGTCTTTTCTGGTATTCGTAATTTTCTCATGGCATAATGCTATTTTCTTTTTCTGTTTATAATAATTATTGCTTCTTTTTTCTTTATGTGCAAGCTGTCTTTGTAATTTTACCAGTTTTTTCTCATATTTTCTTATTGTCTTAGGGTTCTCGTATTTCTTCCCATCTGATGTAATACATAAATCTTTAATGCCTAAATCCATGCCGATATTTTTATCTGTATGCACCATCTCAGAATGGTTTGTTTCTACAAGTACCGACACATAATATTTCCCGCTTGGTACTTGCGAAACTGTTGCTGATTTTATCTGTCCCACAAATTCTCTATGCACTTTTGCTTTTACTTCTTTTAACTTTGGAAGTTTTATCCTTCCATGTACAAAATCCACTGCAATATTCCCATTTGTGAAATTTGTAGTATAAGACTTATGGTTATCATGTTTGCATTTGAATTTCGGGTATCCTGTATGTTCCCTGAAAAATTTCTGGTATGCTGCATCCATATTGTAAACAGCATTGGTTAACGCAAACTTATCCACATCTTTCAGCCATCCGTATTCTTTCTTTAATTCCCTGTTACAGTAATTATTACAATCTGTCTTACTGACGGACTTCTTTTCTTTTTCGTAAGCATCTTTCCGATATGCAAGGGTCTGGTTATAGACAAAACGGCAGCAGCCGAATGTTTTTGCGATCTGTGCTTTTTGTTCTTTGCTTGGATATATCCTGTATTTATATGCTTTTAACATTAAGTACCGCCGCCTTTCTGTCTACGTCCCACTCCGGCCGACGTAAAGCCAACGTCCACCGGACGTTGCGCGCCCTTGGTTTTCTATGTATTTTCTCAGCATTTCTTCTGAAACATTTCCCACTCTGCACGCAAAATATCCGTCTGTCCAGAAAGTTCGTTCCTTCCAAAAGTGTTTCCGCAAATAATTTGGATGCTTTTCCCATATGTGGTATGCCGTGTAACTTTTTAGTAAATTTACGGTTTTACGAATAGACATTGCTGGTTCTCCACAAGGGATTCTTCCGTAGCATTGGAAAGGACCTCCATCACCATTCTGGGAATGCCGGTAAGGGAATCATTTTTTCGATCCCTGATATTACAATTTATAGATGCATCCGGGATAACAATCCTATCATTGTTTTCGTGCCATTGATACTGCACGCTGCCACCTAACACACGGCATAAAGAATCCTTTATCTGCTTTCCAATCATGACAATGAAATTATTAATCACAAAAGAATGTTCGATAAACGTATTGCTCATATCCTCTGCAGGCAATGCAGTCATGGGTTTTCTCCCTTCCATTTTTAAGGCTCGTTGTCCCCAACATCTTACTTATAGAATAGCATAAAAGACTCATTTCGTAAACAAAAACCCGGGAGAACGAATCTCCCGGGTTTTAAATTACACTCCAAACTATTTTCTTTTAAGCTTTACCTTTGGATTACTCCCCTTAATCTTCTTTTCGTTTTTTCATGATTCCAAAGATTCCTAACATAGAGATCAGCATCATTCCTGCCAAACCAGCCATCGGTAAGCTGTGATCCCCGGTCTTTGGAAGGGCTGCCAAGGGCACATCTTCGTCCAAAATCATTTCTGCAGGAGCCTGATTTTGATCATCCGGGCTTGGCATAGCCGCTAAGGGCACATCCTCCGGATTAATGGTTACTGCCGGTTCCGGAGCATTCGGTTCCCCAGCTGCTGCCGTCTCTGGCGTTACGGTTACAGAACCCGGCGTCCTGTCTCGGTCACGGCCTCCGCTGCTACTTCCGCCACCTCCGCTGCTGCTTCCGCCGCCGCCATTACCGCCGCCAATGATACCTGGCGTGATTGCCGGACGCGTCTCCGGTTCGGTTGGAAGGATTGGCACGGGATCCGTGGGGTTAACTGGATCGATTGGAGTAGTTGGCTCCGCGGGATCGGTTGGGTTAACCGGGTTGGTCGGATCGCCTGGATTCGTAGGATCCGTGGGATTCGCCGGATTGGTCGGGTTAGCCGGATCTGTTGGCCTGCTTGGATTAGTCGGCT
>CAJUDX010000144.1 GCA_910584785.1 uncultured Lachnospiraceae bacterium | reverse complement strand
AGCGCGCCAGATTGTGGCTCTGGAGGCCCAGGGTTCGAATCCCTGTATCCACCCTTGAGAAACCGTTAGGCCAGAGGCTTAACGGTTTTTCTCAACACTGAACGATAAGTGCATATGATGGGCTATCGCCAAGCGGTAAGGCACAGGACTTTGACTCCTGCATTTCGTTGGTTCGAATCCAACTAGCCCAGCTTTCCCGGAGACGTCAGTTTCCGGGTTTTTGTTTTTTGAAGCAGGAGGAAGATAAGATGATAATTGATTTTCATACGCATGTATTTCCAGAAAAGATAGCAGAACGGACCTTGGGGATTCTGGCAGAGAAGTCGAAGATAGCGCCGGAGACCGATGGCACAGTTCATGGACTTCTTTCCTCCATGGAAGAGGCTGGGGTGGATACTTCGGTTATTCTTCCTGTGGTTACTGCACCAAAGCAGTTTGCAAGCATTATGCGCTTTGGCCTTGAAATTAACGAAGCCTATGGATATTTGGAAAAGAGCTGGGAGAAGAAAAAGATGCCTAAGCTGATTTCCTTTGGTGGGATTCATCCGGACAGCGCGGATTACAAGGGAGAGCTTAAAGCTCTGGCTGAAGCCGGATTTCCGGGAATAAAGATTCATCCTGACTACCAGGGGGTGTTTTTCCATGATATCCGCTATCTGCGTATTATCAGCTATGCACAGGAACTGGGGCTTGTGGTGGTCACTCATGCCGGCGTGGATACGGGGCTTCCTGAACCTGTCCACTGTACGCCGGGGATGGCGGTGGAGGTGCTTAAGGAGACGGAGGTGAAAAAGCTTGTTCTGGCGCATCTGGGAGGGTGGTGCTGCTGGGATGAGCTGGAGAGGATTTACGACAGGGGAATACTTAGAAAGGGGCAGATTTACCTGGATACGGCCTTTATTCAGCGCTTTATTCAGCCTTCACAATTCAGCAGCATTGTCCAAAAAGCAGGACGGGATCATGTTCTTTTCGCCACAGACAGCCCATGGTCAGGGCAGAAGGAGGGGGTTTGTTGGTTAAAGGATCAGGTTTTGCCGGAGGAGGACGCGAACCGGATCGGATTTTGGAATGCAGCTGAGCTGCTGGGCATAAGATAGAGGAATTTTTTGGAGAGTGAAGGGCAAACAGCCCGGTAGTTTTTCGGGGAAAAGGTGGTTTTCTTTGTCGAATGATGCGATGTAATCCCGTTGCGTGCGGGAATTTAAAACGTCTATAATCAGAGTGAGCGCTTTGATAGCAGCCGCATAAGCAAGGCGCGGTTAGCTTTGATCGAGGAGCAAAAAAGGAGGAGTAGCATGAGTAACTTGAATATTGCCATTGCAGATGATAATCCACAGATGTTGGGAAAGCTACAGGAAATATTAGAAGCTGAGGAAGGTTTTTCCGTCGTGGGAAAGGCGGATAATGGGGAAGATGCCTACAATATGATTGTAAAAACCAATCCAGATGTAGTGCTATTAGACATTATTATGCCAAGGCTTGATGGTATTTCTGTGATGGAACGGGTAAAGAAAAATACGGGACTGAAGAAAGCACCATCCTTTATTATGGTGACGGCAGCGGGGAGCGAGAATGTAACTTCCGATGCTTTTCGCCTAGGTGCAAGTTACTATGTGATGAAGCCTTTTTCACGTGAAATTATTGTCGATAAAGTGCGAAGAGTGGGGAGAAGAAGCAAGGAGCGCACAGGAGAACGATTAGAGCAGCGCACAGTAAAACCTTATGCCAATAAGGAGGAGTACATTGAGCAGAATCTGGAAAATGATGTGACTCATATGCTGCATGAAATTGGCATTCCGGCGCATATTAAGGGGTATCAGTATCTTCGGGACGCGATTATTATGTCTGTGGAGGATCATGAAATGCTTTCCTCAGTGACAAAAATTCTCTATCCTGCCATTGCCAAAAAACATCAGACCACAGCCAGCCGGGTAGAGCGGGCTATCCGTCATGCGATTGAAGTGGCCTGGGGCAGGGGACGCCTGGAAACCATTAACGATTTATTTGGCTATACGGTGAGCACAGGAAAGGGAAAACCGACTAATTCAGAGTTTATTGCCCTGATTGCAGATAAGATTCGGCTGGATTATAAACGTCTGTAGGCGAATAATGGGAAAAAACGTCAAATCGTAACAGAAAATTCATAGAATGGGCTTCCTAAAAAGGAAAAAGTATTGTATACTAGAAGTATATTTTTTTAGAGAAAGAGAAAGGCAAGGGAGGTTTAGTCATGAAAAAAATATTGTTCGTGGCATCAGAGGCAGTTCCATTTATTAAGACTGGCGGTTTGGCGGATGTAGTGGGTTCTCTTCCTAAATGTTTTGATAAGGAATATTTCGACGTTCGGGTGATGATCCCCAAGTATCTGTGTATCCGGGAAGACTGGCGAAACCAGATGCAGTATGTTAATCATTTTTACATGGATTATCTGGGACAGAGCCGTTATGTGGGTATCCTGGAATATGTCTATGAGGGAATAACCTTTTATTTTATTGATAATGAGAGCTATTTCTGCGGGCCGAAGCCTTACGGCGACTGGTATAACGATCTGGAGAAGTTTGCCTTTTTCTCTAAGGCTGCACTTTCTGCCCTTCCGGTTATCGGATTCCAGCCGGATGTTGTCCACTGCCATGACTGGCAGACCGGTCTGATTCCGGTACATTTAAAAGATAAATTCCACGACGGGGAATTTTTCCGCGATATGAAGTCGGTGATTACCATCCATAAC
>CAJUDX010000143.1 GCA_910584785.1 uncultured Lachnospiraceae bacterium | reverse complement strand
GCTTGAGAGTTGGAAAGTACCGTGTGATTTATCGGTATGCACAAGATGGTAAAGTGGAGATACTGATTGTTATGGAGATTGGGAGCCGTGGAGATATTTACAAATAGAATGGAGGTTGAGTGCATGACACAGGCGATTCAGGAATCGGTTAAAATGCTGGAAATGCTTCCAGAGAGTGAACAGGAATTTGCAAGCCAGTTTATCAAACGGCTGGTGCTTGCCTGGGATCCTGATTTTACAAAACTGACGCCGGAAGAGCGGAAGCAGCTGGAAGCGGCGGAACAGAGGGTAGACAGCGGGGAATATGTAAAAGATAGTGATATTAATTGGTAGAAAAAAGGCGATTGCTGGCTGAAAAAAGCGGCAATCGCCGAAAGGGCAGGGGTTGCCGCCTATCGTATTTACTTCTCCCAATTCCCTTTTGACCCTTCTGCCCTCTCCTCACACTCCCCAACTGTCAAATACTTCCTGGAAAGCACCCAGCTTTCCCCATTAACTTCATCGGCGATATACATTTCCCCCGAAGTCCTCGATTCATCATCCCATTCGATATTGGTAATAATAAACCCGCTCATTTCCGTTTCGCTGTATAATTCAAATTCAGCGCCTAACAGTGTGGCAGGGATAGGACCTTCTAAGAATTTCATGGACATTTTTCCTTTTCCGATGATCTCTTCCATAGATTTAGCGGTTAAGGATAATCCTTCCACATGGAAATGGTCGAAGGGATGGTTCCACTTCAGGCACTTTTTCTCCAGAAAAGTAGTTTCCAGCTCGGACAGGAAAAACTCATCTTCCTGTGGGAATTCTGCTGCCGGGTTAAAGGTGACGGATAAAATTTTTTCCAGTTTTTCCAGCGAAGTCCATAAATCTAAAGCGGAGGTTATTTGCGTTTCATCAAATTGCTCATCGGTGATCCGTGAAGCGGTTTCCTTATGCCCATTGATGCTTGCAGTCCCATCATAAAGCCCCTTAAAAGCATGAAGGGCAGTTACTGCTTCGGAAACGTTAGCAGCCTTGGTGGGAATCACGGAATATTTAATCTTAGATTTCCGGGCATCGGTCTCGTTTAGGATAATGGTCATTTTTATGACTGGAAGGTTTACATTAGAAAACATGATTTCATCCATGCTTTCATATGGCTGGCGTTTGATCATTAATGTCAGCGCATCGCCGTCCTCAGGTTTAATGGTGATAGGGACGGGATCGGGGAATGGCTCCGGGCACATATAGCATTCTGTTACTCTGACGGAATCACTCAAGGGATTTTGCATGGTTTGCTCAATGGGGATTTGCTTTTCTTCATCCCCTACCCGCACATTTTCCACGGGGATTGGTTTTTGCGTCCGGTAAAAGTATTCCAGCCATCGCTCCCTGGGGATGTCCTTAAGGATATTCTTTAACTTATCATCTAAAATAAAATTAACTTTTAAGGTAAACTTAGGGTCAAGTGGGGTGGGCCTTGGGCCGACGATAATGCCTTTGTCCGGATCTTCATAGCAGCAGAAATTGCTTGGCAGATCCCGGTTGATAAGCGCTAAGATTTCCTGTGGGATTTGCGTCCCGGCATCATTGTCATTAAATACATCATTAAAATCTGCGATCATGTTAAATCCTCCGTAACATGGTGCTATGTTAAGTCTTCCGAGAATCTCATGCTGACTTCGATTCTTGAAATTAATAGGTATCTCTGAGTGTCTCCCAGGGGCAATTCCTTAATCTGTTCAATAATCCGTTTCAATGACGCTTCATCCGGCACGATGATGTAGCGGATATCCTCCCAATCGAAATTAAGCCAGGTTTCCTTATGGTCAAGCAAGGCCTGGGAGTAATAATTTTTTGCCTTTTCGGTTGCCCCGCTTTCCGCCAGCGTTAATGTTAAGGTGTCCGGAAAGTTTGCTGACGGGATGAAACGCCATTCGCATTCATCCTGAAAGACGTATGGCTTTCTCGTCCCTTCGATTTCTTCTATCCCGGAGATGGGCTTCATATACATAAGTGCGCTTATCAGGTAATCCAGCAATACTTGGTCTTCGGGATGCACGGCTTTTTCTGTGCGGTAGTACTGGGAAAAAGCGGTTTTAAAATCATTTGCCAATGGGGACAGGGGATTGATATAATGTATGGGCTGTACATTGAATTTGCTGATAATTGCCTGCTTGTCTAAAGCGATGCCGTATCTTCCGTAGCGTGACATATGGCCGTTGACCTTTGAAAGGGGAATGTCACAAAAGCACGTCATGGGGAAGGCGATTTTATGTAATCCCTCGATCCTTAAGTAATCCAAGGGTTCAATGACATATCGGGGGATGATTGCCTGGTTCTTTAGGATCATTTCCAAAAATTCCGGCTCTTTCATATAATTGCATAAGATATTTGCGCTGTTGTTCCATTTTAGGCGATCTGGCAGTTTTGCCGTGCCTTGTAATTGCGTTGTATCCTTCAATAAATTTCCCACCTTTGTATGCCGCGGTTAAATTTGCTGCCTGCAGATCCATTATAAAGAAAAAACGGAATAATGGCAAGGGATTCCGGTTGCAAGGATGTAATTTCAGATTAGGCGGCATAGCCCCGATTGCAAGGGCTGTACTGTCTTTTCACGTTTCCATGCGTCTTGCCGTTTCGGCTGCGTGGCAGAAAGAAAATTATATTGAAGGAGATAGCCTGCTGCCCCCTCTCCAAAAGTGTGGTATAATTTTTGAAAAGGTTTTGGATTTGATGTAGTATTTGCCGCTGAAACTGTAGTATATAGGTGAAGCCGGAAAGGAGGCGGTGTGATGATAGAAGATGAAAAAA
>CAJUDX010000142.1 GCA_910584785.1 uncultured Lachnospiraceae bacterium | reverse complement strand
CGATTTTCATTCAGCAGTCTTACCAGGACTGCCTGCTTAAGTTCGCGCTTATGGGAATCTATCCCCCAGGATAAACGAAGAACACTGAATGAAAAAGTCCTGTACCTGATCGACAGTAACGGTTGTGACGCCTGCTCCATCAGTCCGGAGGATATCTACAATGCCTATACCGGCGATGGCGGCCTTCATGGCCTGGATCGGGCGGACTACGAGAATTACCATGCATACAGTGAGGCAAAGAAGGAGGCAGAGAACGGCCAATTCTTTACACCGCCCCATCTGTGTGAGTTCATAACGGCCTGCCTGAAACTGTCTGAACATGACCTGGTGGCAGACCTTACCTGCGGCATGGGGAATTTTTTTAACTATATCCCCACAGAAGCAAATGCCTACGGATGTGAGTTGGATATAAAAGCTGTAAAAGTAGCAAGGTTTCTTTATCCAGAAGCCACGATTAAGTGCAGGGATATCCGCACCTGCCAGCCGAAGACACGGTTTGACTATGTTCTTGGAAATCCGCCCTTTCATTTAAAATGGTGGACTAAAAGCGGCAGGGATATGCCTTCCCAGATGTATTACTGCCTGAAAGCGGCAGAAGTACTAAAACCACTGGGAATCCTTGCACTGATTGTGCCCCAGTCTTTTTTAGCAGATACCTTTACCGACAACGGACAGATTCGGGAAATGGAGAAGCAGTTCAGTTTCCTTGGACAGGCGCTGCTGCCGGATAATTCGTTCTCTTATCTGGGCGTCAGCCGTTTCCCTACAAAACTGCAGTTCTGGCAGAAAAAGACTGCCGACCAGGGATGGAAACCTCATCCGTACCGGACAGAGGCCGACCTCATTCTGGCAGACGGTTTTGATATCCGTAAGACGGCAGAATTAACCCATCAGAAGATGCTGGCCTTTGCCAAATCAGCGCTGGAGAACAACCAGTCCAAAATCCTGCTGGAGCTGGCAAAGACACGCCATACATCCGGTGATTTCAGATACCGGACACAGAAACTTTTATACCACATCAAAACACATCCGGCTACCAGGCCATTGTATGCCAAATGCTGTGAATACCTGCACCGCTTTTACACCCAGCACAAACCGGATGAGATGAGCTATGAACAATGGTGCCGGGTTCAGCTTACAGAGAAAAAGGTACTCACCTGTCTGCAGCAGGCATTAACGAAGCAGAATCCCGTAGTGGAAACAGACACCATCCGCCTTGTCAAGCGCAAAGGGGAGTTCGCCTATAAAGGGTACAGTGCCGCTGCCCGCCGGCAGATTAGGGACAGCAAACGTCTGCCCGTGCCAGTCTATCAGGCAGTGCTTGAAAACACCCCGGAATCCTATCCCGGTTATGAACGGCTGCTCCGCAGGAAACGGGCAGAATATGAATCCCAGAACATGCCCTATGCGGAAATGGATGAAGACCCGGCTATCGCTGAGTGGCTGGATGATTTTTCCCTGTGGGATTCTTCGCGTATGGAAGAAATCCGCCTGAATGAAATCCAGAAGCACGATATCAACCTTACTCTCCAGAAACGCTATGCGCTGCTGCAATGGGAGCAGGGAAGCGGAAAGACCCTAGCCGGCATCGCAACGGGGCTGTACCGGATGCAGAAGCAGAACGTACACAGCACATGGGTTGTCTCCTCTGCCATTTCCATCCGCAACAACTGGAATGTGGTGCTGGCAAATTATGACCTGCCCTGTGTGTTCGTCAGGCGGCTGGCGGATCTGGAACGTGTCCGCCCCGGAGATTTTGTCCTGCTCACACTGAACAAAGTAAGTGCCTACAAAAAGCACTTACGAAAGCACATGAAACGTCTTCACCAGAACATCCAGCTGATACTGGATGAGAGCGATGAGATTTCCAACCCCGACAGCGCCCGGAGCCAGGCGGTACTCTCCTGTTTCCGCCGCTGCCGGATGAAGCTGCTCACCACAGGCACCAGCACCAGGAACAACATTTCGGAGTTTGCCCCACAGCTGGAGCTGCTTTACAACAACTCCATCAACATGATTTCCTGGAACCAGTATATTTATCACCACAACAAGGACAGCGAGATGGATTCCGAGCCGGATTATGACACCAATCCTTATTTCGGCCAGCCAATTCCTGCCTATAAGAAAGGGTATTCCCTGTTTGCCGCCTCCCATCTTCCGGAAAAGGTAACCGTATTCGGCATGGAGAAGCGCACCCAGGATATCTACAATGCGGATATTCTCATCGATATTCTGGGAAAGACCGTTATTACAAGGACCTTTGAAGAGGTGTCCTGTAAGGATATCAAACAGATCCATCAGGTGCTGCTCCAATTCCCACCGGAAGAGAAGGAAGTCTACCAGAAAGCAATCCATGAATTTTATGAAATGCGGAATAATTATTTTTCTTCCACAGGCAATTCCAGAAAGGATTCCATGATGCGCCTGGTCCAGCAGATTATTCTTCTCCTGCGCATCGGCGCCGCCCCTGACACGGTACAGGAATATATGGGGGATACCCCGGTTAAGGTCATGGCCGCCGTTGAAATGGCCGCCGAATGGGAAAATGAGATTATTGCCATCGGAGTACGGCATGTTGCCGTGCTGGAATCTTATGAAAATGCCCTGCGGGAATACCTGCCGGACCGCCCCCTGTTTGTGGTAACCGGCGCGAATACCAGCTTTGCCAAAAGGCGGGCGCTTCGCCAGACCCTGCAGGACAGCGGGAACGGGATACTTCTCTGCACCCAGCAGAGCCTTCCCTCCAGTGTCAATTTTGATTATGTCAACAAGGTCATCATACCGGAACTGCATTACAACAACTCCGGCATGAGCCAGTTTTATTTCCGGTT
>CAJUDX010000141.1 GCA_910584785.1 uncultured Lachnospiraceae bacterium | reverse complement strand
ACAGATGGAATATTAATCACCGACGGTCCAGCAGTATAAATTTTAACACATTATATATTGATTCCATATTGATTAAACATAGAACATTATACCCAACCCAGTTCATCTGCCAACGCACCACAAACCAATCCAGCCATCCTTAAATTTCCATCCAATATAATCCAATCAATTAAAGCCATAAAGGAAGAATGTTAAAACCATTTTTCCTTTATGGCTTTTTTCAGCATTTTTTCATTCATATTTTTCCGCCATCCCACATATACATATTACCAAGGTCATAAAATACAAGGACAAGGAGTGAGAAACGATGGAGGAGATATGTTATTTAATATCGGATGCATCGAAAAAGGTCGATGTGGAAACCCATGTCCTGCGGTATTGGGAAGAGGAATTAGGGCTTGCGATTCCAAGGAACGAAATGGGACATAGATATTACACGGAGTTCCATATTCGTTTATTTTGCCAGGTAAAGGCGCTTAGGGATAAAGGATATCAGTTAAAGGCGATTAAATCCGCTTTGCAGCAGCTTATGGAAAAAAATCAGGAACCGGTAAATGCGGAAGAGATATTGGAGCAGGATATTTCAAGGACGCTGCAGGAAAATCCCAGGCTGGGGGTTTTATACCGGATATCAGTGGACAAGTCGGGAGCCACCAGAAAAGTGATTGAAGAGCAGCTTCTTAGGCGGGAGCCATCCAATATTGCCAGGCTGCAGGATTACAGCCGCCTGGAAAAAGGAAGCTGGAACGGGGAAGAAAACCGTGCAGTGGAAAAAACAGAAAATCAAGCAGAGATAGAGGAAAAAAGCCAGGAAATAGAGGAAAAGGATGGGCAAACGGAGATGAAGAATAAAAGGAAAAGTCGAACAAAACCTTCTGCCTGGGAGAGAAGGAACGGGATCGTCGTAAAAGTAAAACCTACGGTTGGGGAAAATACGGCAGAGGAAAAAGAGTTATTAAGACGGGATATGGAAGCGGCGGAAACAGGGACAAAGCCAGTCTTGGGAGGGGAAAAACTGCCAGAAAAAGGGACGCTGTTGGAGGAAAGGAAGCCGCCGGAAAAAGGGCTGCTGTTGGAGGAAAGGAAGCCTTCGGAAAAAGAGGAGCTGTTACAGGGAGAGGGCTCCCTTGCTGGCGGGGAATCCCTGGCAAAAGGAGAATTATTCATCGAGGAAGGAGCGCCCACAGAAAATGAACTGGATATACCGGCAGAAACGGAAATTGTCCTGGCACAGGAAAAGCCGGAATTGGATCGGATGACGGCTAAAGAGAAGATGGAGCAGTTTCAGGCGATTATGAACCAAATTATCCAGCGTGCTTTAGAGGCCAATAATGAGAAGCTAAGCCGGGATATCAGCGCTCAGGTTAACCAGGAATTAGCGGAGGAACTGAAAAGTTTAATGCAGATCCGAAATGAGCAGGAAGAAGAACGGTTCCGCCATTTGGACGAAATGATTCGCAGCTGCCAGCGTGAAAGCCAGGGAAAGGCAGAGGCGGCAGCAGCGCGGGTTCCGTTTTTTCGCAAAAAATGGTTTGAAAAAGGAGCGGACAGTAAATTTTAGAGGAAAATCTACCGTCCTTTCAGCCGTGTCATTCGCACTGCACAGTATCCCTTAAGGGGAAACCACGCTTACGTGCTCTCTGCTGCTTGCGCAGCTCCTTTTGCTCATAAACGGGCGCTCCCTCAGTCAAAATCGATGGATGAAAATTCGTGCGAGCACGATTTTCCCTCATGCGATTTTGACTGGCTGAACTATCCATATATAAAATTTCACATCACACCCCTGCAGGCATCCACAAACCCTAAAAATAGATTTCTGGCAGCCGGATCCGTTTCCCATAAATATTCCGGATGCCACTGGACGCCAACGAAAAAGGGATAACCGGGAAGTTCAATTTCTTCCACAATCCCGTCTGAAGCCACGCCTCCGGCGATTAGCCCGGGGGCAAGTTTGCGTATGGCCTGATGGTGGCAGCTGTTTACCTTGATTGTGGTATCATCGCCAAAGGAGGCCAGCAAGGTATCCTTTTTTACGTCTACACGGTGGGAAGGGTGGGTGTAATGCATAGGCTGCTTATGGGCGATAGGGAAGGCGGAGCGGTATTGGCTGTCAATGTCCTGGTAAATGTCGCCTCCTAACCCGATATTGAGGATTTGCGCGCCCCGGCAAATTCCCAGTACGGGTTTTTTCTGTTCCATGGCGATGGACAGAAGGGACAGCTCCATCTGATCCCGTTTTACGGATATAGGGCCGCAGTTCTTATGGGTTTCTTCCCCCCAAAGGAAAGGATGGGGATCAGGGCCTCCGGTGAAAAGAAAGCCTTGGCAAAAGCCGGACAGTTCCAGGAGATCTTCCTTTCCCAATTCCAGGGGAAGGATAAAAGGGATGGCTCCGGCAGCTTCCAGGGCGCGGATGTAAGTGGGACGCATGGAAATATCGTCATTTTCGGTATTATGGGAGGGCGTTAAGCCGATAACTGGTTTTTTCATGGTGGATTTACCTCACAATCAAAGAAACAGTACACTAGAGCGTGTTTGAAAATTCATTTCCGCCATCTGCGCGCCCCACTTCGCGGTATATTTGAGCCAAATTCAGGTTACATAGCCCGCTATGCGCCCTTCATTTGGCTCAAATCTCCCACAAATTGTGACGCACATCTGTCAGAAAGCAATTTTCAAACACGCCCTAGAAATGGCAATACTGGCGTTCTGCCAGTTTAATGATAAGCGTGTCATTACCCTGTTAAGAAAAACCGATCAAAAGCATAAAGAGCAGAACAAAAGTGCCCCTCCCACGCGGGAAGAGGCACTTATGTACGTCTTACAATCAACCTTCCTCAATAGCACCGGTAGGACAAGCGCCAGCGCAGGTTCCGCAGCTAATGCAGGTGTCGGCGTCGATTACATATTTGCCGTCGCCTTCAGAGATAGCGCTTACCGGACATTCGCCAGCACAGGTTCCGCAGCTAACACAAGAATCATTAATTACATATG
>CAJUDX010000140.1 GCA_910584785.1 uncultured Lachnospiraceae bacterium | reverse complement strand
CCGTTAAGGACAAGCTTCTGCACGCCGGATTCCTTCCGGTTTGGATTTTGAATAACAATATGAAGGTGTTTTCCGCGGAAATCTTTATTAATTTCCAGGCAGTCCCAGTTTTTGGGAATCGAAGGCGAAAGCCTGATTCCAGTTAAATCCGGACGGATGCCAAGGATGCCTTCAACACATCCGACCATCATCGTGGAAGCTGTGCCAGTCAGCCAGTGGACATGGGAACGTCCGGGATGTCTGCTGGCGCTGCCCTCGGTGAACTGTCCATAGCAGTACGGTTCTAAGCGGCGGATTTCGGCGCGGCCGTTCTGTGCGGACGGCGCATTTTCCATGAAGTAAGTAAAAGCATGTTCTCCGTGTCCGCACATGGCTTCGGCAAGAATCAGCCAGCCCTGGGATTGGGAGAAAATTCCCGCGTTTTCCTTGGTTCCCTGGTTATAGATAACAGACAGAGCACCGTCAAAAGCATGACTGTGGTAAGGCGGGTTCATCAGGACAGCCCCGTATTCGGTGTTCAGATTCCGGTAAACAGCTTCTAAGGCTATGTCTGCCTGTTCTTTAGAGGCAAGCCCGCTGATAACTGCCCAGCTTTGCGGATTCAGCCAGAGATTCGCCTCTTTATCAGCCGCTGCCCCGATGCGTTCCCCTGCCTGGGTATAGCCGCGGATAAAGCGGTCATTGTCCCAGTACAGGCTTTGGATAAGCTTTCCGGTTTCTTCCAGCTTTTTTTCCCAGTATTCGCTGCTTTTCATGTCATTTTTGCAGCGGGCAAACTGGCAGATAATAGATATGGCATAATAAAACTGCATGGCTACAAAGGAGGATTCTCCGTCTGCCCCCAGGCGCAGACAGTCGTTCCAGTCCGCATGAAGCCCTGCCGGTGTGCCGTGAGGCCCAAGGTGGCTGAAAGAAAACTGAAGCGCCCGGGTTAAATGCTCATAAACGCTTCCTTCTTCTTTATCGGCAAAGGGGATAACTTCGTCAAGGAAAGCCGTATCCCCGGTTTCGGCGATGTATTTATAAACCGTTGGAAACAGCCACAAGGCATCATCGGCACGGTAGGCAGGATGTCCGGTTTCCTGACGATAAGAGGCGTCTTCCGGAGTGTCCTCATGTCCCGGATGGTGTGTAAATTTGACCAGGGGTAGCCCGCCCCCGTGGCTTACCTGGGCAGAGAGCATAAAGCGGATTTTTTCTTTTGCCATTTCCGGCGCAAGGTGGATGATTCCCTGAATATCCTGCACCGTATCCCTGTAGCCGTAGCCGTTGCGCAGACCGCAGTAAATCAAAGAGGCTGCACGCGACCAGATAAAAGTGATAAAACAGTTATAGGCATTCCAGGTATTGATCATTGTGTCAAATTCCGGACTGGGGGTATGAACCTGAAAGTGTTCAAGCTTTTTCTCCCAGTCATGAGATAATTGAAGAACCTCCCGGAATGTTTGCTGTTCTGGTTCGGTATAACGGTTAATGATGTTTTCTGCTTCATCCGAACTTCCTTCACCAAGGAGAAAAACAACCGTTTTTGTTTCACCAGGTTTTAGTGTAACCGTGCAGGATAATGCTCCGCAGGAATTTTCATTGTAGCTTAAAGTATTTCCCAGACTGCCCGAAAAAACGCCCTGAGGATCACCGTAGCTGTGATATTTTCCCAGAAAAATTTCCTTATCGCCGCAGTAAGAAGAAACCTCTGCGCCAGCCAGACCAAAAAAGCGCTCCGATACCTGTTTTTTATCTACCTGTTCATCTTCGGCAAGAGCATCGAGGTTGCCGTGTATCTGTTGGATAATCCGGTTTTTTTCAAATAAGGTTCGTGTGATAAACAGGGAGTACTGCAGGTTTACCTGATCCTGCTCATAATTGCCGTGATTGGTAAATTCTGCATAACCAGTTAAGGTAAGGTTCTTTGTACAGTCTGCATGGTTGGTTACGGAAATCGACCAAACTTCATAGTTTTTTTCTGCGGGTACATAGTACAGGGCTTCGGCATGGACACAGGCGTAGTCGGAAATCATCCGCGTATAGCCAAGACCGTGGCGGCACTGGCTTTTGTAGACGGAGAGATCTTTTCCCACCGGCTGCCAGGAAGCAGACCAGTAATCTTTCGTGTCCTGGTCATAAAGATAGAGATAACGCCCAGGCTGGTCAAAGTGATTGAATACATAGCGCAGTATCCTGCCGTTTGCCCCTGAACGGGCAAAGCTGTAGCCTCCGGCGTTATTGGAGATGATTGCTCCGTATGCAGGAGAACCCAGGTAATTCACCCAGGGAGCAGGTGTGTCGGGACGTTCAATTACATATTCGCGGTTTTTATTATCAAAATAACCATAGTTCATAAGTTATACACAGCCTCCTTGTAAAGTAATAATAATAGTGTGTTGATTTCCGGACAGTGCGGTGAGCTGACAGCGAGGAAGCAGAATAAAAGCTTCTTCATTTACCGTGAGTTCCATTCCGTCACAGGATGCCGATTCAATAATATAGCTGCCAAAATCTCTGCCCTGAGGATTGCGGTAAATAATCTCCAGTGTTTTTCCTGCAAATGGAATCGTAATGGAAGCAGTGCCTGTCTGGTCAAATTGTTCCGCAAGCAGCTTGGGATGGAGAACAAGGTTTCCGGCTTCGCCTCTGACGCCAAAGACTTCGGCAATCATAGTCATCATCAGCCAGCTTGCCGCACCAGTTAAGTAGGAATACATTCCACGTCCGTCTGCACGGAAATATTCGGGTATGCCAGGATAAATATGGCTGACGGAAAAATTCATGGCAGTATCGATCAGGGTCTTTAATGCTTTCCAGCCTTCCTTAACAAAACCGCGGCGGTACAGGGCATTGGCGTACATTACGGTCATATGGGAGAAGACGGCGCCGTTTTCTTTTTCCCCATAGGCAAACCCGAACATCCGTCCCATATCTAATTTTACTTCACGGAAATCGGTATTTAAGCGGTAGCCGCCGGCTTCTTTCTGATAGAGGTAGCTGTCTGCGCTTTTTACGATTTTCTGGATGTGACTGTGTTCTGCCACGCCGCTCATAATAGAGAAAACCTGTCCAGTCAGCATCATCCGCACCTGATTGTTAAATATCCCTTCTACAGCTTGTCCGTGGTTGTCATAGTAGCTGTTAAACCAGCCTTCATCGTTTTTACCGGTAATCCATTCATTATTTCGGATATAGTTCAT
>CAJUDX010000139.1 GCA_910584785.1 uncultured Lachnospiraceae bacterium | reverse complement strand
TTAAGGGATAGGACAACCAGTGGGGAGAAGTTCAAAAAAGCCCGAAAAATCAAGGGAAAACGGCACTAAGAGAATTTTAGTACGGATTGAAGGCAGCGAGGCGTGCGCCGCAGTTCTCTAAGCGTTAGTTTGGAATTGAATACGAGAATTAGTAAGGCTCCGGAAATGGTTGACTTTCCGGGGCTTTTTAGCTTTGGTTTTAGCAGTTTTAGTGCTTACAGCGCTTTTGTCTGGCGCACCCGTTCATCGATGAATTGCGGCCATGCGCTGTCGTCTAAGTAGACTTGGTTTTCATGGGGATATTGCCCTGTTCGGTCAAGAATTTCTATCCGGTTGGGATGGCTTGGAAGGGCGATATCCACGTGGATGGATTTTATATTTTTCCGAATCGTCCAGGAAGCGCTGGCGTAAGGCCGGGGTTAAGTACTTGCTGATAGAGTAATATTTATCGCTCATGGTATTCGTCCCAACACCATCATGCATATCTGCCGTATAAGTATCTCCGTTTACCGGATTAACTGTTTCCCAGAAAAAGCTGGTGCAGCCGATGGTGTGTCCCGGAGTCAGCAAAGTCCTGATGGCAGTATTGCCTAGGACAACCGACTGCTCATCGGAGTAATATTCATCTATGGTAAATGCTTGGGGGTGGCAGTCCTTATTCAGCCCTAGGATTTCTTCCGGGTAAAGATTCATGAAATTTGCGTCTTCTTCAGACAAATACACCTTGACCCCGGTTAGGGCCTTCATCGCCCCGGCAGCGCAGTGTCAATCAGGATTAAGCCGTCACTGCTCTTAATCAGGTAGCATCCGACTCAGGTCTGCCCGTATGCCTGCTACGTACCAGGTATTCGGGCAGACCTGGAACGGTTCAACGGCCAAAGTCTACGGGCGGTAAGCCAGTGCCGCTACAGGATTCTTGGCGGCAGGGATACAGCGAAATGCCATAGGTAAACTTCCTTGCTAAAATCGGTGTGGGATATTGTTTTAAAAGTGCCTACAGTGTTAGCGTGTGATTGAACAATCATTTCCGCCATCTGCATGCCCCGCTTTGCGTTATATTTAGCTCCCATTCGGTCAGCGCAGCCCATTACGCTTCCCTCATTCGGGCCAAATATCCACAAGGGGCATCTTCGGTGTCCTATAAATTGTGACGCACATCTGACGGAAGGCATTTTTCAAACATACTCTAGCAAATCGGAAAAGTGTTTGATGGAAAGGCATTCCTTAGCGACAGTCCCAAACCCGTAGGATGCGAAAATAAAGGGGACTCCGGCTTTTTCGGCGGAATCGCAGTCTCCGGCGGTATCCCCCACATATACGGCGTGGTCAAGGTGGTTGCGCTCTACGATAAGGCGGATATTGTCCGCTTTGCTGTTCCCGTTATTGCCCAGGCATTCCATGTCGGTGATGTAAGCTTCCAGGCTGTATTTCTGCAAAAACATTTCCATGTAGCCGCTCTCGCAGTTGCTGACCATATATAAGGGAGCTTTTTGGGATAAGGCCTCCAGCGTGCCGGGGACATCCGGGTAAAGCATCAGGCAGTCCGTATCGGCTAAGAATTGGTTGTTGGTAATGGCGCATAGCTGCATTAATTCATCCCGGACGGGAAGCGCAAAACCAGGGAACAGGTCGTCTGCAATATCCCGGAAGGATTTCCCGAATTCATTTTTAATGATTTGGGCAGTAACCACTAAGTCGCAGCGGCCATCTTTGCGCAGGGCATGGTTATAAGCGTCAGCGGAAACTGTTGACGTATCCCATAAAGTTCCGTCTAAATCGAAAATAAACTGTTTAATCGCCATAAGGGAATCTCCTTTCATCGCTTGTGGTTTACGAATATCATAGCGAAAAACAGCGTTCCGGTCAATACGTTATGAAGAAATCAGCGTGAGTCGGGCAGATTTCCCATAAACTTTGATTGAATTTTAGGAATATTCCGGTATAATGAAAGAGAGGAGAGGCCGCTGCTGCCGATATTGACCAATGGCAATGTATTCCTGCGGGGCGTTTAATCGTGCCGCGTTTGTGCCGTTAACCGGATTGCAGGATCTGTGCGGCGGCTTTCGGCAATGTATGCTATGTTACCGGACAACAAAGCAAAGGATAAAGGAGAGACAGATGAAGCAGGATATGATTGTTATTTTGGATTTGGGAAGTACGGAAAATACTGTGCTTGCCCGCCGGATTCGCGATTTAGGCGTGTACAGCGAGATTCATCCCCATGATATTACGTTGGAGCAGTTAAAGGGACTGAAGAATGTAAAGGGCGTGGTGATAAACGGTGGGGAAAACCGCATAGTAGATGGAAGAGCCATAGAGGTTGCACCGGAGCTTTACGGCTATGGCTGCCCTATCCTAGCGATTGACCATCCTACGGCAAAGTGTGAGCGGAAGCTGGAGGGTATGCCGGAGGAAGCAAAATTAAAGGAATTTGTATTTACAGTCTGCCAGGCACAGGCAAATTGGAATATGAAGAATTTCATCGAGGATCAGGTGGAGTTGATCCGGCAACAGGTAGGGGACAAAAAGGTGCTTTTAGCCCTTTCCGGCGGCGTGGATTCGTCGGTAGTTGCCGCCATGCTGATTAAAGCCATTGGCAGGCAGTTGACCTGTGTCCATGTAAATCACGGCCTGATGCGCAAAAATGAGTCGGAAAGCGTAGTCCAGGTGTTCCAAAACCAGCTCCACGCGAACTTGATTTATGTGGATGCCACGGAGCGGTTTTTAGGAAAATTGGAAGGCGTAGGGGATCCGGAGAAGAAGCGCAAGATTATTGGCAGTGAGTTTATCCGGGTATTTGAAGAAGAGGCCAGAAAGCTGGAAGGCATTGACTTTTTAGGCCAGGGAACGATTTATCCGGACATTATCGAGAGCGGGACGAAGACCGCCAAGATGGTAAAATCCCATCATAACGTGGGAGGATTGCCGGAAGACCTTAAATTCCAGCTGGTGGAGCCGTTAAAGCAGCTATTTAAGGATGAGGTTCGGGCCTGCGGCTTGGAGCTGGGGCTGCCAGCAAGCATGGTTTACCGCCAGCCGTTCCCCGGCCCCGGCCTGGGCGTGCGGTGTCTTGGAGCGATTACCAGGGACAGGCTGGAAGCCGTGCGGGAGTCGGATGCCATTTTGCGGGAGGAATTCGAGAAGGCAGGCTTGGATAAAAAGGTATGGCAGTATTTCACCGTAGTGCCGGAATTTAAGTCGGTGGGAGTGAAAAACAACGCCAGATGCTTTGATTATATGGTGATTATCCGGGCGATTAATACGGTTGATGCCATGAGCGCCACTATTGAGCGGGTAGACTGGGATGTGCTGCAAAAAATTACTGACCGGATTTTGGCTGAGGTAGGGAATGTGAATAGGGTGTGCTTTGATATGAGTCCTAAGCCGCCGGCTACGATTGAGTTCGA
>CAJUDX010000138.1 GCA_910584785.1 uncultured Lachnospiraceae bacterium | reverse complement strand
AAAGAGGAGCTATCACAATATTTTCTGCCACCGGTGCAAAATATTTGAATGCATTTTGTCCTCCAAGGAATTCCGAAGAAAAGTTTGCATCATCCTTTGCCGCTGCCTGCATACTGGTCTGCGTATTGGTGAAATCTGAAAAATCCCGGGAAATCTTCAGCAGATTTTCTTTATCTGCCGTTACCGCAAGAATAATATCCTTCACATGCTGCGGATTGTCTGTGCCGGTACATGCATGAACATAGGAACCTCCCCAGTTGTACTCCTGCGGCGGATTGGTAACACCCCACATTCCTGTTTCACCGTCCCAGTTGGGCTTTAAGGTAAAGTCGATTCCCCATGCCGGGAAAAGGAAAGCAAATACTTGGGAAGACGAACCCATAGCCTGATTCCAGTCTGCATTCCACTGTCCCTTGACGGTCTTGTCCAGGTAGCCCGCATCCAGCCATTCCTTAGAATCGCTGATCCAGTTCATAATCTGCTGATCTACACGGATTACATTTTCCCCTGCCTTTACCCAGGGCTCGGCAATACTGTTGCCGTACAGACGGAAAGTATCCGCATAAGAAGCAAAAGTAAAATAGCCTTTTGCTTTAAGCTCTGCTGCGGTTGCCTTCATCGTATCCCAATCCTTAACCTTCTCACCTACAGCTTCCGGATCATCTGTCCCAAAAACATCCCTGGCAATATCCCTGCGGTAAACTAAAAGACCGGGGCAGCACTGCCAGGTTGAACCGCGCTGTGTGCCGTTAACATCCGAAGCCGTTACTTTGGTAAATGCATACTGATCGGCAAGATCGGTTTCCGGGTCAATGCCCAAATCTTTAAGCGGCATGGCTACATTGGCGTCGGCATCGGTATATTTATTAACATAGTCTGTTTCCGATAAAAAGATGTCCACCTTATCGTCTGCGGGGGCATCGGCCTGCTTTAACAGCGCCTCATCCAGCTTCTGCTGATAAACACCGTCCTGATTCGGATTAATAATCCAATGAATTTCCGTTCCGTCCTTTAAGGTTGTCACCGTGCCATCCTTGGAAGTTTCGGCAACCTCCGGGTAAACGGCTTCCACACGTTCTTTAAACTCGTTGTTCCAGGAATAAATATTAATTACTTTTCCTTCTTCCCCGCCAGATGCTGCCGAACCCGAATTGCTGCCGCCGCATCCTGTCAGTGAACCTGCTGCCATGGCTGTTGCCAGTAAAATACTCACTGTCCTTTTTTTCATGATAAAATCCTCCTTCTGCTGTTTTGATGTCACTTTCTTATTGCTTTATGGGGAAATTATAGCGCAATCGTTACCGCAGATATATTATGGATTTTAACAAAATATCAAATTCATGATACACTTTGTATGATTTTCTTCCTTCGCTTTCTGGCTGTTTTCCCATTATAATCTAAGGTTATTTTCTATTTTCGTTTGCTTCATCACTTTTAGGTCATTAATCTGATATTTTTTTCCTGTTTTTTATTTTTTTTGCCGAAAATTTCCTCTATGATAATTCTATCTTATCATTGATAAAAAAACCCAAAAAAGAAAGGAGTATATAAATTGAACGATATTCATTTTATAAATGAAGACGGAAGCTTCTGCCTGAAACAGCCGGAAAACATCAGCTACCTGTATTTTCCCCTTGCTTCCACCAAAGGCTTAAAGAGTTCGGTTACACCAAATCTCGGCGGAGATGCAAAAATGGACCAGGAAACCTTCCTGTTAGAACCGGTAAGCGCAGAAAACCTGCATAATAACCGCTCCGTAAGAAACTTTTGGTGCAGGGTAGAAGGTCTTGGTGTCTATGCTGCAGCCGGTGCCAGTGCAGAACAGGAGGCTTCCAGGTTTACCGACGAACAGGATGAAAGCGAGCTGACTGCCGGTCTGATGTGGCACAACATTACACGATCTTCCCGAAAGCTCCTCCTGACCTCATCGGTTACTTCCTTTATTCCATGGGATGCCAACGTGGAAATCATGTATGTTACTATAAAAAATCAGGCGGCAAAATCCCGGACGATTACTGCTTATGCTGCCGTCCCTATCTATGGGCGCAGCGCAGATAATCTCCGGGATCACCGGAACGTAACTTCGATGCTCCACCGGATAACGACAGAAAGCCACGGCGTTTTTGTTTCACCCACCATGGCTTTCGATGAAAAAGGGCACCGCCCAAACCGTCATATTTACTATGTTCTGGGATACACCGGAGACGGCAGCACACCGGAAAGCTTTTATCCTACGGTAGAAGACTTTATCGGTGAAGGCGGAACCTTCCTCCACCCCCGTGCAGTCTATGCACCATCTAAGGGCTGTCCGGCAGGAAGCAGCGCTGCCGGAAAAGAAGCAATGGGCGCTTTTTGTTTCCCTCCGGTTTCCCTTGCGCCGGAAGAAGAAGCTTCCTACATCATCCTTCTTGGAATGGAAGATAGCAAAGAAGAAATCTTTTCCCTTGCCGAACGCTACTCCACGGCAAATAAGGCAGAAAAAGCCTTGAATGAGACAAAAACCTACTGGAAGAACCAGGTAGCTGCCAGCTTCCGCACAGGAAATACCGATACTGACTGCTGGATGAAATGGGTCTGCTTCCAACCGTTTCTGCGCAGGCTCTTTGGCTGTTCCTTCCTGCCCCACCACGATTACGGTCGCGGAGGACGCGGATGGCGGGACTTATGGCAGGACTGCCTTTCTTTACTTTTTACGGAGCCGCAGAGTGTGAGAAAGACCATCGTTGCCAATTACGGCGGCGTGCGCATTGACGGGACGAATGCTACGATTATCGGAAGCAGCGATGGAAGTTTTTTTGCCGATCGCAACGGAATCAGCCGGGTCTGGATGGATCACGCACTCTGGCCCTTAATGACCACAAAACTCTATATTGACCAGACCGGTGATTTTGAAATCTTAAACCAGACGGCGCCGTATTTTAAAGACGGGCAGACCATGCGGGGAACTGCCGCGGATACTCTCTGGAAAGCCGAGGACGGTAACGAACAGCGCACAAATGAAAACAGCCTTTATCGGGGAAGTATTCTGGAACACCTGCTGATCCAGAATCTCACTTCATTTTTTGAAACCGGAGCACACAATCTCTGCCGCCTGCGCGATGCCGACTGGAATGATGCCCTGGATATGGCATCCGAACACGGGGAAAGCGTAGCTTTTACCTGTGCCTATGCCGGAAATCTGCAGGAACTTTCTGCCCTGATTCGCCTTCTGCAGGCAAATACTTCACTCGACTCGGTGGATTTGCTGGAAGAAATATCCGTTTTGCTGGACAATGATCCGGGAATCTTTGAGGACACAGAAAAAAAGCAAAAAATCCTGGCTGACTACACCGCCCGGTGCCAACATACAGTCAGCGGAAGGAAAAAAAGTTTTTCCCTGTCTTTCCTTGCATTGAATCTGTCGGAAAAAGCCAACTGGCTGATGAACTATATCCGAAATAATGAATGGATTACCGGTAAAAACGATGAAGGCTGGT
>CAJUDX010000137.1 GCA_910584785.1 uncultured Lachnospiraceae bacterium | reverse complement strand
ATAAGCATCCACTTCCTCAATCGGCAATAACGTATTAACCGCTTCCTCTTCCACCTTCGCTCCATCTAATTTTATTTCCCTCTCCCCAGATTTCGCCTTAGATACAGCCCCAGTCAATGCATTCGCCCATGTCGCTACTTTCTTTTCTTCACCTTCTCCATTTTCAACGTCATCCTTGGAATCCTCTAAAGTCCCCTCATCCATTCCCGCATCTGACCCTGTCGCGTGACTAAATCTTTCTGCAGACATAATCTTTCCCGGACTCCCCAACACTCCTTGATTCGCTGAAGCAAACACCGCCATCTCCGGCAGTGTCAGCAGTGAAACCGTTAACGCCAACGCCAAAAACCGAGACAACTTTCCCTTAAACTTCCTCATTCTCCGTTTCCTCCTTTATTTTTATCCTGAGCTATTTTCATAAGCTCATTTATTCCGTAAATGTGGGATTTCCGCATATTACCTGTGGGATAATCGAAAATCAATGTTTCCCCAACCACATCACAAAGATAAGGCAAATCTGCCAACACTTCACCGTTTCCATTTAAAAGCTGCCCATAATAATAGCTATCTGCTGTTACATACTGTGCAACAATATATTCTCCCACTTGCGTAATATAAGTAAGGTAATCCTCATTCCCTAACTGCCAGGCTAACCGCCCTGTTTTCCGGTCATACGCCGTCGGTGTCCCATGAAGGGGCGAGTCTATCCTCAACCTATCGGTAAAAAACTCTTCATCAGGGGATGGATCTGGCTTTTCCCGCACCCCTTCATCCAGCACGTTTCCATCTTCTGCGCTATATACCAAAACCGTCCCATCATTATAAACCACTTCAAGCCGAGAACCTTCCTCATCCCGGATATACTGCTGATCATATACCTGTTCCGCATTTGGTATGGAAACTTCCTGGATTAGCCCTCCCCCTATGCCATACAACCGAAACCCTTCATAATCAAAAAGCATTACTGTTTTTCCATCCTGGCTTATCCTGGCTTCGTCATGTACGTAAGATGGATCGTAAGAAAATACCTCTGCATCCGGATGGCTCTCAAAGTTTAAGATACGGACAGCAGAAGAATCTCTGTTCCCTATCAAAGCTGTCCCCTCTGCAAGCTGCAGTAAATCACCGCGGTACTGCTTTTCCTCTTCGGATATTAGTTCTGCATTTTCGTCAAAAAACATAAATTTCTTTTGGGATACAGCCAGCGTCTGCGCCCCTCCTATTGCATAACTTAAAATATTCTCTGCAGTAGTGACAAGGGGAGTCTGCTCTCCAGTAACCGGATGGATCTTTACCAGAATATTCTCTGTTTGAACGTATATCCCCCGTCCATCCGCTTGGACGCTGAATGGATTCTTCGATTCAAACCCGCCAGTCTGCTCTGCCTGAATGGTGTCAATTACTGCAAAAACAGATTCTCCCTGCCTGGTTGCCGAAAAAGCAAAATATTCCTGATAAAACCCGCCTTCGAAATGGGTATAGCCAGAAGTATTATCAAAAAGCTCGATATCCTTTTCAGAATCTTCCAGGTGATAAACCCACAAGGAACCATCTTCAAAACTAACTCCCAGCATCGTGCCATCAGAGTTTAATGCCAGTAAATTATCATTGGGATTGGCAAAACTGTCATTTACCGTCACTTTCTGCTTTTTCCCATGAAAATCCACAGTACATTTTATTTTCCCGTTTGATACATCATAGACTGTAGCAAAACCTTCATTCTTATATACAGCCGCCACGCTCTTTCCATCCGCTGAAACCGAGATCGATGTGGCCGGTTTCCCCTTCCATAGTTCCTCTTTCCGCTCAATATCGTAAACACTTATGCCGCCGTCCCCGGCATAAATAATCGTGTGATCGTTCAAATACTTAACTTCGGATAAGGCAGATTTTTCCGCCGGAAGTTCTGCCAGTATTTTGGCAGAAGCTGTATCAAAAACTGCCACAGAATACGCATACACACCGGATGCCGTCTTCCCATTTGGCGAAATCGCAAGGCAAAATGGAACTGAAGGAAGTTCCACCATACCACAGGATTGATACTGATCTGCTAATTTGTACACGCCTAATGCATTGGTAAGTGCCCGCTGTGCCTCCGCCTTGCATCCAGGCTCCAATATGCCGCCTTTTTGCGGAAGGGCTGAAAGTGCATACTGGATTGCTGATGCCGAATCCCCCTCCGCCAGCGCATTTTTAGAATACTCTGCCAGCTTAAGCCAGCTTTCTGCTGCCTGCATACGCTTTAACCCAATAAATGCCGATGCCGCCCCAGCTGCAAACATTACCGAAAACACCACTCCGGAAATCCAGTAACCCCTTCTCAGTTTTTTTACCCGCGGATCATGTTCACGGAGATGAACAAAATCATACAGCATTTCTGCTGCCGTTCCATACCGTAAATCCGGATTGGGTCGCATGGACTTCGTAATAATAGCCACAATCTGGGGACTAATTTTCCTATCTGATAATGGAACCACCATCCTTGCATCCTTTGCCGGGCGTTCGCCCTTTAAAAAATGGTACAGCGTGGCGCCAGTACTATAAATATCCGATCTTACATCAGGGATAATGACCTTCTTTCTTTCCTTGCCTGCATGGGCATTTCCTGGAGCGGATGCTGAATATCCATTTATTTTTAGTTCTACATCTGTCTCTGTCCGTCCGCCATACATCTCTCCTTCCATATCCATGGTTTCCGTCTCAGGAATTATGCTTTCTGTGTCGGATAATTCATCTTCCGATGTAAAATCAAACCCATAATGCTCTGGCGATGCATATCCGGCACTTCGGCCAATCGTATGGATTTCCCCTAATGCCAAGGCAATATTAAAGTCAATCAGGCAAATATCACCGCTTGGTGTTAACATTAAATTTGCCGGTTTAATATCACTATGTACAAAACCTCTGGGAGGAGAACCGTGAATCTCACTATGCAAATAAGAGAGCGCCTCTAGTAATTGCTTTGCCCATTTAATTACTTGGGGCTGTGAAAACCGCACACCTCTTTTCAGCAATTTATCCAGGCTTTCTCCCTCTATATAATCCATTACCGTATAAACCGTTTCTCCTTCAACAAAGAAATCATATACCCTGGGGATATACGGATGGTTGAGATCCTTTAATACATCCACCTCCCGGCGCAGCAAATCCTGGCTGGTTGAGATTTTTCGTTTATCTGCTTTCAATACCACCTGCTTGCCTAACCGCATATGATATGCCAGATAAACGATTCCTCCACCGCCGGAACCTAATTCTTTCTCTATTTTATATGTCGAGGCAATTAACTCCCCCATACTCTACCTCTTTTCCTCTTTTCAATTTCCTCATTTCTCTGCCATTCCACCTTTTTTGTTCTTCACTTCCGATTTTCCCTTTCCCCATATTCCATATCCAACTGGGCATTTAAGTACTTTCTTTTAATCTGCAAAATAAGAAGTCCAACAGATGCAAACAGCAACGAACTGGCTGCGACTGCGATACCTCCGTAAAACAATAACTCATCCGTTATCCATCTCATTGATAAATCCTTTCATT
>CAJUDX010000136.1 GCA_910584785.1 uncultured Lachnospiraceae bacterium | reverse complement strand
CCTTTTGGCACATAGTCTTCAGGTGTATAATGAATCACACGTGTACCACCATCTTCAAATTTGAACGGAATATACAGCAAATCTCTCATAGCCCAACGAACGGCATCCTGATGCTCTGGTCGTACATAAAATATAAAGAATCCACCACCGCCTGCACCAAGAAGCTTTCCTCCCAATGCGCCCGAAGCAATACCTTTTAAATACAATTCATCGATACCATTTGTAGAAACAGCAGAACCTGTCTGACGCTTGAGTTTCCAAGTGTAGCCAAGCATTCTGCCAAATTCATCAAGATTCTTTCCTTTATCTGTCAAAACACGCTCTGCATCATCAACTAATGACAACATCTCTTTAAGTTGTACTGTTTTATTGCCTTTGCCAGTCACATTTATTTTCTGAATATCTGAAGAGAACCGAGTAAAACCGGTAAAAAACATCATTAAATTCTCGTTTAGCTGTTTCTTGCGCTCCGGCGAAATAATAATCGGCAAAACATCGTAGCCATCTGCATTAAAATTAATACGGTTAAATCCGCCAAAAGAAGCAGCGATTTGATCCTGCCAGCCACCAGCTTCTTGGCAAAGATTGCGTTCCAGATAAATCGCTTCATCTGCCAGTTTCTTCTTATCCGCATACTTTCCTTTTAAAGCATAAAAGGCATTCAACATTCCAACTGCAAAAGAGCTCGACGTACCAAGACCAGAGCGCGCAGGCAAATCTGCTTCATAGGTAAGACGAATCTCGTGCATATCTAACATCTTTATCGCATTACGAATAGCCGGATGTTCAATATCTTCAGTGTTAATCACACGTTCCGTCTTTGAATACGACAGTTCCGTGGTATAATCAAAAAAACGCGGCAGATGACGCACATTCACATAGCAATATTTATCAAATGTAGTAGAAAGAACTGCTCCACCATTCTTTCTAAAAAAACTTTCCATATCCGTTCCGCCACCAAAAAAGGACATTCTAAAAGGTGTCTGAGTAATAATCACTGCCACAAATCCTCTCTAAATTTTTTATCTATTCCCACATCAGCCTAATGCTTTATATGCCGCACCATTTTCAACACCTTTCCCTCACTACTTCTTCCGCATACCTTCCAAACCCATTTTTCAAATCTTTAGGCGTACACTCTTTTTCAATCCCCGCCATCACGCGGTATTTCTCAAAAATATTAATCACCATCTTCATGGAAAGCGGTTTCCCATACTTAGACAAAAACATCCGGTTATGGTATGAGATTTCACGTTCAAAGCACTCATGTTCCCCCAGCCACTGCAGCATTTGATCCCTCAATTCCTTTGAAAATACGTATGCGGAATATTTCTTCTCCCGCTTCCTGCGCACTGTAAGGATCCCTGTTTTCCGATCATAATCCGATACTTCCAGCCGTAATAACTCACTGACTTCAATCCCATGGTAAAAAAGCAGTTTCATCATTACCTGATCCCGAAGGCAAACCCTTTTCCGAAAGTCGCTGTCCAGCTGGGAGTATTCCTGATCAATCGCCTGAAAAAACCTGTCGATTTCTTTTTTGGACAGATAGCTATTGGCTGCGCTTTTTTCCGGCTGGATGACCATCTTTAATGGTTCGCACAAATACCCGCATTGCCATTGATTCGGTATCTTGCCGTCTGCCATATTATCTGCCACATTGTCGTCCACATTATCTGTCACAACTCCCTGCGATATCAGATACGACAGGTAGTAACGGAACACCCGCTGCTTCCGGTTAACCGTAGATGAGCGAAGGCCTTTTACTTCAGAAAGATATTTCAGGTACGCTTCCATCCGTTCCGGGTATCGCTGCTCATCTGCTTTAGGATCCATCCATAGGTAAAAATGTTCCAGATCCATCCGGTAAGCTTTCACTGTGCGCTCGTCCAATCCCCGGCCAATTACCCGCGAATGAATAAACTCTTCAATTTGTTCCTGGGCTTTTTGTCCTGCCATGATCTAGGCTCCCTTCATTTCAGGAAAATTTTTAAGGCAATTTTTTCAACCTGTTTCAACTTTTTTTGATACAATAGAACTACTCACCTGAATTTCCAAAAATCGTTTTGCGGACTTTAGCTGCTTTGGTTTTATGCCGGGATGGCTGCTTTTAATCTAAATAATTTTTAATTATTCGTAGATATTTGGCTTTGCCATCCCGCTAACTGATTTTTTCGTAGATTCCGCAAGTCTGCGAAAAACATTAAGGAAACAACACAGATTAACGCTTTTTCAGCTTACCAGACCATAGATTTGACCATGAATTTGACCACGAATTAATCTTAAGGCCAATTGATCTTAAAACCAATTAATCCTAAAACCAATTAACTTTAAGACCAATTATTCCCAATACCAACCTTAAACTAATTCATTGACCGGGAACATCCCTGCCCCATTTCTCTGCTTTTGGAGCTGCCCATAGAATTGCGAAAGCCCATCCAGGTACTTCCGTTTGCTGTCCATTGACGGATGTACATACCGGTTCAAGGATATCCGCACATCAGAATGCCCTAAAATCTCACTGAGGCTTTTTATATCCGTTCCGCCTTCTATGCAGTTTGTGGCAAAGGTATGCCTTAAGATATGAAAATTCCTATGTTTCAGCCCTGCCTTTTCCAACAGGCGCTTAAAACGGTTCTGCAGCGTCCTTGGCTCCATCGGCTTATCCTTGCCGAAGATATATTTCCCCTCATGCCAGATTTCCTTAAATAATCTTGAAATCATAGAGGATAGCGGGATTTCTCGCCGGGAACACTCGCTTTTCGGTGCAGTTTCCAATAAAACGGTTTTGGTTTTGCCGCCTTCTGCATAAAGTCTCTGCACCGTCTGGTTCACCGAAACCATTTCATGCTCAAAGTCAATATCTTTCCATTTTAAGGCGCACAATTCCCCTAGCCTTAGCCCGGTATTCAGGCACAGCAATACTGCCGCCTTTACTTCATCGGTTTTCTGGCAAATGACAGATAACAGCCGTGCCTGTTCTTTTCGGGTCAATACTTCAACCGGTTTGTTCTTTTTGCGAAAAACTGCCTTATCCCATACAGGTATCGCCATGTGATACTGCCGGGAAGCAAACTTTAAGATCTGGTTCAGCACGCAGCAGATGCTTTTTCTCATGCTTTCTGATAGGTGGTCAGAAATCTTTTCCCAATTAAAAGCAGCCGGAACATCCCATATTTTCATGCCTTGGAGCAGCGGTTCTAAATGGACTCGGTAAATCATGCTGTATTTTACATAAGTGGACTGCTTTTTGGTGCATTTCACCTCATCAAGCCATTTGTTTGCCATTTCCGTAACGAAAAGGATTTCCGTAACGAAAAGGGATTCCTGGTGAGAAAAGTCCTGGGAATGGCCGCCTTTTGTTTCCATGCCCTCCATGCCATGCTCCCTTTTTCCTTCCGTTAACGAGATTTTTTTCATGGTCAGTTTTTCCTTGGCGGCCTCATAGGTTCCGCCGTATACCGAACGGTATATCTTTTTTCCTTTTTCCTCACTGTACACCAGGTATCGCCCCTCCCAACGCCCATCTTTCCTTTTCCTTATATTTTCCCCATGCCTTGCCATAACAAGCTCCTTCCCTTTCCTTGGATTTTGACCACAAATTTGACCCTAAACGCAATAAAATTTTCCGTTTTTATCCAATTTTCTCCCATTTTTCCAAAAAAATCAAAAAAATAAGTAGCAATTCTTTTTGATTTGTGGTAAAATTACGTCGTTATCGTCATAGCACAGAGAAAAATGGTTCCCTG
>CAJUDX010000135.1 GCA_910584785.1 uncultured Lachnospiraceae bacterium | reverse complement strand
ATACTAGCTTAGCCATGTGCTCTCACCCATCTCCTTTAATGTTTCATCAATCAGGGATTCCTGAATCTTGGTGTCAATAGAAGCAGCAACCACTTTTCCGGCCATCAACGATGCAATCGAAACCATCTCCTGCTTCATCTCGTCTAAAGCCTTCTTGCGATCCAGTTCAATCTGGCGGTTTGCGCGTTCAATAATTCTGGCAGCCTCTGCTCTGGCTTCCTCCAGAATATCCGCTTCCTTAACCATGGCTTTTTTCCTGGCCTCTGCCAGAATTGCATCTGCTTCCTTGTTTACCTCTTTCAGTTTGCTTTCATACTCTGCCTTCAATTCCTCCGCTGTCTTTTTGTCCTCAGCCGCCTCGGCTAACTCGCCGGCAATCTTCTGGCGTCTTTTCTCCAAAAAGGCTCGCGCCGGGTTAAACAGCAGGTAGGACAGCGCAAAGAACAGGATAAGAACATTGATGCCGGTTAATACTGCATCATGGATCAACTGAAAGTCAAATCCTATGATTCTTAAAAATTCGTCCAAGACCTTGCCTCCTCTCCTGCACTATTATTTTGTGCCAAACCTTGTCCAATCAACCGAAAGGCTTAACGAACATTAAAATAATAGCAACAACAAGGCCGTACAAACCTGTAGTCTCGGCAACTGCCTGTCCTAAAAGCATGGTGGAAGTAATGTCAGACTTAGCGCCCGGGTTACGACCTACAGCAGATGCACCGTAACCAGCGGCAATACCCTGTCCAATACCAGGTCCGATACCGGCGATCATCGCTAAACCGGCACCAATTGCAGAACAACCATAAATAAAATCCTGTCCAGAAAAATTCATACTAAATTTCCTCCTATTAAAATATAAAAGCTTTTCAAAAAAATAACATACGATTCTGTGTGGGGTGTGGAGTTAGTCCGCAGGGTGCAACGCATCTGTCCTCGTAATTTCCCGCACTGCTCATTGCTACTCCATTTTATCATTAATATAAACCATTGTCAGCATACAGAATACGTAGGTTTGGATGCAGCCTGAGAACAGGTCGCAGTATACATGCAGGGCTGCGGGAATTCCTATGTTTACAAAGATTGGCAGCATACCGTACCAGAGCGCCATGATAATCACACCAGACAGCAGGTTTGCAAACAAACGGAGTGAGATTGATACCGGGTTCGCGATTTCACCGATTAAATTAATCGGGAAAAGAACGGGAATCGGCTCGAACAGGCTGGTAAAATGACGCAGCTTCCGATTTTTCAATCCCTGATACTGCACTATGACAAAGGTAAACATACCAAGCAGGAAGGTGACTCCAAAGTCTGCTGTCGGCGCCCGCAGTCCCAAAAGGCCGCTCAGGTTGCAGAACAGGATAAACAGGAATATCGTTCCGATATAATTGGCAAATTTCTTTGCATTTGGTCCCAATATTCCCTGTGTCATCTTCTCCAGCATTTCCACACCAAGTTCAATCACATTTTGAAATGTACCTGGTACATCTGTGGCATTTTCCATGGTTTTTTTCGCCATAAACGCCAGAATCAGGATAATGATGGAAACTATTACCATCCCTATCGTCGTTGTAGTAATCCAGACCTCCTGACCGCCGATACTGTATTTTAAAACACCGTGTATCGAAAAATCAGCCTCCGGTCGGATTACCATATTCATCCCCATACGCTTTCCTCCTTTCTCCATTATTTCCTTCATTTTGTGCGCGTTTTACTGCAAAGCACATCCTGATTTACCAGGTGAGAAGGGATGGGGGAAGATAGAGGTCTTTCCCTTTTCCTTCTTTAAATTATGCTGTTATGCTATAAAATTCGGCACATGCACAGGATTATGCAAACAATTCTTTGACCGTACTTGTTTGGCTCCGGCCTGCCTTTTCTTCATTTTTTCATCACGTCCTTCTTTTAGCGCGATGCAAAAGGGGCTGAAGATACGCCCCTGCCTTGAGGCCCATGCTTCCCAGGACAACCGCCAATGGGTTTATCTGCGGGAATTTCCATATAAGCAAAACGAGTAAAATAATATAAATAAACTTCCGAATCATGGAATGGATAACCGTCGTTTTATTTGCGTAACTCTGATCGGCAGAGTCAAGCACCTTTTCTGTAATCACTGCCATATGAATTAACATAATAACTGCCGCCGTCAGACCGATAATAACACCCAAAAACACCGAAATCCTGCTCCAGCCCATCAGCGGGGCAAATGTACAGCCAAACACAGCCAAAAGCAGGTTCCATAAAAGGATGCCTGCAGACATTTCCAACACTAATTTTTTTGTTTCACTGGTCATGGCATTCCTCCGCCATCATCTTTTCTTCTCCTGCACAAGCAAACCCTTTTCTGTCCCAGATGTCACCACATTCCCGGAAGTTCTCACCCGGCTCACCGGTTTAGGGCGGCTCACCGATTCATACATTGAGCCTTTTTGATTTTTGCTCTGCTCCTCTCTTTCCTTCCTGTCATCCTTTTCCCCAGCTAAAAAAGTAATCTTTGCCATATGATACCCGCACCGGCCTCCCGCCAGTACGCCAAGGAGCAGAAACAAAAGCACTGTTTTCGTTCCAAAATGATTGTCTACCCAACAGCCTGCAAATATGCATAGAAAGATCGGCGTCATCACGCTGATACCAAGCTGTGTTACCATAGCCAGGCTCCGGAAAACTTGTTTTTTGTATCCCATTAAATCACCTGCTTTCTATGCTATCGCATATAGTGTATTATATACAAATATTCAAGGGTTTGTCCAGCAATTTTCATATTTTCAATGAATTACTTAAAAAAATACAACCCCGGCTCTCCCTTCTGCCGCCATAACATCAAAACTTATTCTTCCACCTTCTTCGCCACGACAATCAGTCGCCCATCTTTATGGGTGTATTCACAGGTAATCAGGCTTAATAAATGATCGCCCCACTCCGCATCAACTCCTGTAGCATAAACCGAGTGCTGCCTGACATAGGCAACATATTCATTAAATGCCTCTTCTGTTCCTGCAGTAATCCAGTCATACAGCGGATTTGCCTGCTCCACTGCACTCATACTGAAAATCCCCATCACCTGGTAATCCCCGTATTCTTTCAGAGTATCAAACTGAATGACTGGGTGTGCCTTCTGAAATTCCTGGTCCAGATAATCCTCCAGGCCAGCAAACATACTGCCGTTCTTCATGTGATGCCCATAAACTATGATATTCTTGCAGTCTGCCGACAAATCACACTCTTCCGCCACATAGGGCGCCCCATACGAACTTGGATTCTTATCAAAATCATGTTTTAAATAAAAATTGGGGTTATCCGGGGTCTGCAAAACCGGATAATCAATCTTCGTCCCTTCAATTTTAATCCAGCCCACCAAATCTCCATTTTCCTCTTTAATCTTCTGGTACGCTTTCACCCTGGCTTCACGCATCGCCTGAACTTTCGCCCCGTTATTTTCCTGGCTCCGGCTCTCGTTCCCTCCTGCTTTTTCTTCCGTTTCATTTGTGGAATCCGCTTCCAATTCATTATCAACTAAGCTGGACAAATCCTCCAGCCGACCATCGTTTTTCTTCTGCCCAACAATTTTATAAGCAAGCACTCCGCCGCTTCCTAAAAAAACTGCAATGCAAATCAGTAAAAGGATATTGCTAATCAAATTCTTTCTACCCTTCATACACGTTCACCATCCCTTATTCCTGTCCTTATGTTTATTATAAGGTAATTGGGAAAAGATCGCAAGAGTTCTGTAAAAATCTAAAATATTTGTAATTTTCCAGAAAAATTCTGAAAATAACTTTTTTCAAAAAAACCATTGACATTTAACAAATTCTTTAGTAGAATATCACCGTTGCTTCAATCAAGCAGCCGATGCCCAGATAGCTCAGTTGGTAGAGCAGAGGACTGAAAATCCTCGTGTCACTG
>CAJUDX010000134.1 GCA_910584785.1 uncultured Lachnospiraceae bacterium | reverse complement strand
TGGAATAATTATGTGGGCGCGTGGGTTGACGGGAAGGAAAAGAAGTGGAAGTTAAGGGCTGAGGGAAGAACCGAAATTGTGCTTTTGGATGAAGAGGAAAAGGCAAGCGCTGAGGAGGGGAAAGAAAGCAGAGGAAGAGAGAAACGGCATGAGGTGATTTTTTTTAAGCGCCAGGACAGCTGTCATTGTTTTTCGCTTTGTTCTCTGCGGCTTTCCCAGGGCGGTTATCTGCTTGATGGGCCTTTAAAACCGGCGCGGCGCATGGAGGTTTATGGGGATTCGGTGTCGGCTGGTGAGGTTTCGGAGGCTGTGGATTATGTGGGAAAAGCCGATCCGGAACATGAAGGGGAGTATTCTAACAGCTGGTATTCCTACGCCTGGATAGCAGCGAGGATGCTGGGAGCAGAGCTTTATGATATCGCCCAGGGAGGAATCCCTCTGCTGAATGGAACCGGATGGGTAGGGCCGACGTATCCTGGAATGGAGTTTATGTGGGATAAGCTGCATTATCATCCGGGACTTGGCAAGATCAAATGTTGGGATTTTTCACGGTTTCAGCCGCATCTGGTGCTTATCGCCATCGGTCAGAATGACAGTCATCCGGTGGATGTGATGAAGGAAGATATTCACGGAGAACGGGCGAAGTTTTGGAAGAAGAAATACCAGGAACTGGTGGAAAATATTCGCGGAAAATATCCGAAGGCAGTAATTCTTTTGGCAACGACGATTTTGGAACATCATAGGAACTGGGATCTGGCAATTGACGAGGTCTGTGAGGCTTTGCGGCGGGATGGGGATGAGAGGGTGTTTCATTTTCTGTATTCGCGCAATGGGTGCGGGACACCGGGCCATGTCAGGATTTCTGAAGCCAGGGAGATGGCGGAGGAGTTGGTAGAGTATATTGAAGGGCTTTCGGTGAAGATATGGGATGAAAAGGTTTTGCCGGAGGAAGGAATAGGGTAATGTCTGAACTGTCGGAAAATAGAGATGTGATAAACCATAGAGAAGTGTCTGAACATAAAGAGATGGATAAGAAAACGGAAATTTTATGGAGAAAACTGGCGGCCTGTATGGTCAGAGCCAGACGGGGAGAGGAGCTGACGATTGGCTTTCTGGGCGGTTCAATTACACAGGGAAGCCTGGCATCAGCTAAAGATAAGACCTATACTTATCGTGTGGTTCAATGGTGGAGCGATACTTTTCCGCAGGCAGAGTTCCACGTTGTCAATGGCGGAATTGGGGGGACCTGTTCCTGCTTTGGGGCAGCAAGGGCTGTCCGGGATTTGCTGATGTATCAGCCGGATGTGGTTGTGGTGGATTTTAGTGTAAATGATAAGGGGGAAAGGCCGGAAGAAGAGAGGTTTTATCAGGAAACCTATGAGGGTTTGCTGCGGCGTATACTTTCCTGGCCTTCCTTTCCGGCAGTTCTGGTGCTGAATAACGTGTATTATGACAGCGGAAAAACCATGCAGGATCGGCATAATGCGGTGGCAGAGTATTACCAGGTGCCGTTTGTCTCGATTAAGGATAGTATTTACCGGGAGATAGCGGAAGGGAAATATCGCCTGGAAGAATTGACGCCGGACGGGCTTCATCCGAATGATTTGGGACATGAACTGGTGGCTGGGGAGATTATCCGGCTGCTGGAAAGGGTTCGGGCATGGGGAGAAAAGGAAGGTCCGTGTGCAGAAACGGGAGAGGATAGAATGGGGGGAAAGCTACCTTTGCCGTTAACGCAAAATGCCTATGAACAGGCAAATCTTCTGACAATACAAAACAGCCAGCCCATTCTCTGTGGTTTCCGGGCGGACAGCCGGGAAAAGAAAGGGCATTTGGATACATTTAAGAATGGGTGGATTGGAAAGAAGGCAGGAGAGCGGATAATTTTTTATGTGGATGCATCTTGTATTGCGGTACAGTATCGAAAAACTATTCAGCACCCGGCGATGTCTGCCCGTTTGATTTTGGACGGAGAGCAAGAGAAGGCAATTTTGCTGGACGGAAATTTTGAGGAAAGCTGGGGGGATTGTCTGTATCTTTTGCCGGTTCTGCATCATGGGGAAGCAAAAAGGCACAGGGTGGAGATTGAAGTGATAGAAACGGAAAATAAGGGTGAGACACCATTTTATTTACTTGGATTGATTATTGCATAAAAGGAATGGAGGAAATTCAGGGATGACAGAAGCAGAAAAGCAGTATGGCTTTTGGTGCAGTGAACCATATTTTGATCAGGAAACCAGGGATGAGTTAAAGGAAATTGCGGGAAATGCCAAGGAGATAGAGGATCGTTTTTACCGCAGTCTGGAGTTTGGAACGGGCGGGCTTCGCGGGGTTATCGGAGCGGGAACGAACCGGATGAACCGTTATACGGTGCGCAAGGCTACCCAGGGATTGGCGAATTATATTTTAAAAGAAAAGGCACAGAAAAAGGGCATTGCCATTGCCTATGATTCACGGAGGATGTCGCAGGAGTTTGCCAGGGAAACGGCGCTGTGCATGGCAGCCAATGCGATTCCGGCCTATATTTTCCCCTCCCTTCGTCCCACGCCCATGCTTTCTTTTGCCCTGCGGGAGCTGGGCTGTACGGCAGGCGTGGTAATTACCGCCAGCCATAATCCGGCGGAGTATAATGGGTATAAGGTGTACTGGGAGGATGGGGCGCAGATTACAGCGCCTAAGGATAAGGAGATTATCCAGGAGGTTAATGCGATTACGGATTTTGCTCAGGTAAAGACAATGGATTTGGAAGAAGCAAAGAAAGCAGGACTTTACCGGGAAATCGGGCCGGAGATGGATGATAGGTATATAGAGGAATTAAAAAAGCTGGTTCTCAGTTCGGAGGAGATTAAGCGTCAGGCAAAGGAACTTAAGATTGTTTATACGCCACTGCATGGAACGGGGAATCTTCCGGTTCGGCGGATTTTAAAAGAACTGGGTTTTGAACAGGTTTATGTGGTGGAGGAACAGGAACTTCCCGATGGAAATTTCCCCACAGTTCCCTGCCCGAACCCGGAGGATAAGGCGGCATTTTGTCTGGCACTTGAACTGGCGAGAGAAGTGGATGCTGATTTAGTACTGGCTACCGACCCGGATGCCGATCGGCTGGGAATTTATGCAAAGGATAAGCAGGGAGAGTATCAGAGTTTTACCGGAAATATGTCAGGAATGCTGATTTTGGAGTATTTGCTTTCGCGGAAAAAGGAACTGGGGATTCTGCCGGAAAACGGGGCTGTGGTTACGACGATTGTTTCCGGGAAGATGTCTGTGCCGATTACTAAAAACTATGGGGTGAAGCGGATCGAAACTCTGACGGGTTTTAAGTATATCGGTGAGCAGATCAAGTGGTTTGAGCGCGGACATTCGCAGGAATTTTTGTTTGGCTATGAGGAAAGCTATGGTTGTCTGGAAGGCACACATGCGCGGGATAAGGATGCGGTTGTGGCGGTAATGGCGCTGTGTGAGGCGGCAGCTTATTATCGGGATAAGGGGATTTCTCTTTGTGAGCAGATGGAGAAGTTATTTGCAGAATATGGATATTATAAAGAGGATCTCTGTACAGTGACGAAGAAGGGGCAAAATGGCGCAAAGGAGATTGCCGACGGTATGGAACAGCTGCGTGCACAGACCCCGGAAAGCCTTGGCGGTTTTCGCGTGCTTCGTGTGCGGGATTACCGGACGGGAAAGATTATGGTAAAGGAAACCGGGGAAGTGCTGGAAACCGGGCTTCCGGTATCGAATGTACTGTACCTGGATCTGGAACAGGACGCCTGGTGCTGCATCCGCCCATCCGGCACTGAACCCAAGATTAAGTTCTATGCCGGGGTGAAGGGTGAGAGCATGGAAGATGGGGAAATGAAACTGAAAAAGCTGATGGATGCGGCGGATTTCCTCTGACATTCATCTAGTGCTCCATCCGGCCAGTAACTGCACTTTCAGCACCGTCTATTTT
>CAJUDX010000133.1 GCA_910584785.1 uncultured Lachnospiraceae bacterium | reverse complement strand
AAAATTCATTCCCGCCATCTGCACGCCCCACTTTGCGGTATCTTTGGGTCAAATTGTAACGCACATCTGGCAGAACGCAATTTTCAGACACGCTCTAGAATAGCAGCAGTGATTTTGCGAATATTCCATAAAACAGAAAGGAAAACCAGAATGGTAAGAAGGGCGATTGAAACCATAAAAAGAATAAAGAAAACAAGTCTGTCTGTTTTGGCAGCAGCAGTTCTTTTGTCGGGGATAACTGCGGGAGCGGGGATGGAAGCTTTTGCACAGCAGGTAGAACGGACAGCGCCGGGGGGACAGAAAACGGAAACACCGACCACAGGAAATAGGATAAATTCCACAGTATTAAGTCCGATCCCGGCAAATTCGAACCCGGCAAATTTACCCCAGGCAGGTTTGCCTTCTGCAAGCCAGGGTGCGGGGAATGCGGATCTTATTCATGGCAGCGGGGAACTTAAAGGCGTGTGGATTTCTTATCTGGAATGGGAAAAGCTGCCTAAGGGGGAAGCGGAATTTAAGCGGTCGGTGGATGCGATGATGGATAACTGTGTAAGCTGGGGGTTAAATGCCATTTTCCTTCATGCCCATTCGCATACAGATGCGATGTATCCGTCACAGATTCTTCCCTGGTCCAAGTTTGCTTCGGGGGTGCAGGGAATCAGTCCGGGGTATGATCCGTTCGGCTATTTTGTGGAGGCTGCCCATGCCCGCGGTCTGCAGGTGCATGCCTGGTTTAATCCGTACCGAATAACCGGTTATCATATGTCCTGGGAGGATGTTTCTCCCTATGGACCGGTAAAACAGTGGTTAAGTGACGGGACAACGGCAAATGACCGCTATGTGCTGCTGCATGATGGGGAATACTACTTAAATCCGGCAAGCCCGGAGGTTCGGGTGTTTGTGGCTCTGACGGTGCGTGAGGTTCTGGAGAAATATCCGATAGAGGGTGTGCATTTTGATGATTATTTTTATCCAAATGTTAAAGACGATGACCCGATGAGATGGTTTGACCGGCCTGAGTATGAGATTTCGGGAAGTCCATTGCCGATAGCCGACTGGCGGAGGGAGAATGTGAATCAGCTGGTTTCCCTGGTATACCAGACGGTGAAGGCTGTCCGCCCGGATGCCGTGTTCGGGGTAAGTCCGCAGGGCGTTATCGGGAATCTGCGCAGCAATACAGGGATGTATGTGGATATTGACCGATGGATGAGCAGCGAGGGGATGGTTGATTATATTATGCCGCAGCTGTACTGGGGATTTGAGGCAAAGACCTCATCCAAACAGCCGGCTTCCCATGCATTTGCACCTAATTTAGATTCATGGATAGCGCTGAAAAATAAGGGAAAGGTAAAACTTTACCTTGGACTTGGCCTTTACCGGGCGGGGACGAATGTTGCAGATAATAATGAAGTTTCGGAGTGGCTCCGCTTTAATGATATTATGAAGCGCCAGGTTGAAACGGCAAGGGCAACCGGACAGGTTTCAGGATTTTGCTTTTTCAGTTACAGTTCATTTTTAGAAGAAACTTCGGCGGCGGAGGTGCAGAATCTTCTGCCTTTGCTGCGCTGAACAATGGTGGTACCGGGTACTGTCTTATTGGCTGAGTGTTTTGCCGATAAGACAGTACATTTTTTTGGACTAATGGGGCTGTGTGCTGATGCCGGCGGCAGAGTGTTGATTATAGTTGCTGGTCGATGGTTTGTATTTTGCTTGTATTGTTTATGTAGGACAGTTTTTTCTTGACAAAGATAAACGGTTTTGTTATAGTTGACAAAACATAATCCTGTCAGGTCGCCTCTGCCCTGGAAAATGCGGCAGAGGGTGAAAAGGGAATCAGGTGCAAATCCTGAGCGAACCGGTCACTGTAATTGTGGAGAAACCTCTAAATTAATAAGCCATTGCTGTCTGGTATTACGGGTGAGAAGGCAGAGGAATCGAGGAAGCATGAGCCAGGAGAACTGCCTGATAAGGAAAACGGCAAGGTTCCAGGGTAAGCCGACGCCGTGTGAAGGAATTTTTTATAAAATTCTTTTTTTTGTTTTGCCATTCGCCCTGTATGGGGCATTTTTTATTTGATAGAGATGTAGACGTGCTTCGGTGTGAGAGTCCGGCAAGACGTACTCGCTGCTTTTGTGTCACCTTCAGGTCGGATGAAAACTACCCCAAAATTCTGAAAAGGAGAAATGGGAATGAAGAAAAGGATAATGACATTAGCCCTTCTTGTGGCGGCAGTTCTGCTGATATCCGGGTGCAGTACAGGGCAGACAATGACGAATGCATCGAAGGACAGACAGGTAAGGGCGGGCGAAGAAGCAGACGGACAGAAAGAAACAGAGGAGGATGTGCTGGTTTTAGCCTACCCCAAGGATTTAGGGGATATGAACCCTCACACCATGACTTCCCCGATGTATGCTCAGGACTGGGTGTATGACGGTCTGACCGCGCTGGTGAATGGTGAGATTGTGCCGGAACTGGCAGAAAGCTGGGAGATTTCCGGGGATGGGAAGCAGTATATTTTTCATCTGCGGAAAGGGGTGAAGTTCAGTGACGGATCGGACTTAACAGCAGAACTGGTCAGTAAAAATATCCAGGATGTTATTGATAATAAGGAAGGATATACCTTCCTTCAATGTCTGGAAGAGATAACATCCATGGAAGTGCCGGATAAGGATACGCTGGTGATGCATCTTGCCCATCCCTGCAATTCTCTGCTGTCCGATTTAAGCTTTAACCGTCCGCTGGTGATAGCAGGCGAGGCGGCATTTCCCGACTCTGGAAGTATTTATCGGGACGGCGTGAAAAAGCCCATTGGAACCGGGATGTGGACAGTCAAAGAAGTTGTGCAGGATCAGTATACATTGTTTGCCCGCAATCCCTATTATTGGGGAGAAAAACCGTCGTTTTCTTATGTAAGAGTCGAGGTGATTCCAGAGATAGAAACAGTTATCAATGCCTTAAAAGCCGGGGAAATTGATATGTACATTGATGTCAATGACGGGCTTTCCGCAGATGTTTACCGCGAACTGGAAGGTTTGGGTTTTTCTGTCGATATGGCTGAAGGGACACAGGTGACAAGCCTTAGTTTAAATACGGCAGGAGAGATTCTTGGCGATGTTTCCGTGCGCCAGGCGCTCTCATGGGCAACGGATAATACCGTGATTTCCGAGATGGTCTACGGTGGTCTGCAAAAGCCTGCATCCTCTTATTTTGCAGACAGTATCAGCCTTGCACAGACCGGCGCAGACCGTTATGACTGCCAGCCAAAGAAAGCCATTCAGCTTTTGGAAGAGGCAGGCTGGAAGCTGGAAGAGGGAAGGGATTACCGGACAAAGGACGGGGCTGAACTGGAAGTCGATATGTTGTATGATACAGTATTTAAAAACGGAAAAACGATTGGCCTGGTTCTCCAGGAGCAGTATAAAAATGTCGGCGTAAAGCTGAATATCTGTGAGGAAGATTCCCAGATATTCCGCAAAAAGTGGAAGGAGGGTGATTTTGGCATGATTCTCTACCGTTCCTGGGGCGGTTCCTATGAACCCTTTGCCACACTGGCGGCAATGCGGACGGACGGCGATAAGTTCAGCACAGTGCAGAAGGGGATGGAGAATAAGGAAGAACTGGATCGGGTGATGAGTCATGCGTTAAGGGAAACCAATGAAGAGAAATTAAGGGAAGATTTTGCTTATATTATGGATTCTTTCTTTGAACAGGCGGTGTATATTCCTCTGACTGTGTCCTCAACATTAGCTGTATATAACAGTAGCCTTGAGGGGCCTGATCTGGAAGGCGGAAAGGATGTAATGCCAGTGGGCAGTGTGAAGAGGAAGCAGTGAAGCTGTTATGCCGGTGGGCAGCGTGAAGAGGAAGCAGTGAAGCTGTTATGCCGGTCGGCGGCACGGTGAGAAAATAGTGAGGAAACAGAGCAAATGAGAAATTATCTGCAAAGAAAACTGCTGGGAATGCTGCCGCTTTTACTCCTGGTTTCTGCGGCTGCTTTTGCGCTGGTGCGGCTGATGCCCGGAGATGCAGCGACCGCGTATCTGAATG
>CAJUDX010000132.1 GCA_910584785.1 uncultured Lachnospiraceae bacterium | reverse complement strand
AAACCGTCCCCACCGGCAAACCGGAAATGGTGATCTTCTGACCATGCATTAACCGGATAGTTCCTTTGCCTTCCTCATCCAGGTTCAATTCCCCTTCCTGAGGCGCATCGATCCCACTTACTGTGCTGCTGTAAGAATAGGAACCCGTTAATGGCTGGCCACCCTTCCCGGTTAACGTCACTGCAAACGTAAACTCATCATCATTTGCATTTGCCGCACCGGTTACGGTCTTCTGGATCGATAATTTGCCAGTATTTACGGTATTGGTAAATTGAACCTGCACTGGACTGTCACTAGAATCAATTTTGCCTGTTCCGCCGGTCAGCATTCCGTCTTTCTTATCTGCTGCTTCTACCACGCCACTTACCTTTTTGATCTCGGCAGTGTAGCCGTCGGTCTTATCGGTCTTCTTTTCCCATACGGTAAACTGCGTTCCTTTTGGCAGGCCGTCAAACGTAATCTGCTCACCATGGCTTAATGTCACTTCGCCATTATTAGAAATAGTGCCTTCCCTATCCCCTGTGTATTTAAATTCTCCCGTAAGAAGGTTTTCACTACTATCTTTAAATTCCACCTGGAACTTAAATTCGGCAGTTTTATCTAAATCGGTTAAATGCTCGCCTACTACTGTTTTGTTAATCGTCAAGCTTCCTGTCGCAACCACATTATTCGTGATTGAGGCCGATGCTGTCAGCCCCTTTACGATTTTCCCAGTTATTGTACCATTCTCCGGAGCATAGCCTTCTTTGCCCACTTCCGTTACCGTATAAATCGTTCCTGCCGGTATTCCTGTGAACGTAATTTTCTGACCATGCGTTAAGGTTATATCCGCCTTACCGTCCTTATCGAATTCCAAGTTACCTCCTGGCGGCGGTGTTACGTTCTCTACAAAAGCACTTCCTGTATAAGAATACGACTTTTCACCTAAAGGACTACCATCTTTTGTTGTCAACGTTACGGTAAACTTAAACGAATCTGTCTTATTGTTCTCCGTCAGTTCACCCTCTGATTTAACCTTTTTGCTGATTTCAAGCTCTCCCGTATACGGCTTATTGGTAAAAGTTACAGTTGAGTCCACATTCCCCCCAATACTGCCTTTACCACCGATCACGATTTGCTGCTCCTTGAATTCATCAATCTCAGTTCTGTCGCCATCCGTGCCCTCTACGGTCGTCTCATACTTAACATTAGCATCCGTTTCGGTTACGGTGAATTTTGTGCCGGGAGTCAATCCCAGAATTGTTAGGAATTCGCCATGTTTTAATTTTAACGGCTCTGGCAACGAACCATTTTCGTTAAATGTTAATGTACCCTCTGTCTCACCTTTCCTATAGGAATAGCTGCCGCTTACCGCACTGCCTTGTGCATCCTTTAACTCAACATTAAATTCAAATGAAGCATCACTTGGGAAACCGCCTGCTTTTTTGCTGATGATTAAGCTGCCCTTTTCCGGTACGTCTTCCTTTTTCCCTAAAATCAACCTACCATTGCTCATGATGCCACCGCCATGGGTTCTGGAATAATTATTCATAACCTTGACCGCACTTTGACTTATAGCTTTTGTCTTATCATTCGAACCTGGCCTTGCTGTTAGCGCCATCCATCCTTTAGCCGTTTTGCTGGAACCGCTGGAAATTTCAACAACACCCCAAGTTTTATTTTTAGTTTCAGGGCTGCAATCAAGCGATTTATTCCCATTGTAGCTTCCTATCCATCTGGCATCTCCTCCGCCTAGCATTTTGCCGTGTACGGTACTTTCTCCGGCACAGTAAAAGTCTTGATACCCCTCCTTAAATACATCCCAAATTTCTTGGTTCTCAACTACCGTATGGTCATCCATTTTGGCTCCTGCACGTTCGGTTAATCCGTACGTACCTGCAGAAATATCGTATTTTGCATGGTTATCATAGACTGCCGCCCCATTAAGGTTATATACCTGAACATCACCAGATGAACAGCCGCCTACGCCGCCGCCAAAGCCTTCAGCATCGTTATTTGTCACCAGCAAGTTTGTGATCGTCAGCTCACCGCCTGTGGTAATGAAAATGCCGCCACCGCCCCAGTTAAAGGTCGTCTCAGTAGTATTCCCTATGATATCACCGCTGGTAATTTCTCCTCGGTAATCTATCCGCAGACCGCCGCCTTCTTCATTATGGGCGCTATTCTCGCGGATGCTTCCGCCATTCATCGTAAATTTGCTGTTTGGATAGCCCGCCGAATAAATGCCGCCACCAGCGTCCGTTGCTGTGTTTCCTAAAACCTTCCCCCCGTTCATGATAACCTTTCCCAAGGAGAAGATACCGCCGCCGCCGTTATAACCGCCGCCTCTCTGGCCATTCCCTTCTGTTGCCTTCGAGTCATTATACTCAACCGAGCAGTTCTCCTCAAGCATTATGGTCGTGTTCTCTTCGCCAAAGATACCGCCGCCGCCGTAGCGCTTCTCATAATTTTTTCCGACAAGCTCTATTGTGTCCTGCCGATGTTTTCCATAGGCTGTATTGTGTGAAATCTTTGCGTCTCCACTAATGGTTACTTTCGCATTTCCTAACGCACAGATACCGCCGCCGCAATCTGCCGCCCTGTTTCCAGAGATTTCCGCATTTCCGCTAACCGTTACACTACCGCCATTTGCGTAAATGCCGCCGCCTGAATATTTTGCGTGATCTCCCATCTCAGTTGAAGCTTCAGAGCCTTCCACGCCGCTGTTTACAATACGGCTGTTGCCGTCCATCGTAACTGTGCCGCCATTTGAAGAAACTGCATGGATACCCTTCTCATTTGTCAGCGTACCCCCTGTAATGGTTAACGCTCCGCCCTGCTCCACCTTAATCAGGCAATCTAGGCCTTCCACCGAACTAATGATCGTTCCTTGCCCGCCGATGCCATCCGCCGCTGCCAGCGCTTCATCCGCAGCCACCGCCTCATCCTTGATGGTTAAGCTTCCGCTTCCCGAAATATGGTATAACACATCATTTCCGGTATAGGTAAGGGTATGGCCATTCAAATTAATAACTGTTGGCTTCGTGATATTCTGCGTTTCGCTTATCTCAAGATCTTCCTTAAGGCTATCCTGATTATTCAAAATTCCAAGTAACTGACCTGTCCCTTGAACCGCCGCACCACCGTTTTTGCTCACATTATCAACGACAGTTACATTTCCCTTAATCTCAACTTTACATGGCGCCGCGCCATAAACAGCACCGCCTGCATTTGCAGTATTATTAGAAATTTCCGCTTTCACGCCAACGTTATCTGCACCGTCAATAACAATACTGCTGTCAACTATAGTTGTGCTTTCCTTATCATTACTGTTCATGGCATAAATTCCGCCGCCATAAGAAATTGCCTCATTGCCAGAAATTAATGCACCCTTTCCGATAGTAAGTTTGCTGGTTCCATAAATAGCAATACCGCCGCCGCTAGTCGCTTTATTATTGGTAATCTTTGCCTGGCCTCCGATATTCGCCTTACTGCTGCTAATACCTATAGCACCGCCATAAAGTCCTTCATTCTCGGTAATCTCACCGCCGGTCATATTAAACGTGCCGCCCCCAGCTACAAGAACACCGGCTCCCCATGACGCCCCTGCGTTGCCGCTGTCGGTAATCTTGCCGCCAGTCATATTGATAACTCCACCAACAGCGAAAAAGACACGAATACCACTGGTTTCAAAAGTACCGCCTTCAACCGTCAGCTTCCCACTACTTTCCACACGGATAAGTGCATCCAGATCATTTACAGTACTGATAATTTTTCCTTCTTGGCTTTCGCTATTATCCTGGATAATCAAATTCCCCTTATTTACCGTCAGGAATGATTTGCCCGCTGCCGTTCCTTCACTGGCGTATGTGATCGTATGTCCATTTAAATCAATCGTAAAGTCCCTCTCAATTTTAATTAAGGAAGGCTCTTTTTCTGTAATTAAAGAAGACTCTTCATAATCCTGTTCAAGTACAAGCACACCATCATCTTCCAGGATCGCCTTCTGGATCGCTGCCTCTAAGGCCCCGCTTTCTACCCCAGCCTTCAACGCCGTCCTTACCAGCACAAAATCCGAGAAGCTCTCCGCTTCAAACGCAAAGTTCGTTTCCTGCCCATTCCCTGCTTCCGCAACAACTTCCGCTTCTCCCCCGTCGGGCAAATGAACTACAGAAACC
>CAJUDX010000131.1 GCA_910584785.1 uncultured Lachnospiraceae bacterium | reverse complement strand
GGAAAATTGTAAAATCAGGGGAAGGTAATCAGCCGGTGATTGTGATTGATGCTGGACATGGAGGAAATGACCCCGGAAAAGTTGGCGTAGATGGTCAGTTGGAAAAGGAGATTAACTTAAAGATTGTTCGGCGTTTGCAGACCTATCTGGAAATGAATGGGATTACGGTGGTGCTGACCAGGGAAAATGATAAGGGGCTTTATCAGGCTGGGGATAAGAATAAGAAATCCGCTGATATGAAAAAGCGGATTGAAATTATTAATCAGGTGAATCCCAGATTAATGGTCAGTATTCATCAAAACAGCTATCATCAGCCGGAAATCTCCGGGGCGCAGGTATTTTACTTTGGCAAATCGGAGGAGGGTAAAATCTTTGCGCAGATAATGCAAAAGCGGTTCGATTATGTTTTGGGAGAAGAGAAGAATACAAGGCAGGCGAAGGCAAACGGAAATTATTATCTTCTTACTCATTCCAAGCCCGTTTCTATTATTATCGAAGGCGGATTTTTGTCCAATCCGCAGGAGGCGAAAAAGCTGGAAACCGAAGAATACCAGGATAAGATTGCCTGGACTGTGGCAATGGGGATTTTGCAGTACATGAATAGGGATAATTACTGATCTACGAACCGCTTAGTGACAGAATGAAAATAAAGGGCAATCATTAAGGAAGCTTACTGAGCTTCCTTATATTGTTTTAATGCTTTGGCAAGCTGGTCCGGGCAGGAGGTCATTCGTGTCCCGCAGTGGATGCCGTCCAGACGCTGTATCGCCTCATCGATATCCATTCCTTCAATTAATCTTGCAACGCCCTGGGCATTGCCTGCACATCCTCCCACAAAAACAACATTGGTCAGCCGATTATTCTTAACTTCAAAGTGAATTGAGCGGGAACAAACGCCCTGTGTCTGGTAATCCATAATGAAACTCCTTTCGAGGCTTTGAAAAGCAGATTAAGCCTGTTGATTATTTTTGATAGATAAAAGATTGAAAAAACCTGTGCTTCCTCTTATAATAGTGAAGAAACATGACTATGTAGCCGGGTATTCTAATCCTAATATATGTTAGCAGGAAAGAAAAAGGTGCAAAATAAGGGAGGAAAATTATGCTGGGAATTATTGGGGCAATGGATGAAGAGGTTGCCAAGATTAAGGAATGTCTGGAGGACTGCTCGATTGAGGATTGCGCGGGGATGAAATTTTACCGGGGGATTCTTAGGGGGACGCCGGCAGTGGTGGTTCGCTCAGGGATTGGAAAGGTCAATGCAGCGGTGTGTACGCAGATTTTGGTGGATCGTTATCATGTAGATGCGGTGATTAATACGGGAATCGCAGGTTCTTTGCGGTCGGAAATTAATATTGGGGATATTGTCCTGTCTACGGATATGGTTCAGCACGATATGGATGCCACAGGTTTTGGCTATCCGGTTGGACAGATTCCGCAGATGGACAGGTTTTCTTTTCCTGCGGATGAAGATTTAAGAAAGCTGGCTCAAACATGCTGCCAGAAGGTAAACCCGGATATTCATACCTGGTCGGGGCGTGTGGTCAGCGGTGATCAGTTTATCTCAGATAAGGCAAAAAAGCAGTGGCTGGTAGATTCTTTTCAGGGAAGCTGTACAGAAATGGAGGGAGCAGCGATTGCTCAGGCGGCATGGCTGAATCAGGTGCCGGTATTAATTATCCGTGCGATTTCGGATAAGGCGGATGATAGCGCAAATATGGATTATCAGACATTTGAGGCACAGGCTATCCAACATTCCGTAAATCTTTTGCTGGCAATGGCAGAACAAATGGGGAAATAAAGTAGTTTCTTAAGCTTCATCTGCGATTTTAGGCAGAATTTGACGAACGATTCTAGCCATTCTTATCTTCCCAAATGAAAAATTGGCGATTATAATGGTCTTTATCAGACGCACTTAGAAGTGAGGACAAGCGTCAATAAAGAAAGGGGAACGATAATGATGCTGGAATTTTTACAGACAGGAAAAGCGATTTATGTGCTGGCTGCTGTTTGTTTGGCAGGAATGTTGAGCAAGCTGGCTGCTCGTAACCTCTACAAACGATTAATTAAAGAAACAGGAAATATGATGCTGACGAAAAATAAATGGCTGAGAGAACTTCGCCAGAAAGCGGAAGATACCTACTACTTAAATCAGGGCGTGGCAAATACGCAGGTTTTTGTGGAAAAGCAGCTCTATGAGGCAAAAATGGGAATGTTCACTCCAGAAGGCTGGAGCGAGCTTTCCAATCAGATGACAGCGCTTTGCTTTTTGCTGGGTGGAGCGGCGGCATTTGGGGCGTATTGGTATCGATGTGATTCGTATTATATTATTCTTTATGCTTCGATGGGAATGCTGACGGGAATTTTTAATATTATGGTGGATTATGGTACTGGCCTGGAACATAAACGGCGCAGGCTAAGCACCTGTTTGCAGGATTATCTGGAAAATTCTCTGTGGAAACGTCTTGGACGGGACCGCCGCCCGGATGGGGAAGAAGAAAAGGGGAATACGGGCAGTGCCGGAGCTGCCGAAAAAGAAGAGCCGGTTCGTTTGTTTCGCGGGAGAAAAAGGGAAAATTCTTTACTTACCGGAAAACAGGCGCCATTGACCGGCTCTGGAAACAGGGCACAGGAGGATGCTTCTGCTAGGCTTAATCGGGACAATCCATCAGCCCGAAAAGACCGCCGTCCGGTACCCAAGGAAGAGAATGAAAAGGTAATGCCGGATGAGGCAATCAGCCAGCTGCGAAAAAGCCTGGAACAGGCGGCAGCAGGCCGTACTGACCCGCCGGTAAAGGTGCAGGAAAAGGCAGCAGTTAAAGGACCTTTGGAGGCCTCTGCGGGGGAGAACTGGATGAAAGATTTAAAACCGGAGGAAATTAAAGTGCTGGGAGAAATTATCCGGGAATATTTGCAATGAAGAGATGCCTGGTGAGTGTCAGGTGGGGTATAATCCCCATCTGACAAGCTGCTTAGAAATTTATTCTTCAATAACTTGAATTTCCAGGTAATCAAAGTCAATGCTTTCAACAAAATTATCCTGGGAAAATCGGGCTTTATCGTGTCGTTTAAAATCACGGATGTTTGTTTCCAGCCAAATCGGCTGTCCTAAGTCCAGCTGGTAGCAAATATCTTCTAATGCCTGAAAAACCATCTGTGTCCGGGACAGAGAATAATCGCTGATACAAATAGTGGTATCCTGTTTTAAACGATTATCCTTCCAGATTTTTCCCCACATGCGAAACATGAAAAATTCCCCCTGTCTGCTGTTTTTGCAATAAAACCAGTGTCTTGACCGCATTATATCTAGTGAAATTCCGCAGGATATTTGTTCATCTGCAAGGCGGATTTTCGACGGCGTAGCGGTGTCTACGGCTAGAAAATCCAACACAGCAGGTGGGCAAATAGACAAGGAGGTTTGACTGAATATAATACGGTCAAGACACTAGACATTGGTTATTGTAATGATTTTTTCCGACAATATTCGGTTTCATCCTGAGATTCCAGTATAACGAAATTTCCTGAGAAAGTAAAGCCTGATTCTTAGGTAATTGAAAAATTTGAAAAATTGAAACACGGATATAAAAATGCGGATAAAAAATGTTTTGTTAAGTGAGTATAAATTCCATCATTCTACAAATACTACTTCCAGAAACGGATAGTACAGTAAATGGAGGAATTTTTCTATGAAAGCTACGGGTATTGTAAGAAGAATAGATGATCTGGGGCGAATTGTCGTCCCGAAAGAAATTCGGCGCACGCTTCGTTTAAGAGAAGGAACGCCCCTGGAAATTTTTACGGACAGGGAAGGTGAAATTATATTAAAAAAATATTCGCCCATGGTGGAGCTGACCGCATTTGCCGGACAGTACGCAGAGGCGATGGCACAGTCTACCGGGTTGATGGTGTGTATTACCGACAGAGATCAGGTAATTGCCGTGGCTGGGGGACCAAAAAAGGACATATTGCAGAAGAACATCAGCCGACAGTTAGAACAGCTGATTAACGAGCGCCAGTCGGTGTGTGCGGGGAAAGATGAAAAGAACTTTATCCCGCTGGTGTCGGAGGAACTAGAAGGCGTAACCGCGCAGGTTGTGACAGCGATTATTTGTGAGGGCGATGCAATCGGGGCTGTGGCGATACTAAGCCGTGAGCCGCGGGCGCGGTTTGGTGATATGGAAATGAAGCTGGCGGCAACTGCAGCTGGATTTTTAGGGAGGCAGATGGAAGGGTAGGTTGTAGGATAGAATAGGATAGAAAATAAAAAGG
>CAJUDX010000130.1:2810-4311 GCA_910584785.1 uncultured Lachnospiraceae bacterium | reverse complement strand
AAAACTTGACAAAACGGGATAATGCTGAAAATAAAACTAATTAATCAGCGTTTCCTTAGTTTCATTTTGAGAAATAATAACCGCTTGTAAGCCATCAAAAATAAATTCCAAATAATTTTGGCAAAATAAAGCATAATCGTCTATCGAAATAAAGTTATTTTTGTCTGAAGTACAGGTGATTAACTGATGCAGATTCATCGGATGGAAGTTCTCTTTCTTACATTTTCCTTGTCAAATAATATCCATTCTTCTACTGTTTTTATGATAACATGATCGATTCGCGTGATTGCCCATAAATTATATTCAGGGTTGATATCACAGCCTATCCATCGCCGTCCTAACTGTTCTGCTGTGACGATTGTGGTTCCAGAACCGCAGAAGGGAACTAAAATAATTTCCCCTGGATGACTTGCGGCTAATATAAATTTTCTGAGTAGTTCTTCTGGTTTTTGTGTAGGGTGAGGTGTTTTTTCTCCCATACCATTGCAGGTAGTGGGGATTTCGATTACATCTTTAGGTTTAGCACCTAAAGGATGGGGAACTCAGCTGGCAGATCGTATTTTTCCATTTCCATATTGGCTGGTTTCAGCCTGCGGATGCGATGGATACTTTAAAGTATGTTCATTATAGGGAATCCGAACCATATCGATATTCATAGTAAAGTTTTTGGATTTTCTGAGCAATAAAATACTTTCGTGTGACCGGCCCCAGTCCGAACCCAGGTTTGCCTTGTTTTTATAATGCCATATCAACCATTTACACGTTTTGAAGTATCGCATGGCAGGGTGTTTTAAGTCAGCCAGGATTTCCGTAAATCCACAAATAAATAAAGAACCAGAGGGCTTTGGGATTCGGGCAGCTTCTTTAATCCATTGTAGCGACCAGTTAATGTATTGTTCCTGTGATTCAAATTTATCCCAGTCCGCTTTTTTTAGATTATAGGGAGGATCAGCAAAAATCATATCGACAAAATTATCCGGTAATTGTTTCATCCATGAAATACTGTCTCCCTGATAAAGTAATCCATTTTTTCTGCAAAAAAGAGGAGGCGCAGGGGGTAAAGCAGAACTGGAAATATGCTGATAGAGTTCGGATGATAGTAAAGGATAATTAAGATTTTCAAACGTTTTAGTTGAAAAATCAGATTTGGTCTGTCGATATTCTATTTGTTTTCTTTTCGGCATTTTTATCGCACCTCTTTCTGGCAGGGATGAATTAATGATAGCATAAATCCTGAATAGATTCAATCCTATCCATTAAACAGGTTTGGTTTTGCCAATAGATTGGAATTGGTTTTTTGTTGTTTGATAATATAAAAGGTGCTATACTATTACTGCAAAAGCTTACCGCCGATTAGGCGGTCTAAGTTCAGGTAATCCAAATGCGCCCAGCAGACATTTATTTATGGTGGTGTGATTGCTTGTGGGCGCATGAAGGTTAACCGTGAAAGCTTACCGCCGATTAGGCGGTCTAAGTTCAGGTAATCCAAATGCGCCCAGCA
>CAJUDX010000130.1:0-2710 GCA_910584785.1 uncultured Lachnospiraceae bacterium | reverse complement strand
AAAGCTTACCGCCGATTAGGCGGTCTAAGTTCAGGTAATCCAAATGCGCCCAGCAGACATTTATTTATGGTGGTGTGATTGCTTGTGGGCGCATGAAGGTTAGAGGAAATAGCTATTCCGCAGGGAGGTTTAAGCCGTGAAAAATAGTGTTTTGTGGATAGGGTTAATGCTGGTGGTGATGTGTGGGATGCTTGCAGCCTGCGGTCGGACAGCAGACCGGGAAATGGTTCAGGTACAGGAAGCTGGAAAAGAAACTAAGGACAATTTCCAGGAAACAATGATTTATATTTCCGGGACAGAAAATGAGAGAAAAGATGGGACAGATTCCCCTTCTGCTGAAGCATTGCCCTCACAGATGCAGCCGGGACAGGCAGATGGTTTAAATAATCGCGGGGAAGCCGTTTTGAACCCGGGGGCTATTGCCGAACAGATATTTGAAATAGAATTAAGTGAATATAAGGGTATGGTCTGTTTTACACCATTTGCGCCTGGGGGAGGGGAGGAGACCTTCCATATGGAGATTACACAGAATGAAAATCTTCTTGCCAGTATACCGGGCTATGTCCCTGAATGGCTGGCAGGGGAGACGTTTACCTGCCTGGACGCGGTGGCCTTTTACGATGTGAATTTTGATGGAAATACGGATATTGTACTGATAGAGACTTATGGAAAGACAAGCTTTGCTGTGGTGTACTATGGATTTGCTCAAGATGCAGAAGAGTATGAACGATATTTTGCACCTCAGAGTCAATTGTCTGAGGCGTTAAGCCGACAGCTAAAGGATGTATCTGTTCCGGGAATCCGAGACTGGATAAGCGGTGGGAAGAAGAATGGGGAGTTTTCCAGCTTCCAGGAGGCTTATCAGGCGGTGGGAAAGCTTTGTCAGCTGGAAAGCGGGGGTGAGAGAACTTACGACCTGATTTATTTCAATGACGATGATATTCCTGAACTGGTGGTCGATACTGCGGGTTATTTTTTAAGTCTGTATACCTATGCCGATGGAAGGGTTTATCCGTTAATTGATCAATGGGGCTACGGCGCAATGGGAAATGCGGGTTATACATATTCTCCCCGAAAGAACAGTATGCGGAGTGATAATGCAGATTTTGCAGGTGCAATTGTATATACAACTTATATGACAATGGGGAAAGATTATACCCTGGATGAAGTTGTACAGATTACCAGTTATTATTTTGACGATGTGAATGGAAATGGAATGCCGGATGATGAGGAAATTGCTTCTGTGGGAAGGTATGGAGTGCATTATATTCAGGGGAAAGAGGTTTCCGAAGAGGAATGTGCAGCCTATGATTTGGGAGAATATCAGTTTATGGGGGGAAGGATGCCATTTGAGGAATTGGAAAGAAAGCTGAAGGAATAGACTCTGCTGATGCACGGCTGCTGAGGGTAAGGGGAAAGAAAGACGTGATGTACAGGCGATAGAAAGCCTGTGAAAATGGCTAAAGAAATAAGGAAAAATGCCGATATTCTTAGTTGACAGTATACGGAAAAAATCTTTTTTGGTGGGGATAGGTGTCTCTGCCAGGTAAGGTAAGTTTTAACTTAGATAGTGAGGTGAAGATATGAGGATTCAGCATAATATTGCTGCCGTTAATTCCCGAAGAAATATATCCGCAACGAATCAGACAATGGCAAAAAACCTGGAAAAGCTTAGTTCTGGTTATCGGATAAACCGTGCCGGGGATGATGCAGCTGGGCTTGCGATTTCGGAGTCGATGCGGTCGCAGATTACAGGAATGAATCAGGGGAAAAGAAATACACAGGATGGAATTTCCCTGGTGCAGACGGTGGAAGGGGCCTTGACCGAGGTGCATTCCATGCTTAACCGAATGAAGGGAATGGCGGTGCAGTCGGCAAACGGAACCTATACAGACCTTGAGCGGTCGATGCTTGATTCGGAAATGCAGCAGTTAAAGGAGGAGATAACCCGCATCGGTGAATCGACGACTTTCAGTGGTGTACCGCTTTTTGTGAACGGTGGGACAAAGCGGGATGTGGCTTTGACTAGCTTTTATGGATGTACGCTGGATTTAACGAATGGGGAAGTGAGTGTAAACTACTCTGCCAGCGTAGGCCGTGCCGCAGATTCGGCATCTGCCAGCGGCGGATACGATTTGCTGGCGGAGAAGATTGCCACAGAGTATATTCCCAATGCGGCGAAGCAGATATTGGATACCTTTGCGTCACTGAATGGTAACATAGGAAATGAAAAGATAGAAATGGAACTCTGTGTTGAGTATATCGACGGCCCTAATGGCATGGCCGCCTATGCACAGGCTTCTTTTTATCCTAATGGCAGGCCGATTAAAATGCAGATGATTGTCGATACCGCTGATTTTTCTGATGCATCGATTCAGCCCGGAAGTCCCGACGAGGCGGCATTAAAATCTACCATTGCGCATGAACTGATGCATACAGTGATGCAGTATACACTGACAGATGGCATGTTTGGCAGGGACGGGCATCAGAAATATCCTGAGTGGTTTGTTGAGGGTACAGCACAGCTTGCCGGAGGCGGATTTCCTACCGGCTGGAACAACAAGCTGCAGCAGATTGCAGGGCAGCTGGCGGATGGAAATGATTCTTCTAAAGATGTAGAAATTGCAAATTACTTAAAAGCATATGATGTAAAAGATCGCCCATATGGTCATGGTTATCTGGCAGCAGCGTATATTGGGTATTTGGCTAG
>CAJUDX010000129.1 GCA_910584785.1 uncultured Lachnospiraceae bacterium | reverse complement strand
TAAAAGAGACTTCAAAAAAAGAAGGTACGCCTTTTTATCCTCCTCTGTAATAAAAGACATATGGAATATGGAATCCCACTCATCAATCACAAAAACAAACTTCTTCCCTGCCTTTCGGAAAACCTGCTTCAATATATCCCATACGGATATCCCCGTATCCGTAACGATCTCCGGAAATGCTTCCGACAAATCCTGTTTCAAGCCCTCCAGCACCCGGCTGATATACTCACGATACGAAACACAGTTCTCCGGAATTTCGCTAAAATCAATATAAATGACCGGATATTGATTCAAATGCCCATGGCAGCATTCCGACTGCCCAATCTCCAACCGGCTAAAAAGATCTCCTGTTTCCTCTGCCCTCCCTAAAAATGCCGCTACCATGTTTGCCATAACACTTTTACCAAAGCGACGCGGTCTTGTAATACATAAATACCTTTGCCCATCTACTTCAACCGCCTTCAAAATATCTTCCAAAAGTAATGTCTTATCCACAAAAAACCGAGTCCCGGCAATTCTTCTATAGGATTCAAAAGGCTCCACGCTGTCTAAATATTGTCCCATATCTCCATTCCTTTCTCAGAATTTCAAACATCACTTATTCATACAATCTATCTTACCATAAAAAGACAGCCAATAAAATTTTTCTTTATTTTTTGAATATAAATTGTTGTTTCGGTCTTTTATTTTCCTCCTGAAGGCTCCGTACTAATCGCCGAAGAGAATCCAGATTATAAAAGTCAGCGGGGCGCGCTTGGGACACCTGAACTTAGACCGCCTGAGCGGTGGTGAATTTTCACAGTAACCCACATGCCCAGTTGTAAAGCACCACCATGAATGAAATGGGGTTCTGTAAAATCTCCGGGGGATGTGCAGAAAACGGGAATGGAAGATGTCGCTTCGCGACCCCGTTTTCGCACAGCTCAGCAACGGAACACTGAGCTTTCACAGTAATTTATAATGCATATAATTCCCCATATTTTTCCTTCAAATATTCCACATAATAGTTCGCATTAAAGTCCTCGCCTGTCATCTCCTTTAAAATTTCCCGGCTCTTTTTCAGTTTTCCGTACTGATGAATATGTTCCCTTAAATACTCCCGGATAACCGAAAGTTTTCCTTCCTCTAACAGCTTATCCACATCCATTTCTTTTTTCATATGTGCATACATCTGCGCCCCAAATGCACTTCCCAGCGCATAGGAGGGGAAATAACCAAAGGAACCCTGTGACCAGTGGATATCCTGCAGCACGCCTTCCCTTACATTCTCCGGCCTTACCCCCAAATACTCTTCATACTTATCTGCCCAAATCCTGGGAAGATCCTTTACCTGTAAATCGCCCTCAATTAATTCCTTCTCCAGTTCATACCGGATCAATACATGCAGGCTGTAGGTCAGCTCGTCTGCCTCCGTGCGGATAAATCCCGGTGTGGCCTTATTGACCGCACGGACAAATGCATCCAGGCTTACCTTGCCCAAATTTTCCGGAAAGGCTTCCTGTAACTTGGAGTAAATGGGAACCCAAAAGCTTTTATTCCGTCCCAGAATGTTTTCAAAAAACCTTGACTGTGACTCATGCATCCCCATCGAAGCGCCTTCGCCCACCAGGGTCTGCGTCAAATCATCCCGAACTCCCAGTTCATACAGCGCATGTCCGGTTTCATGAATAATCGAAAAGAGCGAACTGTCTAAATTTTTTCCGTAATGAGTGGTAATCCGCACATCCCGGTTATGCAGGTTCGTGGTAAACGGATGTGCGCTGACCGCCATCACCCCTTTGGCAAAGTCAAAACCCACGTATTCTGCCACAAAACGCCCAATCTTCTCCTGCTGCTCATCGGTGAAATCCCCGGTTAAAAAGGAATCATCAATCTCCACATGACTTGCCTGCACTGCCTTTAACAGCGGGACAATTTCCTTTTTTATTACCGAAAAAAATGTATCCAAGAGCTCCATCGAAAAACCCGGTTCGAAGTCATTAAGCATCACATCGTACTTTTTCTGTCCTTCCTTTGCCCGGTATCCGGCAAACTTTTTCTGATAGTCAATCACCTTTTCCAGCGTAGGGGCAAAGGCATCAAAATCATTCTCTTCCTTCGCCTTCGTCCAGGTTCTGACTGCCCCAGCGGTCAACCGGGCAAACGCCTGGTACTCCTCCTGCGGAATTGCGTCCAACTTTGCAATCTCCTCCAGCAGTTCACGCACCTGCGCTGCCTCAGCCTCACTAAGCCCCTCTTCTTTTTCACAGGCATGGGCCAATTCTCTTACCTTATCGTTATTCACTGCGCAAAAATACTCCCCGGATAATGTGCCGATCACCTTCTCGGTCAGCTTCCCGGCCTCCTTCGGCGCAAGTGTGGCGTCATCCCACTCAAATAAAATCATGGCAGTCTTTAAGGCCATCATCCGTTCAAAATGTGGTTTTAATTCTTCAAATTTAGCACCCATTCTTATTCTCCTTTTCTATTTCTGTTATCTTTTCCTGCGAGTACAATCCCTATTCGCAGGTTCATCTCTTCTTTGGCAAACCTTCACAAACCAAATCCCGTTTCATCAGGCCGATTCCTTCCTGCAACATCATTTGCCGCGGCATTTTCCATTTGCTTTGCTGACACTTTCTGTTTGCTTTGCCGACATTTTCCATTATGACAAGACCTGACAGAAATGTAAAACAATTCATCCATTTACTTTCTTTTCGTGATTTGTTATAATACTACTAATTTAACAAAAGAAAACAAATGCAATTTTCACAATAACCTTCATGCGCCCACAAGCGGTCGTGTCACCATAAATGAAAATCTGCTGGGTGCACTTGGAATACCTGAACTTAGACTGCCTAACCGGCGTTGGCTTCGATAAGTCTGATGCCATTATGAACCTGATCAACGACGGTTTCCTGCTCTGCACCATGGCGCAGAACCCGGATGTGATGGGCGAGGAAGGCGTGAAAGCAGCTCCTTTTCGTCTGTTTATTGTTCTAAGAAAATGGTCTTAACCATTTCACTTATTTGGCAGCTGCCGCTTTAAGTACCATCACGCTCCGCTCATGAAGAATAAATGGAATCTTTTTCAGCACCCGCTTCTGGGAAAATACCTGTCCATCATCTTCCCAGGTATCGGCAACCACTTCCCATACCATGGAATCCGGCAGCTCAGGGAGAAGAATCTCCAGACTTTCCCAGTATGCATTTGAAGCAATATAAATAATTTCCGGTGCCTTTTTCTCCTCCTGACCCGCAAATAACACGCCAACATAGCGCTCATGCGGTGCAAACTGCCCCCGCCAGGGTTTAACGCCGTGGAAACTGACATCAGGAAATCCGCAGGCACCATCGCTGATGTTCGCCCTGAGAATGCGGTGATCCTTGCGGAATTGGATCATAAATTTAAAGAACTGAAAAACATCTCTGTTCTCCTTCAGGCGGTTCCAATCCAGCCAGGAAGTGATGTTGTCCTGACAATATGCATTATTATTCCCAAACTGTGTGTTGCAGAACTCGTCGCCCGCTAAAAACATGGGAATCCCGCGACTGCACATTAAAAGAGCAAAGGCATTGCGGATCATCCGCTTGCGCAGGGCAAGGACAGCTTTATCCTTTGTTTCTCCCTCCACGCCGCAGTTCCAGCTGTTATTATCATTTGCACCATCGGTATTATTCCAGCCGTTTTTTTCATTATGCTTTTCATTATACGAAAATAAATCATAAAGCGGAAAACCATCATGACAGGTGATAAAATTCACCGAAGCATTTTCCCGCTTGCTGACCTCATAAATATCCCGCGAACCGACAATTCTTAAGGCAGCTGCCTGGGCCATGCCCGCATCACCCTTTAAATACCGCCGCATATCGTCGCGGTAGCGCCCATTCCATTCTGCCCAGCGGTTCCAGGAGGGGAAGGTGCCCACCTGATACATCCCGGCGGCATCCCAGGCTTCGGCAATCAGCTTGACATCGCCTAAAATCGGGTCAAAGGCGAGGGACTGAAGAAGCGGCGGCTTATTCATCGGCGTTCCGTCCTCATTCCGGCCCAGAATCGATGCCAGGTCAAAACGGAAGCCATTAATATGGTAGGTCGTTACCCAGTAGCGCAGGCAGTTTAAAATCATCTGATGCACGATGGGATGATTGCAATTCAGTGAATTTCCGCAGCCGCTGAAATTATAGTAGTTTCCGTCGGGGGTAAGCAGGTAGTAAATATTATTGTCAAATCCTTTAAAGGAGAAAAATGGTCCCTTTTCGTTTCCTTCTGCCGTGTGATTAAAAACAACATCAAGGTACACTTCTATTCCATGCTGGTTAAAAACCTGAATCAGATGTTTGAGTTCATTTCCCTCCCGGTTATACTCCTTGCTGGCGG
>CAJUDX010000128.1 GCA_910584785.1 uncultured Lachnospiraceae bacterium | reverse complement strand
TGCGGTTTACGTCTTTTTTCTGAAAGGTTTGGATTTTATTTAAGTTTGGATAACTCAGATCGTAAACACGTATCCTGCGTGTTTTTTTCACTGGCAGGTTTGCATGCGACCATGCCCTGTTGAATGCCGAATATACAGTTTCAGTTTTTAATGCGCCACCACATGCAGATGGGAAAAAATACAGGCTGCTTCCTGCAAATATCTCACGGCGCAGACGGTATTTCCTGGCAAATCTGAGCATGTCATCGGACATGACTACAACCCGTTCCTTATTATGCTTTGTATGCGTAATGAGGATTTCTCCAGTATCAAGGCTTACGTTTTCTTCAAGCAGTTCACGTCCCTCATTCGGGCGTAATCCGCATGTGTATATAAGCCTGAACATAACAGGGAGGATTTCATTCAGGTAAGGCTCCCTTGATGTCGGGGGCAGGGCATCAATAGATCTGAAAAGAGCCGTCATTTCAGAATCGGTAAAAAGGTATGGGACAGACCTGCTTCTGAAAGGGGCATACTTATCTGGCAGGACATAGGCGTCTTCCCCTACAGCCCTTAAATATTTGCCAAACTGGCGCAGCGCCCTCGCCTTCTGGGGAGTGCCGCATCCCGATCCGGTACAATCGTCTATCCACGCATGTACAGTCTCACGGTCTAACATATCCTTTCCGGGACACTTTTCCACACACCATTGGTCGAATTTCATCAGGTGGCGCAAATATGTTTCCCTTTTATAGCCGCGGGCTTCGCGGTAATCGAGGAATGCCATAATCTTCACCGCAAATAAGCTTGAAAATTCATTCATTGCACGCTGTCCTCCATTGGGGCAATCCCGTCAAACGTCAGGGCACACATTTTTAAATGCACTGTATCAGCCGCAAGGTATGGCTTTGTGGATTCAACGTTCCTGTCGCCAAACACCTGGGCCACGTCATAAACAGACACACCGTTGGATACCATCGATGTCCCGAGGGAACGGCGCAGGTTATGGAACCGTTTGCTTGCCTCTATTCCTGCTGCCCTGCAGCAATCCCTATAAATCTCTCCTATTGTCACAGCTGCTTTTAGTGCTGTATGGGGCGCATTAATGCGTAGGAATATCTCCTTCGCCTCTGTCCTTGGACGAGCATTGAGAATATAATCCGAAAGGGATGTTCCCACATCCTGTGTCAGTGGAAGCACCACGGGGACGGATGTTTTCGATTGGATAACCCTAATTTCACCGTTTATCCAGTCAATATCCGAAAGCTTCAGGGATACAATGTCACAGGCACGAATTCCAAGAACAGTCCCCAGTATCATGATTGCATAGTCACGCCTACCTTTTACGCTTGTGCGGTCAATGGCATCAAGCAGCTTTGCAATTTCAGCCTTAGAAAGTGACGGAAACACCTTCCTTTCCCGGTTTACAGTAAACGAGAGCAGTTCGGAGAAATCGGACTCCGCAATGCCTGACACATGGAGATATGCGTACAGCTTTTTCAGGTAAAGTCTGATGTTGTGGACTGCGCTTGGTGAATAACGCTTTGAGCAGTCTAGGAGAAACCTCTGCAGATGTGATGCGCCAACACCTTCCAGGTTGCTGAATCCCTGGCTTTCAAGCCATGAAAAATATTTGTATACCGCCCATCGGACATCACAGCGGGTATTTGGATGGAATTTCCCTGCCACAAAGTTATCCGCAAGCTGTCCGAACTCTGACGACAGTTTCTGCCTGGTGCCTTTAAGCGGACTGGAAGGTGTCACAGGCTTTTGCCCTGAATCGGCAAAAGCGGCAAAGCGCTCGATCTCTCTCATAGTTCTGTCATAGTGCCTTTTCTGAAGTTTTCCTTCAAGGTATCGCTGGTTAATTTCACATATATATTCCTCAATAACAGAAGCGGCAATATACCCCAGCCCCTTGACCTCATGTCTCCGTATGATAAAATCTGCCTGCTTCAGAAAAAGCAGCCTTGTCGTGTAGCTGTAGCCTATTTCGATTAATGAATCTTCGTATTTGGCAAGCAATTCTGTGATAGGGATACGGGTATTCGCTGTCATGGTTCTCCCTCTGTGGATTATTTGTCAGACAATGCGTGTTTTGCCTTATTTTTCCACATACCATGATTTCTATTCACTAATGCGAAATGTTATCGGAACTTTTCGGACTTTACTGCTTGGGAAACTATGGGATAATGCTGACAGCTAATTTATTATCGGAATTTTTACAGATGTAATATCGATTTTACAGGCCTTGTAACAAAAGTTCCTGATAATCGAAATATTCCGATAACACTGCGACGTTATTCTGAATTAAGAAAACTGGATGATAAGATATTGAAGTAGGCGATTTAGTTCCGAGATGTACCTAAAACGATTTTCACTCTTTTGGTTGCAGCAATCATTATCGCATAAAAAACAAGAAGATAAACAGGGAATATCCCCATATTAATAAACTGCCCCAGAACACCACAGCTGGCAGGTGCAACCATAATCCCGATGTAGGACATAGCCATCTGTGTCCCCATAACTGATTGTGAAACATCTGCCCCGAAATTCTGAGGGGTAAGATAATTGAAGTTCGGAAACATGGGGCCGTTTCCCAGACCAACCATAAAAAGGCATGCTGCGGAAATACCGGAAGATAACGGAAGGAGAAGGCCAATAAGCGCAATTCCTAAAATCCATTGCCCTATCCGAATGATCTGCCAGCTGTTTAAACGTGCAGCGAGGATGCCGGATAAAAACCTGCCCAACGCCATACCCATGTAATACAGCATGACCATTCTTGCCGCTGTTACCGCATCCATATGCTTGTATTCTACCAGATAGGTGCTTCCCCATCCGCCGCAGGTGCATTCGATGGCGCATGAGGTGATGAAGAGGCACCACATAAGTTTGACGCCGGGTATCCGCGCAATCTCCCTGAATGGAAGTGTTTTTGTAGCCTGTTCTGTTTCGCCGGTATCCTGGCTATGGGCCTTTTTCCAGATGGACAGGGTAAGAAACAGGATGAGCGCGATGCAGAGCTGTATTCCGAAAGCAATCCGATATCCGCCCCGCCATCCGGCGCTGCTGTTAATCACCAATGATAATATGTACGGGCTGACGGTGACTCCGATGCCGTAAAAACAATGGAGAAAACTCATGTGTGTTGCGGAATAGTGCAAAGAGACATAGTTGTTAAGTGCGGTGTCGATAGCCCCCGCTCCCAGCCCCAGGGGTACAGCAAACAGACACAATAAAAGGAAGTTGGCTGAGACAGAGAATCCAAGCAGTGCAAAGGCGGTCATTGCTGTGCTGATAGCAGAAACCCTGTTTGTCCCCAACAAACTTATCACTTTAGCGCTTATCAGGCTGGAGAGAATCGTGCCGGAAGAAATGATTATAGAAACAAAGCTTGCAAAAGAAATCGGCAGATGGAAGTCGGCATAAATGGCCGGCCATGCTGTCCCAAAAAGGGAATCGGGGATTCCGAGTCCGATAAATGAAATGTATATTACAATCAGTAAAAGTGTTGCCATAACTTTCAGTCTCCTATACGCTGTTTTTATTCTTAAGTTCATAGAAAACAAATATTGTCTTCTATGAGGTATTTGTTCCACACTGCCGGATTTTTGAAAGAAAAAATTATGCGTTCGCAGTTATTTTATGTATGAGCTGTGCCATTTCCTGCGGTGTTTCATAGAAATCCCTCCTGACCCATTCATCCAACAGGCCAAACAGCCCATAAGAATAAAAACGGGCATGGTAACATTCCTCTGCATCAGCTCCAAACTGCGGCATCATAACCTGATAAAACGAATCATAAAGAACGGACTGTAGGTGGGAAGTATAAATAATCCGGAGGATGCGGCGGTATTCATAGTTGAAGCAGAAGAATTCATTGGCATTATCCAGGGTAAATCTTTTCCGTTCCATAAGCCCATGCTCGTCAGACCAGCGATTCCATAGCCGAATCATTTTAAAAGTCAAAGCTTCGTTTTTGGAATTAAAGTTTCTAAACCAGGTTGATCGGTTTACACCGGCAATATCTGCAATGTCATTCACTGTTATTTTAGAAAAGTCTTTCTGTTCCATTAGGCTGATTAATGCATCAGACATACATTCTTTCAGGAAATCAGTTGCCTTCTTATTGTTTCCCATATATATTCCTTTCCAAGGAGAGCGACTTTTTTGGGGAAAAGTTGCAAATGGATCATAACCAGTTGATATTTTTTACAAAGTGTTTAAAATAAATAAGTGCGACTTAAGTTGCATGAAGCACTGGCAGTTTCCTGATTCAGCATAGCGGATGTTGAGTCAAAAGTCAATCATGGCAGACGAAAATAGGGAAATGTGGTAAGAAAGATGAAGGAGATATGTCATGAAAAGAGTGATAAAAACATTGGGTAGGATAGTTGGAATTCTTTTGATTGTAATTGCGGTTATTCTGGTTTTGCTTATTATCAAGGG
>CAJUDX010000127.1 GCA_910584785.1 uncultured Lachnospiraceae bacterium | reverse complement strand
AAATAAAAATCTGCCGGGCGCACTTGGAATACCTGAACTTAGACCGCCTAATCGGTGGTGAACTTTTACAGTAAGCAAAAAATCGTTTAACGATGACATACAGCCCTTTTATAAAAGTCGCTGCCGCACAATCTCATAAGCCAGCACTCCCGCAGCCACGGAAGCATTTAATGATTCAATCTGTCCGTGCATGGGAATTGAGGCAACCATATCGCAGGTTTCCTTCACTCGCTTTCCGACACCTTCACCTTCATTGCCAATCACCAAGCCAATCGGACCGCGCAGATCCAGCCGGTACATACTCTCCCCGTTCATATCCGCACAGACAAACCACATCCCCTGCTCCTTTAGTTCCTCCATCGTCTGTGCCAAATTTGTCACCTTGGCTACAGGGGTGTAATTTAAGGCTCCTGCGGAAACCTTGGCAACCACAGCTGTCAGCCCGACCGCCCGGCGTTTGGGAATAATGACACCATGCGCTCCAGCCAGATTTGCCGTACGAATAATCGCCCCCAAATTATGTGGATCTTCAATCCCATCCAAAAGAAGCAAAAACGGAGGTTCATTTTTTTCTCTGGCTGCCCTCAGCATATCTTCAATTTCAGCATAGGCATAGGCCGCACCATAAGCGATAACGCCCTGGTGCTTTCCCCCCGGAGACATCTGGTCAAGTCTCTCCCGCGAAACATACTGGATGATCGTTTCCTGCTTTCTGGCTTCCCTGATAATCGACTGTATGGGGCTGTCCCGACAGCCATCCAAAATTAATAGTTTATCCATCGGACGCCCTGCCCGAAATGCTTCCAGCACGGCATTGCGGCCTTCTATGGTTAATTCCTGATCGTTCAAATTTTCCTGCTCCTCCTCAAATCATTTCACTCTTCTCCCAAAAGATCAAAGCCCTGGCGGATAAGCAACGTTAACCGTTCAAACTGTTCGGATAAGAAAAGCCATCCAACCAGCGCCTCAAATCCGGTGGCATAGCGGTAATCAATAACCGACGCATTTTTTGCCGAAGTCATCGATTTGGCATTGCGTCCCCGCTTAAATACAGCGTGTTCCTCCGGGGTCAGTTCTCCTTCCAGTGCCTTAATCAGCTTTGCCTGGGTTTCGGCACAAACCAGGTGCGAACTGTGCTTATGCAGCTTATTCATGGGCAGGTTTCCGTGATTTACGGCTTTTATCCGCACCATAAGTTCGTAGACAGCATCCCCCACATAGGCCAGAACCAGCGGAGAATATTGACTGGCATCCACGGCTTCCATCTGCATGGTTTCGCGATAGAACGAGAGAAAATCAGGTGTTATGCCCGTTTCCATTTTACACCTTCCCTGGTATCCTCCAGAACAATTCCCATGGTAAGAAGCTGCGCCCGAATAGCATCAGCCTGGGCAAAGTCTTTATTTTTTCTTGCCGCCTGGCGCTGGGCAATCAAGGCTTCAACTTCTTCGTCCAAAACCTCGGCTTTACGTGCAGTAAGGATTCCCAAAATCTGGCAGAGACGGTCGATGGCCTCCCTGATTTCATGGATAAAGGTCAATGTACCGTCCTCCTTTGCCGAAACATTTGCCAGCTTCACCATCTCAAAGAGGGCAGAAACGGCATCCGCGGTATTAAAATCATCTTCCATCGCCGCTTCAAATTTTCCCACCAGTTCCTTAAGCGTCTCTGCTGCCAGAACTTCTTCCTGATTCAATAGTGCCGACGTCTCTTCTTTAGCAGAGGCCTTTACCTCTGCCCTCTTCTTTTCCTCCAGACCGCGCAGTCGATCCATTGCAGTTAAGATGCGTTCCAGACCATTTTTCGAAGCTTCCATCAAATCAGCACCAAAGTTTAAGGGGCTGCGGTAGTGTGCGCTTAACATAAAGAAGCGAAGTACCTGAAGATCATACTTATCCGCAATTTCTCTTACAGTAAAGAAATTATTCAGTGACTTGCTCATCTTCTGGCTGTCGATGGTTAAAAATCCATTATGCATCCAATAGGTGGCAAATGGCTTATCATTTGCCGCCTCACTCTGGGCAATTTCATTTTCATGGTGAGGGAAGATTAAGTCCTCACCGCCGGCATGAATATCAATCTGATCACCCAGATAGCGTTTAGCCATTACGGAACACTCAATATGCCAGCCGGGACGGCCCTGGCACCATAAAGACTCCCAGTATGGCTCCCCTTCCTTTTTTGGTTTCCAGAGAACGAAATCATTCGGGTCCTCCTTCCCCTCCTCACCAGTCACTTTAAGCTCCCTGAAACCAGACTGCAGCTCATCCAAATTCTTATGGGATAATTTTCCATACTCCTTAAAGGACTTTACGCGAAAATATACCGTTCCGTCCTTCGCAGCATAGGCATGGCCTTTTTCAATCAGGGTTTGAATCATCTGAAGCATTCCCGGAATCTCCTCCGTCGCCAGAGGATGCTTTGTCGCAGGCCGGACATTCAGTGCCTCCATATCCTTTTTGCACTCGGCAATATAGCGCTGGGAAATCACCTCAGACTCTACACCCTCTTCCACTGCCTTTTTAATAATCTTATCATCCACATCGGTAAAGTTTGAGACAAAATTCACCTCATAACCTTTATATTCAAAATAGCGCCGCACCGTGTCAAAAATCACCATCGGACGCGCATTGCCAATATGAATCAGGTTATATACGGTAGGTCCGCAGACATACATTTTCACCTTTCCCGGCTCCAATGGAATAAACTCTTCCTTACGTCTGGATAACGTATTATAAATCTTCATTATTCTTTCCCCTCATTCTCCTTTTCTTTCCTGGCATTAGTTTCAGAACCATAATAACAATAAGTTGCCCCTTCTGTCAATAAGACAATAGCCTGTGCGCTGATTCCCTCGCCCTGTCCGGTAAATCCCAGGCCTTCCTCCGTCGTGGCCTTTACACTGACCTGCCCCGGCTTTATTCCCAATGCCTCAGCAATATTTACCGCCATCTGCGGTCGGTAGCCCGCCAGCTTGGGACGCTGGGCAATAATCGTCGCATCGATATTCCCAACGGCATAATGGTTCCGGGCCAGAAGTCCCCCTACCTCCTTGAGCAATTCTATACTGGAAATTCCCTTATATTTAGGATCAGTATCGGGAAAGTGTTCACCGATATCCCCCAGCGCCGCTGCTCCCAAAAGAGCATCCATCACCGCATGAACCAGTACATCCGCATCGGAATGACCTAAAAGCCCCAGCGCATAAGGAATTTCCACCCCTCCTAATATCAATTTTCTATCCTCCGTCAGACGGTGCACGTCATATCCCTGTCCAATTCTCATCGCAAGTTCTCCCTTTTTCTGCTGCAGACACAGCCTCAAACAATCATTTTAATTTTCTTTCCAATGCACTCTGCTTCTACCCTGCCCCAGACCCCGCAATCCTCCCCGTCTACATGAACAGCCCGCGGCTGCTCCAGATAGAAAGCCGCCTCCTGACACTCATAAAGACGGATGCCTTTAAGGCGCTTTCCCCGGTAAAGCAGGGCGGAAACTAGGGTGCGGAAAAGCTTTTGTTTACTGCTATGGCTGACCACGCACACCAGAAGCTTTCCATCGCTTCCGTCAGCCCCCGGTGCAAAACGAAAACCTCCCCCCTCATAGGGATGAATATGTGCGGATACAAAATAAATATGATTAAACTCAATCTTTTTCACCCGATCCAGAATAATATAGCCTTTCGACGGCTTTGTCAAAATCAGCCGGATAATTCCCGGAAGAAGATAAGAAAATCGTTCCAAATGGAGACAGCGCAGGATTCTGCTTAATATCCCCTTCTGCTGACAGACACAAACCTCCGCATCCAGCCCTATCCCGGCACTCACCACAAAGCGCCGGTGTTCCGCTCTGTTCCCATAAGTCAGTACCCCGTAATCAAAAAGCTGATAATAGGGGGAGGTAAGGATTTTTTTCAACGCCCGCTTGGGGTTTGCCGGCAGACGCAGGCTTCGGGCAAAGTCATTCCCTGAACCCGCAGGAATATAGCCCAGGGCAACTGCAGGATAAAAATGCAGGCCATCCAATACCTCATTTAAGGTTCCATCCCCGCCCACTGCTACAATTACCTTGATGTCCCTGGCGTTTTCTGTCAATGCGCGGGCACAGGCCCTGGCGTCTCCCGGTCGTCTGGTCAGATAGCTCTCATAGCAGACTGCTTCCTTTTCCAGCAACTTCCTCAGTTTTTTCCATATCCGTTCTCCCTTCCCAGCACTGGAATGGGGATTCACGATAAAAAAATACATGAATAGCCTCCTAAGTATTATCCTGGAACGCGCAATACGCTTTCACTATGCTCTGCCCTTAAGTATATCATAAACCGCAGCAAAAGTGGTATTTTTCCCTTGATATTTTTTCCAAAATGGCTTAATATTCTATAAAACTTCTATAAAGTCTACAGGCTTTTTTACCCAAAAGAAAAAAATTACAAAAAAGTGTTGACAATTGAGACCTTTCGAGGTATACTATCCTGGCAGTCGCAAAAAAGCGACACAATGGGGTCTTAGCTCAGCTGGGAGAGCATCTGCCTTACAAGCAGAGGGTCATAG
>CAJUDX010000126.1 GCA_910584785.1 uncultured Lachnospiraceae bacterium | reverse complement strand
AAAAATCCACAGCTTACTAAAGATATAATTAACCACTAAGTTGACCGCGGAGACGACACCCTTGGCAAGGTAGAGTCCCGCCTGAAAACTTCCCAGACAAAAACGCCCCCAATGTAATTTATCCACAAAGAAAATCATCAGAAGCATCACCATCAGGCCGGAAACCGCACGGGCGGCAAAAAAACTCCACCATTCCTTCCAGAGATGCGCAGGGCGAAATTGATAATTTTTAAATACAATAAGTTTATTAACTACGTAGGCAAAAACCACAGCCCCCAGCCAGGAAAGCGCAGTAGACAGGCGATAATCCAACTTCAGTTGTTCATTCAGCAGTGCAAACATCAGCCAGTCAACCAAAGTTGTCAATACCCCACAAATAAGATAAGCCATGGTTTCATAATTAATCAATTTATTCTTCTTATAGAGATAATTTTGAAGGTTAAACATGTTGGTTGCTCCTTGTCTGCTCACCTGACACAAATAAGTCCCCCTGCCCACCGCTTTCGTCTTTACGACTTCGAAGCGGGGAACTTCCTTAATAGGTTTAAGAAACGGAAAAGTCTTAGGATTGACTTAACAGCTTTTCTGCCCCCTGGGAATAGTGCACCTGATAATCCTCAGTAATAAAATACGCATATACATTTTCCAGGGAATTAACAAGTTCCAGCCCTTTTTCCAGCCCTAAAGAAAAGCAGGTGGTACTTAACCCGTCGCCGTCTACCGATCGTTCTGAAACAATTGTGACACTCAAAAGTCCATTTTGATAAGGATATCCTGTTTTGGGGTTGAGAATATGGTGATAATTGATTCCATCCTGTTCAAAACATCGCTCATAAACTCCCGATGTTACCACCGATTGATCGGTAATATTCAAAATCGCTATGGTTTCCTTCCGATTATAATAAGGTTTTTGGAGCCCAATCTTAAACGGAGTTCCATCCGGGCGGTTTCCTATGCAGAGAATATTCCCCCCTAAATCAATTAAACCACTCTCCACCCCCTGACTTGTTAAATACGCCTTGACCTGATCTGCGATATAGCCTTTGGCAATGGCTCCCAGTTCTATCGCAGTACCTTCATCTGCAAAGCATACTTGATTTCCTTCTACTGAAAGCTTTCGGTAATCCACCCTCTGTACAGCTTCCCTGATTGCCTCTTTTTCCGGCACCTGTTTTTCCCCTTCCGTAAAGTTCCACAAAGAACTAAGCGGCTCAATCGTAATATCAAAGGCGCCTTCCGAGATCCGTGAAAACTCCAGCCCTTCTTCAATCAGCTTTGCTGTAAAAGCCGAAACCTCCACCTCGCTGTTCCCTTTCTCCCGGTGATTCAGCGTGTAAATCTCACTTCCCTTTATTGTTTTGCTTAATTTCTGCTCATAATCACGGCACACCTCAATGGCATCTTCCAAAAGCTGTTCTTCCTTTTCCTCATAAACAGTAACCGTAACAAATGTATTTAAAAGAAAGTCTGACCTTCGCAGCGGCTCCGTCGTTTTTTTATCTGTTTTGCAGGCCCATAATCCCCCACAAACCAGAACACAAACCGCCAGGCCCAGCCATTTTCTCATCCTTCTTCTCTTATTTTCCAATGCTTTTTTAACAATCCTTTCTCCCTTGATGCATGCCGAAAACACAGCACAGACAAACTGTACCTATTTTAACACAGTCTGTTTTCACCCGTCAAATACAATTTGCCTGAAAAGTGTTACTGCTCACAAACATTCACCACAGCCAAAACAAAAACTGCTGCCCACGAAAGCCTTCCCTCCCGCCTGCAGCAGTTTCTTTCACTTCCTGCACAGATAAATCTTCTCTGTCTGCTCTGTCACTACGGGATTACATTCCCGGCTTCTTCTTTCCCAGCATCTTATCAATGCTTACAATCTTTACACACAAGCTGAATATCTCCATCGCCGTTTTCAAATCCTCAAGACATGGATACGTCGGTGCAATTCGAATATTGCAGTTATATGGATCTTTCCCGTAAGGATAAGTCGCACCAGCATCAGTCATCACAACCCCGGCCTTCTTCGCCTTAGCCACAATTGCCTTTGCGCATCCATCCAGTGAATCAAAGGAAATAAAATATCCTCCCTTCGGTTTGGTCCACTCACCAATACCCAGGCCACCCAGCTCAGATTCAAGAATATTAATTACCGTCTCAAACTTCGGGCGCAGAATATCCGCATGAAGGCGCATATGCTCCACCATTCCATGGATATCGCCAAAAAAGCGCACATGCCTTAACTGATTTACTTTATCATAGCCAATAGTCTGTATCTTTAACTGCTTGCGGATATCCTCCAGATTATTCGAGGAAGTTGCAATTGCTGCCAGACCAGAGCCGGGAAAGCTAATCTTTGAGGTCGAAGCAAACTTAAACACTAAATCCGGGTTTCCGGCCCTTTTACATTCCGCCAAAATCTCAATCAGATGATCCTGATCCTGGTCATACAGGTGATGAACACCATAGGCATTATCCCAATAAATACGGAAATCGCTGGCTGCCGGTTTTAAACGGGCAAAACGGCGCACCGTTGCATCAGAGTAGGAAATCCCCTGCGGATTAGAATACTTGGGTACGCACCAGATTCCTTTAATTGCTTCGTCAGAGGCAACTAATTCCTCCACCACATCCATATCCGGACCGGTAGGCGTCATGGGAACAGGAACCATATCAATCCCGAAATGTTCAGAAATTGCAAAATGGCGATCATAACCGGGAACCGGACATAAAAACTTTACCTTATCCAGTTTACACCAGGGTGTACTTCCCATTACGCCGTGCGTCATCGAGCGGGAAATGGTGTCATACATTACATTTAAGCTGGAATTTCCATAAATAATAATATTATCAATAGGATTTTCCATCATATCACCGATAATTTCCTTTGCCTCGCGGATTCCATCCAACACGCCGTAATTACGGCAGTCGGTACCGTCCTCACAGGTTAAATCGTCTCCGCTGCCCAAGACATCCATCATTCCCATCGATAAATCCAGCTGTTCTGTACAGGGCTTTCCTCTTGCCATATTCAGGCTCAGACCCTTTCCCTGAAATTCCTTATAGCGGATATTTAACTGCTCCCTTAATGCGGACAACTCTTCCTTCGTCATTTCTGCATATGGTCTCATGCGTTGATTCCCTTTCTTTCTCTGTCTTTGCTTTTTTCCTGTTGCTATCATTATACGCATTTTTTTCTTTGCGTCAATACTTACTTTATAAGTCCATCGCCGAACAGGCGATTTAATTCAGGTATTCCAAGTGCGCCCTGCAGTCTTTCCTCTACGGCAGCACCCCCCTTATGGGCACATGAAGGTTTACTTTATAAGTCCATCGCCGAACAGGCGATTTAATTCAGGTATTCCAAGTGCGCCCTGCAGTCTTTCCTTCACCAGACAATTTACCTTCTCAGGATCAGCCTTTCCCTTCATTGCCCTCATCACCTGCCCGACCAGGAAACCAGCAGCCCTCTCTTTCCCGCCAAGATAATCCTGAACCGACTGAGGATTTGCGGCAAATACCTGCTCAATCACCATTTGCAGGGCATTTTCATCCCAAACCGTACGAAGGCCCTTTTCTTCGATATAGGCTTGCGGTTCCACCTGATACAAAACCATTTGTTCAAACACTTCTCTGGCGGCTGTCCGGTTAATCTCCTTCTTCTCCAGCATAGTAATCAGCCCTGCCAAATGCACAGGAGAAAGCATCATCTGCTCCGGTTCCATCTTCTGTTCCTTTAACAGCCGCATCCCTTCCACCATCAGCCAGTTGGAAACGGCCTTGGGCTGCCCGCGGGCAGCAATAGTCTCCTCAAATAACCGGGCCATCGCAGGACTTTCCGTCAGCAGCAGGGCATCATAGGCGGGAAGGCCAAATTCCCTCTCGTAACGGGCGACTTTCTCTTCCCGCATCTCGGACTGAGCTTTTTGTATCCTCTCTATCCAGGCATCGGAAATCTCAAGAGGAGGCAAATCCGGTTCGGGAAAATAACGGTAATCCCGCGCATCCTCTTTCGAACGCATGGGATAAGACGTCCCCAGACCATCATCCCAGCGCCGCGTTTCCAAAACCACCGGTTTTCCTGCCTCAAGTAAATCCACCTGCCGCTTTTTTTCCTTGGCAGCCGCCCGGATAATGGCCTTAAATGAGTTTAGATTCTTCATCTCTGTCCGGGTTCCCAAAGTCTTAGAGCCGGCTTCCCGAACAGAAAGATTGACATCAGCGCGCATGGAACCTTCCTGAAGCTTACCATCCGAAACGCCAAGATACAGCAAAATCACCCGCAGCTTTTCTAAGAACGCAACAGCTTCCCCGGCGCTTCGTATATCCGGCTCCGTGACAATTTCCAGCAAAGGAACACCACTGCGGTTATAATCCACCAGTGAACACGCCCCAGCCGCATCCTCATCGTGGATTAATTTCCCCGCATCCTCCTCCATGTGCAACTCATGAATCCGAATCTTCTTTTTTCCCTCCTCCGTTTCGATTTCCACAAAACCATCACGGCAAATCGGCGCATAGAGCTGAGAAATCTGGTAATTCTGCGGATTATCGGGATAAAAATAATTTTTCCGGTCAAAATG
>CAJUDX010000125.1 GCA_910584785.1 uncultured Lachnospiraceae bacterium | reverse complement strand
TTACTCCCACTCTACCGGAGTAGGCCTTGCCGGGTCAAAAATATCCTCGGCACGGAATAAATCATCCAGCTTGCGATCCTCTGTGCGTCCCTCCTGACCAGCCTCGATATCCTTCCACATGCGGAAGCCGTCCAGGTTTCTTCTCCCCTGGCGAAGGTAGGTATCGCCCAGCTGTACCCAGTAGTCCTTGGAGTCAACGTTACAGAAATAGCGGAAACCTACGGAGTAAAGATAATTAAATCGGTCATTATCGGAAGCATAGCCATGCCAGTCTCCGATATCGTCACCAAAGGGAAACAGAATAATATCCGTAGGCCCAATCAAAGATTCCACTTCGGCCTCCCATTTGTCTGTATCCGTTACAAATTTATCATATTCAATCTGCCCCAGGTAGCGATGCCCCCAGCTATGGGAAGCAAGCTCCCAGCCATTGTCCCTAAGACATTGTGCCACCAGGGCCGCCTGCTGCCTGTCCGCCTCATAGTTAGGATTCTTTTCCTGGTAGGAAGCGGCAGTGCGGTAGCCCAAAATTCCTTCATAGCCGGTAAAGGCAATTACTGCCCTGGCACCGCGGTAGGAAAAATCCGGGTGCAGCTGAATAAAATCTTCCAGCAAAGGAATTAAATCAAAGGAACCTGTGATTTCCGTCCCATCCTCCTGTTCCATAACACAGGTTGGTTTTCCATCCTCACCCACGATAATTCGTTTAGCAAAGCCGTCATCGCTCATATAAGGATAATAGCAAACATCATCCTGCGACATGACAAAGGCTTTCTTCCCTTCAGGAAGCATGATTTTTCCTTTTACCATGCGGACATTTCCATTCTCATCGGTCTCCTCGTGGGCCATATCATGAAGGCGGACCAGCACATAACCGCGGCTGTACATTTCCTCAAGAATTTTCAGAAATTCATTGCTGGTAGTCATCACCTGGTTATAGCCCTTGGAATCATCATCCCCGTCAAACGCCCTGGCATTATCCATCACCAGCGAATGGAAAAATACATGAGTAATTTTTTTTATATCATATTCCACCAGAGAAGCTTTCGCAATTTCATAGGTTTCTATCGCCTGGAGAACTTCAGGACTTGCCGAAAACTCTTCACTAGTCTGCAAAAGTTCAATGGCTTTATCATAATCATAGCCCAGTGCAAGCCGTTCTGCCAGAAAAAGAAGGTTAGCCAGCCGGCCTTCCGGTGTATTCATATCGGGAACCTGTATTGCTTGTGTTTCTTCCCCGCCTTCCGGCAAAGTTTCGGATGGATTTTCCAAACTATCCGTCTCGAATGAAGGACTTGCCGCATCTGCCTTTGTAAAATCAACAGAATCTGCGTTTTCCTTATCACTGGAATTTGAAGAAGCAGCATTCTCCTGACCAAACAAGCCGCGAATCCAGATTATAAAGCGCTGAAAAATATTCCCTGATACTTCCTGATTGTCAGGATGATTTTGCTGATTTGCAGAATTTGTATCGTCCTGGCTATCGGGATTTTGTTCATCAGAATGACTTTGATTTTCCAAATCTTCCACGGATGTCTCCGGCACCGGATTTACTGCGGTAACAGCATCCTGCGGCTCGTCTGTGCCAAGTTGTGTATCGCTGAACACTTTTTCCGGGTCATGTTCATGGTTTAATCTATTTTTCCAAAAGGCAAAAGCAGAGACGCCTGCAATCAATACCACTGACAGCATCAGCACATACATCATCATCACTTTTCGCTTGCGTCGTTTTCTTTCGAGCCTTCGCCGTTCCTGCCGTCTCCTTAAGACCTCCTCATAATTTGCATTTTCCATTTCTTTTACTCCTGTTTCATGGTATCTTTATTCTATCTAAAATGTATCAAAAACCTATTTTTATACCTTATCTTCTTTAGTATAACATAGTCTTAAAGAAAAAGTACATGATTTTCCTTACAAATTTTAGTCTTTTCTCTTTGGAAATACTGATATTTCGTTTATCTGAACGCTGGATAAACGTTTAAGCGTTTTCAACAGACCCCGGCAGTTAAACACGCTAAATCGATAATTTTCCGCAGGAAGAACTACCTCAATGGTTGGAAAGCACAAAAGCCTGCCGCATACACTTTTCTCATTTTATTTGCTCCTCCTATCAAGAAAGTTTCCTGTGAACTTTCATGCTCCCGCAAATCGCCAAACTATCATAAAAAAACAGGAAGCTTCGCCTTATCCGGTTCTGTCTCCTGCCTTTTTCGTTTTCACGCCTGAAGCCTGTGGTTTTTAAACATACCCTATGAAAACAGAGATTACCAACAAGCTAAAACTGCACATATCCCTTAATCTCTTCTGCCGGTTCAACGGATTCTGCGTAAAGCACCGGGCCTTTTTCTCCATAATCTTTCCAAAATTCATAGGCCACCTTTGCCTTTACATGCACCCACTGCTTCGTTTCAAGATTTCTGGCTTCCCTGGCCTTGCAGACATAACCGATAAAGGTCATATCCGCCTCGCAGCAGGTCATTGCCATCCTGCCCGGAACGAAGTAATTTTTCGGGAAATCCGGGCTTTTTAATACCATTCCGGTAAACTCCACCATTTTTCCCTCATAGCGTTCAGGTACATCCATACAGTCAAAGTACCATATACCAAAATCCTCCGGTTCTATCTGAATAACCTCAGCATGGACATCATAGGGCAAATCTTCTTCCAGCATATCCTGCTGTATTTCTCCTTCCTTATCTTCCAAAACCAGCTGACCATTCTGGCACATAGCACGGATTGCCCGACGGTAAGCCGTCAGCGATTCGTCGTTTACCTCGTCGCAGCGGTTGCAGATAACCAATTCCGAATTGCGCAGCATTGCCCCAAGAAGCGGTTTCATATTGGCAAGATAAAGGTTTAATGTGGAACCATCGATGATCGTCACCTGCTGGTAAACCTCCCAGTCTTTGGGCAGCTTTAATTCATCCTGGTTCCACATGCCGTTCCATTCCAAAAGCACGCGCTCCGGGTTATTTAACCATTCCAGTTCCGTCAGATATTCCGGGGTAAGCTGTTCCTGATCCTCTACATAGACAACCGTTGTCCGGGTACGCGTTAACAGTTCAGGATCATACTCCGTATCGCCCTCTTCGCAGACAATTAAAAGCGTTTTTCCCTGGGTCTGGAAATAATCCTGTGCCATCGTAAACTGTAAAAATTGCGTCTTTCCCGCCTCTAAAAATCCATTGATTAAAAATACCGGAATAATATCATCCTCTAATTCATACTCTCCCATTATTTATCTCCTGCCAAATGCCTGATTCAATTCATCTTCCTTTAACCGCGCACCAATAACACACACTCTTCCGGTAAAATCCGGTGCTCCTTCACGGATTTCATACTGTTCGGGAACCAAATCAAAATACAGCCACTGCCCGGATTCCTCCGAAGGAAGCATTCCCTTTGCCCGAAGAACTTCTCCATAAGCCGTTGTTTCCGCCAGCTTTTCCAGAATAACTTCCAGCTTTTCCCTGGTGCAGGGAATTGTCGTCTCCAAACCCCAGCTGGTAAAAACTTCGTCTGCATGATGATGGTGATGGTCATGATCATAGCAGCCACAGTCACAGCCGTTCTCGTGGTGATGATCGTGGTCATGATGGTGATGATCGTGGCAGGCACTACCTTCATGATGATGGTGGTCGTGGTCGTCATGATCGTGGCAGGCACTACCTTCATGATGATGGTGGTCGTGGTCGTCATGATCGTGGCAGGCACTGCCTTCATGATGATGGTCATGATCATGCCCCTGGTACTCTGCCTGCACCTGGGCCAGAAGATCTGCCATCATCGTATCCGGCTTTTCGATAATTTCCAGCAGCTGTTCCCCGGTTAGCTGGTCAATCGGTGTTGTAATCACGGTTGCCTTGGCATTATGCTCCCGAATCATGGCTACCGCCGCTTCCACCTTCTCCTTATCTGCAATATCCGTCCGGCTTAAGACAATATTTCCGGCATACTCAATCTGATTGTTAAAAAATTCACCAAAATTCTTCATATACATTTTGCATTTCTTAACATCCACAACCGTAACTGAACTGTTCAGTTCTACATCCAGATGAACTGCCACATCGCGCACAGCCTTCATTACATCGGAGAGTTTGCCCACGCCAGAAGGCTCGATAATTACTCTCTGCGGATGATAGGTGGTAATCACTTCCTCCAAGGACTTTCCAAAATCGCCCACTAACGAACAGCAGATACATCCTGAATTCATTTCCCGAATTTCAATACCAGAATCCTTTAAAAATCCGCCGTCTATTCCAATCTCACCAAATTCATTTTCAATCAGTACAACCTGTTCCTTTGCCACAGCCTCTTCTAAAAGCTTCTTAATAAATGTCGTCTTACCTGCACCCAAGAAACCGGAAATCACATCAATCTTTGTCATCGTTTTCTTCCTTCTTTCTTTACACCCAAGCTAATCTTTATCATTTAATCAAACCATCGGTTAAAATAAGGCCGGACTTCGTCCGATTAAGCTATATTTTTGCACAAAGTAGAGGGAAAGTCAAGGTTTTTGCGTATTCCATCTCTAAATGAATTTTACAGCTAGAAGTGTACGAACCAGTTTACAGGTAGCAGTTCGCCTTTTGCCAAAATGAGTACAGTGCTTTTTTCAAAGATACCCTCGTTTCAAGCCCCCGCTTATTTCCAGTGACATAAGGAATGAAATCTATATGCAGATGTGGCGTGGCTTCGTCCAT
>CAJUDX010000124.1 GCA_910584785.1 uncultured Lachnospiraceae bacterium | reverse complement strand
TGGAAAATGATCGATGGCAAGTGGTACTATTTTAAAGAAATTGATGATGGTACGATGGGGGCTATGATGTCTGATATATGGATTGGTGAGTATTATGTGAATTCCCAAGGGGTTTGGGAGGAATAAGTAAATACTTAGGAATTTTTTGAATAGGTCAAATTTAGTGATAAGTTAAAGAGAATTGATTGAAAGGAGATGGCCGATAATGCTGTCATAAACATTATCGGCCATATTTTCCATATAAAGTATGCGGCAATTTTGTATATGTTCTTGATTTCATCTATCCTAAATGAAGCCGTGCTTTTAAAGCATCCTGCAATACCTGGGAGAAATTAACATTTTGTTCTAAAGCCGCCTTGTTAAGCCAAGCTGGAATAGAAAGAGTCTTTTTTACGGATTTTTCAAAATGGTTTTTCGCATATTCAGCCACATCTACAGTGATAATATTGATAAAGGCTTGCTTAGGTGATACTTCTAATTCTTCAGTAATTTTAGCTATGTTGATCTGTTCAATAGAAGAGGCTTCTGGTATGGCATCCCCGTCTTTTTGGAGCCAGTACAAGTAACCGGCTAGGCAGTCAACTGCCATGGCAAGGGCTTCATCTAAAGTATCGCCACAGGTGGATAAATGGTTCAGATCAGGGAAGATGACAGAGTATCCATTTTCCTCCTTGAGAAAGCAGGCAGGGTAAGCAGATAACATATAAATACCTCCAATAAAAGATAAGATTTTTTAAACAGCAAGGCTCATTTTAATCCGGCTTGTTTTAAGATTGAATTTTCAGTACCCTTAGGAATGTCCTTGCAATGGAAAGGGATAGTAACTTTTCCTGGTTTAGATGGATGGAAATAGTGTTTATGGGAACCTTCTTGGGATTTGAAAACCCATCCATCAGAAAGAATGATTTTCTCCAGTTCTCTTGGCTTTTTTGTTTTACCTCCCATGCATCTGTATTATAACATAGAATACGTAAGATTACAACACGTATTAAAAATGGGATGAGATAAAATTGGAAATAACCTGGAGGTATGATAGATGTGTTGGGCCTAAATGCTACCAAATTAAAATTCTTTGGAACGGTTGTTATATAAGAGGGACTGTATGATGAGAAAAGGTAAATGTGATCATTGAATCATAAAGAATGAAAAAGAAATTCAAATAAACACAGGAGGGAAGAACAGAATGAGTAAAGAAAAAGTGAATCAAGCAACACTAAAGCGACTGCCATTTTTAACTCGGAAATCATCAAAACGATTAAAAACAGCAATCGCCGCGACTTTAATCGTGGCAATATCCACAGCGAATCTTATACCAGTCTCAGCCACAACTGTAGGAAGGCCATCCAAGAAAAAGAAAGCCATCGAAATAACATTTCAGGCTGGTGAGGGAGGATATTTCGCAGGAATTTCCGATGAGGATTTGGTTTCCACAAAGTCTAATGCGTCAAAATCAAATGGATTAAAATCCGGTACAGATCGAAAGGAATGGGTACAATCCTTTTATGATTTAGAAAAGGATGATGAAGGATATTTTACCAATCTGCAGTTAGCGGCAAAGGAAGCGGAAGATGCCGGAAAGGAACCTGTTTGGCAGTCAATTGAGAACCAGGCAAATTCGGCTGGAAATGATAAGTATGTAACTGACAAGGAAATGGATGTAGATGCCGATGAAAGTGAAGAAAATCACCTGGCATTTGCCGGATGGTATTACTACAACCATGAATATCCAATCCTGGTAAGTGGGTATAAGGAAATCTACAGTGATTCTACATTAGTTGGGGAATGGTATAATCCAAATCAAATTGAAGGAGAAATTGCGGATAATTACCAATTAGCTGCTATTGGTTTAAATGATAGGAAATTAACCATCAGCAAAACAGATGATGGACAAAGTTCTGAGGAATTGGCACAATGGATAGATAAAGCGCTTTCTGCAAAAAGCTTGGAAATGGACGGTAATGGCATATTTGCCTTTAAAGGCTTAATTACCGGAAAAGGAAAACCAGTAACCATTACCATGACGGTTCCTGAGGAACAGTTGGATCCAATGGCATCCATTTCGGTAATTCATGAGAAATCCAAAGGGAATCTGGAAGTGCTTCCTACAGATATTGTCAAGGCGGACAGCGGTGATGAATACAGGATGACCTTTGCGGTGAATGAGGGCGGTTCGTTTTATTTGGTCAATACCCAGGAGCGGCGCAAGGTCTTGGATTTTGAAGGTGAAGAAGTTTTTGATGATTTAGAGTTGGTGAACAATGAACCGCTGCAGGCGGCTGCAGAAACAGTTAAGAGCGGTGAATTTGGCGATGGCTTGTCATGGAAACTGGATGATGATGGGACGCTTACGATTAGCGGTAAGGGGAAAATGCCTGATTGGGATCACACAGAATCAGAAAAGATTCCATGGAATGCTTTAAAGCGGGATATTGAAAAAATTGTGATTGAAGAGGGGATAACGACAGTCGGCAGATGGGCATTTTATTTTTGCATGAACCTGGTTAGTGTTGAAATCCCAGGGAGTTTAACCAGTATTGGCAGTGGTGCGTTTTATGGATGCGTGAGCCTGGCAGATATTAATCTTCCTGACAGCGTAATTACTATTGAAAGCGGAGCATTTACGGATTGCAGTAACCTGAAAAATGCAGTGCCTTTGGCAAGAGGAGTTTGTGACGGCGGATTAAAATGGGAGTTAAACCAGGAGAATGTGTTAACCATCAGCGGTGAGGGGCTAATGCCCGATTGGGACTCTTTTGCTACTCCATGGTATTCGCTTTGGTCAGATATTAAAAAAGTTATTATTAAACCAGGAGTAACCAATATTGGAAAACGTGCATTTTTCGGATGTACGAATTTGGAAAGTGCAGAAATACCAGGAAGCGTAACGGATATTGGGGAAGCCGCTTTCCAAAGATGCGATAACCTGAAAAATGTAGAGATGGCAGATGGCGTGGCAAATATTGGAAGTTATGCGTTTTCTGTCTGTAAAAACCTGGAAAAGATAAAGCTTCCGGAAAGCATGGTAAATATTGGAAGCTATGCATTCAATGAATGTGTCGGCTTATCTTCTATGGAGCTTCCGGATCAGGTAGCTAACCTTGAGAGTTATGCATTTAATGGCTGCAGCGGCTTAACTACCATAAAGCTTTCGAAGGGTATGACAACCATAAAAAGCAACTCTTTTTCTGGCTGTACAGGTTTAACCAGAATAACAATCCCAGAGAATGTTGTTGATATTAATAGCTACGCATTTGATGGCTGCAGTGCTTTGGCAAATGTGGAATTATCTAATAATATCCGTTACATTAAGCGATATGCCTTTTGTGGGACAGCGATTACTTCTGTGGTAATTCCAGAATCTGTAGTTTTCCTGGGTCAGAGGGCTTTTCCAGAGGGGACAGACTTTACTTATCGTAAACTGGAAAATGAAAGCAGCAGCCCTATCCCTGGAACAGGGAAAACCAGGTTTATCAGTACAGAAAATGAACATGACCAAAATTATGATACATATGGGCGGGTGATTAATTCCTATTTATTTGAAGGTGGAGATGGGCGCTTTTACCGTGCAGAATATACACACGCCCAAGTGATTATTGAGCAGTATAATGCGGATTATACTTTTGCAAAAAGCTGGAGCGTTTCCAGGGAGATGTCAAAGTTTGGCGGTTTTTATGCGGGAGCAGATGCCTTTTACATGGTATTTGGACAGGATAATTTAGGGGAAAATGATGAGACAGAAGTAATCCGTATTGTAAAGTATAGCAAAGATATGGAACGCTTGTCTTCGGTGAGCTTGTATGGAGCGAATACCATAAGGCCTTTTGATTTTTGCAGCCTTCGTATGGAGGAAAAGGGGGATTATCTGTACATCCGCACTGCACATGGTATGTATAAATCAGGCGATGGAATAAACCATCAAGCTAATTTGACGATCATAGTGAATCAGGAAAGCATGATATTAGCCCATTATGGCGTGCTTGTAACAAGCAATGAAGTAGGGTATGTTTCTCATTCGTTTAACCAATTTATTAAAATTGACGGTGATGTTATGGTTACTGTGGATCAGGGAGATGCTTATCCGCGGGAGGTTGTAATGACGGTTTGCCCAGCTGATGACGTACTGTTTGAACCAATTACATCTACGCTTCTTTCAATACCAGGGGAAACAGGCGATAATTATACCGGTATTAGTTTAGGCGGGGTAGAATATTCGGACAGCAGTTATTTGGCGGCTGGGAATACTGTAGATATGGGCAATTTTGGTTACAGCGACACAAGGAATATATTCTTAATCGTGGTTAATAAAGATGATTTAACCGGGGAACCTGATTATATCCGGGTGACAGATTATGAGGAGGGAGGAACATACAGTGCATCCACTCCGCAGTTAGTGAAGCTTTCCGATAACATTTTTGCTGTAATGTGGGAGGAAATGACAGGTTCGTCGAGCACAAGCAGGAAGGTAAAGATAGCGTTTTTTGACGGCAATGGAAATTGGTTAAACGATGGAAATATTGATGATTTTACCGGGAGCTTGTCCGACTGCCAGCCGGTAATATTAAATGGCAATGTGACGTGGTATGTAACAGATGGGAAAGACCTGACGTTCTATATGTATCCTGCGGGATTACCTGATTCTGCACAAGGAATCCAGGTGGATAAAAAGACGCTGAAGGGCCCAAGCAGCAGTTCCGGCGGCGGTGGAAGCTCTGGCGGCAGCGGCGGTTCCGGCGGCGGTGGAAGCTCTGGCGGCAGCGGCGGTTCCGGCGGCGGTGGAAG
>CAJUDX010000123.1 GCA_910584785.1 uncultured Lachnospiraceae bacterium | reverse complement strand
AGATAATTTAGCAATCGCTGCCTAGTGCAGCTGTCAGCCTTAGCGCACCTACACGTTAAGAACCTGGCATCGATGATGTAGGAAACGACGTGCAGTAAGCTTTGCCTGTACGGGCGTAGGATGAAGCTACTAAAGTCAGCAGGATGTCTGCTTCCGGCTGATGGAGGGAATGCCAAAGAACAGACTATGATAGTAGAAGAACAGGGAATTGGTTTTCGGACAGGGGTTCGATTCCCCTCAGGTCCATGAAAAAAGCACTGGATGTCAAAATCATGACCAGTGCTTTTTGTTATTTTTTATTATAATGCCCTATTTATGTTGTTGTCTTTTTCTATTGCTGCCTTTTTCTACTGTTGTCTTTTTCTGTTAATATCTGTTATTACCTTTTCCTGCTGCTGTCTTTTTCTATCCTTCTCCTCTACTTCGGCGGTCGAATCCTGCTTCTCTTTGTGGAAATATCCAGCCCTTCCAGTTCTTTATACACCTTTTGGATTTCCTTATTGATTTCCTCGGTATCCACGCCCGATTTCTTCAATTCCTCCATAATCTCATCCACAACTTCCGCATATTTATTCTTATGATCCGTATTCCTCTTCTTCCAGTCAATCCCCTGAAACCGCCCTGCTATTTCCCGGTTTAAGGAAAGTTTCCCCTGAAGCATCAAAACAGCGATAATCGGATAGCTTGCATACCCCTGCCAGTAAGAAGCATTGTCATTCGATGTATAAACCTTCTCCTTCCAGGTAACCAGATAGGTTTTTGTTAAATCCGAAGAAGAGACATCCGCTTCATTCTCTCTTAACACAACCCGGTTATCTGCTACCGCCCCATAGGCTTCATGTACTTTTTCGATTGGCGGCATCTTCACTCCCATGTTCCTGCCCTCCTTGTATTCCTTACATTACTCATTGTATTTCTTGTATCTCTGATATTTTTCTATTTCTTACAAATTACAGATTCCTCACCTTAAATTCCCTCTCAATCTCCCTCTTCTGGTCTTTCTTGGCAATGTCCTCGCGCTTGTCATACAGCTTCTTTCCCCGTGCCAGCCCGATTTCTACCTTAACTAGGCTGCCCTTAAAATACACCTGCAGAGGAACCAGCGTATAGCCCTTTTCTGCAATCTTTCCTGCCAGCTTAAAAATCTCATTCTTATGCATCAGGAGTTTTCTCGCCCGAAGCGGGTCTTTATTAAAAATATTTCCCTTTTCATAAGGATTGACATGCATCCCATAAACCCAAATCTCATTATGGTGATCCACACGCACAAATGCCTCCTTAATGCTGCACTTGCCCATCCTTATCGATTTTACCTCCGTGCCGAACAGTTCAATCCCGCACTCGAACTTTTCATCAATAAAATAATCATGGTACGCCTTTTTGTTATTCGCTACCAGCTTTACCGCCTGTTTCAACTTCTCTGTCCTCCAATATTTATCCTAAATCTGCTGTCACCAAATTTTTCTTATGTTGTCTTATATCATCTTATGCCGCTTTACATCGTCTTAACATTCTCTTCCTTCTCAACATACCAGATTTCCTGTGCGCCGTTTTCCTTCGTATGCCAGCAGGCCCCCTCTAACGAGCCGTCCTTAGTATTGTCCAGAAAATACCAGTCGCCGCTGCCGTCCTCTGCATCAACCTCACTGCCGTTCCAGCGATGCCAGCCTGTGCAGATATAGCCGGAAGCACCGAACAAATACCAGTGATGATTGACCAAAAGCCATTTGCTCTTCGGATAGCTTCCGTCCTTATTTCTGTACCACCAGCCAATGGCATCCTTCAGCCAGCCGTATTTTTCCTCGGTTCGCACCCAGGTTTTCATAAACTCCTCCGGCGTCCGGTACAGCTTTTTAATCCCTGAGGTACTGCTCCCCCAGTCCGGCAGCTGAAAATGGGGGCGATCCACAATCGATTTCCAGTTTCCTCCCCATTCCAGCCCCAGGCTAACGCCAAGTTCGCCTACCTGCTTAAAAAAGTTATCCTTATCAAAATATGCCCCTTTCCCGTCATTGCGGAAAAAGTCAAAAGCGGTTCCCCACTGATGGTAAGAACTGTAGGAACTGCCGGGCGCATTGGTCACAATCTGTCCCGGCTTTGTCCTGCCCTGGGCATAAAGGGCATCCTGTTCCGCTTTCGTCCGCAGGGTTTCGCCAATCTTAATCTTTAACCCCTGCTGGTTGCACTCATCAACCAGCTTCCCCGCCAATACCTGAAGCCGGGGATGACATAAAGTAATATCGCGCATATTCAATTAATCTCCTGTTTTTCTTTTCCCTATATCTTATGAAAAAACAGGACAGGATGTGACTTTACAGTATTTTCCAAACCAATCACAGCCCGATAACCTCAAAGTATCCCCTGGCTGGGGCAAAATTCTGACTTTACTCCCCTGCCAGAGAAAAATCAATCGTTTTCAGCAGACGATCTGTCTTTTCCACAACCACCTTAATCTTTTGTCCCAGTTTGTAGGTTTTCTTCGTCATTTCCCCGGTAAGACAATACTTTGCCTGATCAAAAATATAGTAATCATCAGTCAATGTGCTGATATGAACCATGCCCTCCACGGTATTGGGCAGTTCCACATACATTCCCCAGTTGGAAATACCGGAAATTACGCCCTCAAATTCCTCACCGATAAAGCCCTCCATATATTCGCACTTTTTCAGCTTGTCCGTTTCCCGTTCCGCCTCCTCGGCTCTTCGCTCAAGCATGGATGCCTGGATTGCCACATCGGTTAAGATGCTGTCATAGTGGGAAATCCTCTCCTCAAGAAGTGTACCATGAATGCTTTCCTTGATAATCCGATGAATCTGCAGATCCGGGTAACGGCGGATAGGTGAGGTAAAATGGCAGTAATACTTCGCTGCCAGCCCAAAATGCCCGATACAGTCCACCGTATACTTCGCCTGCTTCATCGACCGCAGAGTCAGACGGCTGATTAATGCCTCTTCTGTTTTCCCTTCGGCCTTCTCCAAAAGCTTCTGCAGCTCCTTAGGATGAACCTCGCCCTGCTGGTTATGAACAAAGTAGCCAAAATTATTGAGAAAAATTAACAATGCCTTCATCTTTTCCGGGTCCGGCGGCTCATGGGTGCGGTAGACAAAGGGAATCTCCTGCCAGTAAAAATCCTCCGCCACGGTTTCGTTCGCCGTCAGCATAAAGTCCTCAATAAGCTTCGTCGCCGGGTTTCGCTCATAGGGTTTAATCGCATAGGGCTTTCCTTCTCCGTCCAAGTAAATCTTACTCTCCGGGAACTCAAAATCCACGGCGCCTCTGCTCCTTCGCTTTTCCCGGATAATTTCGGAAACCTCCTTCATCAAATCAAACATCGGCACAAAATCCCGGTACTCTTCCATCAGTTCTTCATCCCGGTCGGTAATGATTCCATTGACTGCGGTATAGGTCATCCGCCGATCCACACGGATCACCGTTTCTGCCAGTTCATGCCCCAGAACATTTCCCTTTTGATCAATCTCCATAAGACAGCTTAACGCCAGCCGATCTTCCCCCGCATTTAAGGAACAAATCCCGTTCGATAAGCGGTGCGGCAGCATGGGAATCACCCGATCCACCAGGTAAACGCTGGTTCCCCGGCGCAGGGCTTCCTGGTCAAGGAAGCTTTTCTCCTTCACATAATGGGTGACATCCGCGATGTGCACGCCCAGATGATAAATATCCCCTTCCTTCGACAGCGTAATCGCATCATCCAGATCCTTGGCATCCTCACCGTCGATCGTCACGGTAGGCAGTCCGCGCAGATCCTTTCGCCCCGCCATTTCCTCCGGTTTAACCTTATCCCCTGCCCGCTTTGCCTCTTCCATCACTTCCTCTGGAAATTCCTCGGGAAGGTTATATGCTTTGACAATGGATAAAATATCTACCCCGGGATCATTGACATGGCCGATAATCTCCTTAACCACCCCTTCTGGGTTCTTCTCCGGCCCGCCAAAATCCATAAGCCTTACAACCACCTTATGCCCCGTTACGGCCCCGCCGTCCTTACCCTGGGGAATAAAAATGTCCTTTCCAATCCTCTGGTTATCCGGCATCACAAAGCCAAAGTTTTTATTCTTCTGAAAATACCCCACGACCTCACGGTTGGCATGTTCAATCACCTTTAAGATCCTGCCCTCTGCCCGCAGTTCGGCTGCCTCATGCTCAATCACCAGCTGCACCTTATCCCCGTGAAGCGCGCCCCCGGTCTTTTCTTCCGGGATAAAGACATCTCTCTCCATCCCTTCCACGCTGACAAAGCCAAAACCCTTCGGATGCCCGGAAAAGATACCCGAAAGAGAAAAGATCTCCGGCTTCCCGTACTTCCCCTTCTTGGAAATGCCAAGACTTCCCTCCGCAACCATCTCATCGAGGACTTCCTGCAGTTCCCCCCGCTGCTCCCTGGGGATATTTAACAGAGCTGCGATTTCCTTTGTTTTCATCGGCACATAGGACGGCTCTTTGATTAAGGCCCGGAGCATGTCCTTTCTCTGCTTCATCAATGCTTTATCCATAAATCCATCTCCTTCTCCCATATTTTTCCATGTATTTTGCCATGAAAAGAAAAACACCCTTGCCATAACAAGAGTGTTTCCGCTTTAGTTCAAGATATTCAGTACAAGCGCCAGCACCATAAAAGCCACGGCGGCAAACTTGGTGAATTTTTCCAGAGCGCCTTCCATCGAACGGCCTTTATTCTTACCCCAATAGGTATCCGCCATACCGGCTACCGTCCCTAAACCAGAAGATTTCCCCTCCTGCATTAAAATAATTGCCGACAATGCAATACTGATGATAACAAAAATAACCGAAATAAAGATTTTTAATCCAGACACAGTCCCACCTCCTAAATCTACCGTAGTATCATAGCACATTTTTCC
>CAJUDX010000122.1 GCA_910584785.1 uncultured Lachnospiraceae bacterium | reverse complement strand
GTACACATCCAAGTCCGCCTGCACATAGACAGGGTTGCGTAACATCTGCGCCAGCATGGCCCGACCCATCGGGGTGGAGGTATCAAACATTTCCGTTGAGGAAATAAACTCCACATTGTACTGCTGGAACAGTTCCATCATGGTTGCGAAATCTAGAATGCAACGGCTGATACGGTCAAGTTTGTAGACAATGACTTTCGCAATCAGAGCATTTTTAATATCCCGTAACAACTCTTGAAACTTCGGGCGTTTTGTGTTTTGATGATCAAAACCGCCATTTTTCTTACTAAGAAGTGTTTTGACGGTAAAAGTTAATCGAAATATGCATGATGAAAACTTTTTAAAATATTATTCATACTTCTTTCAATATGTATTTCCATAATTTGTCGTGCTTCCTGCGGATTTCCGTTTCTTATATGCTGGAGGATTTGTATATGCTCCTGTGTGGATTTTGAATAATGTTCCACTTCGGAGTTTGCCTGTCCGATACTTGGACCATTCCATAAACCCATTAAAAAGTCATATAGTTTTTGATTATCTGCTGCTTTCCAGATGGAAGTATGAATATGCTGGTTTAGTTCGGTATAGGATTGGCGGTCAATAGTAGTAAGGTTATCCGCAGTATGATAAAGTCGTGTTAATAATCCAGAAACTTCCATGCCACGTAATGCTGCACGATTGACAGCTTCACATTCCAATAAAATTCGCATTTCATAATGATCTTTAATGAATTTTTCATCAATCGGTTTCACCATAGCACCTTTATTCATACGCAGCTCGATTAAGCCTTCGGCAGCAAGTGTCTGGAAGGCTTCTCGAACAGGAGTTCTGCTCACCCCAAGTTTTTCTGCTATTTCTGTCAAACTAAGTTCCTGACCGCTTTTATATTCTCCAGCTAATAATGCTTTTTTCAAAATCGAAGTAATACGCACCCTTGCAGGCATAAGTTCTAATGATTCCATTAAGCACTCACCTCTATTAATTATTGTCTAAATTGTTAAATGGCAATAAAAAATTTCGTATCTTCTTTATCGTAAGAATATTGTATCATATTTAAAATTTCATTGTCAAATGTAATAAAAAAATGTCAATATGTTTATGCAAATATAATAAAAAAATTATATTTTTTGAAAAAGATATTGACGAAAACAGGAAAATAAGCTATTATCCCTGTATCAAATTGTATATCGTATACGATATACAAAATATGATATTTAAATGAAAGGGAATTGTGTATGCACGCTATTGAGAAAATTTTGGCGAAAAACAGCGGACGTGAATCGGTATCCGCAGGGGAAATTGTAACAGCTAAGGTTGATTTTGCAGAAATTAATGATTTGTATTTACAAACTGTATATTCCTTTTATGAAATGGGGGGAGAAAAGGTTTGGGATAATACGAGGGCAGCTTTCGTATTTGATCATTATGCTCCAGCTCCCGATATTAAGAGTGCAGCTAATCATGGGGAAATGAGAGAGTTTGCGAAAAAGAACAATCTGAAATTTCACTTTGATACGAACTGTGGAGTTTGTCATCAGGTTATGCCAGAAGCCGGGGTGATTTATCCAGGAATGATTGTGGTTGCTACAGACAGCCATACAACAACACATGGTGCATTTGGTGCTATGGGAACCGGATGTGGGGCAACAGATATGGCTACCATTTTGATGACTGGTGAACTGTGGTTCCGTGTTCCTGAGATTATTGAAGTTCGGTTAGAAGGAAAAGCACCGAAAGGAGTTTTTCCGAAAGACGTAATTTTACATGTACTTGGACAGATTAAGGCGGATGGAGCAGTATATAAGGCGATTGATTTTACTGGAAGTTATATAGAATCATTAAATGTAGCCGGCCGTATGGTGATTTGTAATATGGCTGTGGAAATGGGAGCAAAAACCGCATATATGCAGCCAAATGAAGCAGTTATGGAATATGTATCCAAACGGGCTGTCCGTCCATTTGAAGTACAATACACAGATGCGGATTTTCAGTATGAGGAGAGTTTTGTATTTGATGTATCAACATTAGAACCGCAGTTGGCTTGTCCTCACAGTGTTGATAATGTTGCTCCATTAAGCAGTGTTGTAGAACGTGGAGAAGTAAAAATTAATCAGGGCTATATTGGAAGCTGTACCGGAGGACGGGAAGAGGATATTGCAATAGCAGCAGAGATATTAAGAGGAAAGCACATTCCTGAATATACAAGATTGGTTGTTGTACCGGCGTCTTCAGAAGTTATGCTTTCTTGTCTGGAAAAAGGATATATACAGGATTTAATGAATGCCGGTGCAACGATTACAAGTCCTGGGTGTGGCGCATGTCTTGGTGCACATGAAGGAATTATTGCTCCTGGTGAGGTTTGTATCAGCAGTACAAACCGCAATTTCCCTGGACGGATGGGGTCAACGAAGGCGGAAATCTATCTGGCAAGTCCGGCAGCAGTGGCATCCAGTATATTAAACGGATGCATTACTGATCCAAGAAAGTATTTATAGGAGGCACGTGATGAAAAAACAAATTACTGGAGAAATTATTATTGTGGGGAATAATATTGACACCGATCAGATTTATCCGGGCCGTTTTTTGGCGATTACCGATCCGAAGGAAATCGGAAGCCATTGTCTGTGCGGGGTAGATGAAAATATTGCTTCAACTTTTCCTGAAGGCGGAATTGTGGTGGCTGGAACAAATTTTGGCTGCGGTTCAAGCCGGGAACACGCGCCGATTGCGTTATTGAATATGGGGGCTGCAGCTGTTGTCGCAGATTCCTTTGCGAGAATCTTTTTCCGAAATTCGATTAACCTGGGACTGCCACTTTTGGTTTGCAAGGGAATCAGTAAGGAAGTGGAAGCAGGACAGACATTGACGCTGGATATTGAAAAAGGGCAGATTACGGTGAAAGAAACCGGAAAAGTATATTCATGTGATAAGTTGGGTGATCAGGCGATGAAAATCCTGGAAGCAGGTGGAATTAAACCTATGATGCGTGCCAGATTTCAAAATAAATAAAAATAAAGGGGGATTATTATGCCAATTGAAGTTGTTTTTGTTATAGGTATGGCTGTATTGCTGGTACTGTGTCTTAAAATTAAGGCAAATGCGTTTATTTCATTGCTTGCAACAGCCTTGGTTATGGGGCTTTTGGCACGAATGAGCGGAGCAGATACCATTGGTGCAATTACTGGAGGTTTTTCAGGAACGGTTAAAAGTATCGGTATTATCATTATCTTTGGCATTATGCTTGGAAATTATCTTGATGCAGCAAAGGGAACAAACCGGATGGCGTTAGATGCTGTACGGTTGGTTGGTCAGAAAAGAGCAGGTCTTGCCATGGCTATAACCGGTTATCTGGTTTCGATTCCTGTGTTTTCTGATGCAGCATTTGTTATTTTAACTCCTTTGGTAAAAGCAATACATAAAAAGACAAGAATTCCATTAGTAATTCTTGCAGTAAGCTTGTCGGCAGGACTGCTTGCTACTCATGTATATGTTCCTCCGACACCCGGACCACTGGCAGCGGCAGGGTTGTTAGGTATTGATATTGGCCAGGCCATCATATACGGTGCATTTGCAGCAGTATGTATGACTTTATTTGGCTGGATTTTTGCGGAAGTTTACTTTAAAAACAAACCCGACAGTTTTTATCAATTCCGTGATGATGTAAAAGAAGCAGAAAAAGAAATGGTAAGCCTTGATGATGACACTGATCTTCCTGGAACATTAGCCAGCTTACTTCCTTTAGTTGTGCCGATTTGCTTAATTATTGCAAAAACGACCTGCGATATGGTGTGCGCAGAGGGGTCTCCCATTCTTACGGTTACTTCGTTTATTGGTGATTCTAATGTTGCCTTAGCGATTGGAGCCATTCTTGCGATTGTTATGTTGGGAAAACGGTTAGGCGGAAAGAAAGTCCTGGAAGTTATGGATGTTACGTTAAAGGATGCAGGGCCTATCGTATTTATTACCGCTGCTGGCGGGGCGCTTGGTCAGGTTTTGAAAGTATCTGGCGCCGGTGACAGCCTTGCGAATATGGTTATTAATACAGGTCTGCCATTTATCTTAATTCCATTTGTGATTTCCGGTGTATTAAAAGTAGTGCAGGGTTCGGGAACAGTTGCAGTAACTACGGCAGCGACCTTATGTGCTCCTATTGCAGCAAGTTTAGGTTTAAATCCGATTTTAATTTTCCTTGCTTCTGGAGCCGGAGCACGTGCCTGCTGCCATGTAAATGACAGTTATTTCTGGGTATACACAAACTGTATGGGTTTTGATATGAAAACCGGGTTAAAAACTTTGTCAGTCAGCAATGTAGTGATGTCGCTTGGCGGTTTGTTTGCAACATTTGTGTGCAGTTTATGGTTGTAAATTTTTCTTCAATAATAAAAAAAGGCGGGCTGTAAATGTCCGCTTTGTAGATATTAGGAATCTATAGAAAAGAACAGATTGGAGAATATTTAGATGAAAAAGAAAAAAATAGTTTTACTTTTGACGATGGCTTCGTTGTTAGCAGGATGTAATAATACAGCACAAACTGCACCTTCTCAGACATCTAATGTGGAGAGTACTGCAGAAGAAAGTTCAACAATGGAAGAAGAAACAGAGGTAGAGGGAGAAGTTGAAGAAGAAACTGAAAAAGGTAAAGAAAACAGCGATTCAGAAGTAAAGCCAACAGGAAGCAATACAACTAATCCTGTTATATTAAAGCCAACCGATCAGGAATTAGCTCCAAGAAGAACTGTTTATCCAGATACAGTAGAATATACTGCGGAAGTAGATGGAGTGGAAAGAAGCTGGGAAGTCTATGTACCTGCTTCGTATGATGGTTCAGAGGAAGTTTCGTTAGTATTAGCAGTGCAAGGAGCGTTTTTAAGTGAAGATATGGCTGATACAATAAAGATTATTTTAGGTATTGAAAAAGCTCCTGAAATCAGTCTTGATTTCCAATATCAAATTAGAGATCAGATTTTAGATTTAGTGGCAAAAGGAATTACGAATAAGTAAGTATATATTTATACTTCCCTTTAGAATGGATAAGTTAAAAACTTATTGTTTTTGAGGGAAGTATTGGTGTTATTATTTCACCCAGTATACTAATGGTTGTCTATGGCTCAGCTACGGGTGCTTCTATTAGCAAACTGTTTTTAGCAGGATTTTTGCCGGGAATTTTGATTGGACTTGGTTTAATTAGTCTACTACTTTTATTTGTTGGATATTTTTCAAGGTAAAATTATGGGTGAATTTAGATTATCTCTTTAGAAGTTCTTATATGTCGGTAT
>CAJUDX010000121.1 GCA_910584785.1 uncultured Lachnospiraceae bacterium | reverse complement strand
CAGGTATTCCAAGTGCGCCCAGCAGATTTTTATTTATGGTGGTACGACCACTTGTAGGTTCATGAAGGATTAGAAAGGACAGAAAGTTTCGATGAAGAGAATTATTATTAATAGTATGATTGCCCTGATTTTCCTCACAGGACTTTCTGTCCTTCTTTATCCTGCGGTCAGTGATTATATTAATGAAAAAAATGCTTCAAGGGCGATTGCGTCTTATGATGAATCAGTTAATCAAATGCCGGAAGAAGATTATACTAAGGAATTGCATGCAGCAGAAGAATATAATGCATACCTCTCGGAATTTTCTAATCTCAGTGTTGCAGCTGTAATAGAAAATAAACGGGAAGATAAGGTGTACGATAGCTTACTGAATATCGGTAATAATGGGATAATGGGTTCAATTAAGATTCCCTCAGTAAAGATTAACCTTCCTATCTATCATGGAACGGATGAGGCTGTACTGCAAATTGCTGCCGGTCACTACATTGGCTCCTCTCTCCCTATCGGCGGAGAGAGCACCCATGCGATATTAACCGGGCACCGCGGACTTCCGTCGGCAAAGCTTTTTACTGACCTAGACCGTCTGGAAACAGGCGATATCTTTTACATTAAAGTATTAGGAGAAATCCTGGAATATCAGATTGACCAGATTGAAATTGTTCTCCCCGAAGAGGTCGAGGGTTTATCCATCGTTCCCGGAGAGGATTATGTAACTTTAGTGACCTGCACCCCCTACGGCATCAACAGTCACCGGATGCTGATTCGCGGAACCCGCATTCCCTACGATGGGAAATATGAGGAAGAAGTGAAGATGAAACCAGCACCGGCAGCTTCGGATGTACCACAGGAGGAAGATACGCAGGGCAATGGATTTACGACCAAACAGTGGATTTGGTTTGGCGTTGCGGCATTTGGGGCAGCGATTGGAGCGGGACTTCTGCTTCCTGGCAAACGCTCAAAACGCAGCAGAACAGAGAAGAAAGAAGGTAGCCATGAAGAGAACGAATAAAATAAACCGTATGGTAGCTTTTCTGGCGGCAGTCATATTGACAGTCTTTGGTTTGTGCCAGGCCGCATTTGCTGCAGACACAAACACAAACGGAAATGCAAACCTTAACCCGGATACTCCCGTATCCTTAACGATTTCCCTGCTCAGGGAAAATAATGATATTGCTGTCGATAAAACCACCACCATCGAGATTTACCAGGTCGGTGCGTGGGATGGCAGTAAGGGAAGCTATGTGTTAACCGATACCTTTGCCGGGTCCGATGCAAAGCTGGACGGGAAAACCGGGGAAGATATTTTAAAAGAAATTGAAGGATTAAACGCTTATGCCAAAGAACATGCAGTTGCACCGCTTGCTGTGGGAAAAACGCAGAATGGGCAGTATGTTTTCAGCAATCTGTCCATGGGACTTTACCTGGTAAGATCATCCGAAAAGGAACAGGCTGTGGCAAATGGTGATAACTGTGAAATTACGCCGTTCATAACTGCCCTTCCGCGCTGGAGTGAAGGAGAGAGTGCAGGGATCGGACATTGGCAGTATAATGTAACAGCGTCACCAAAACATTCTGACTTAAGCCAGGGAAGTAACGGCGGAAATTCCAATTCTTCTGGTGGTGGCGGAGGTGGCGGAGGCGGCGGAACGACCACCATCACTCCAGGCGGCGTGCCGACAGCACAGATTGAAGATGGAGGAACCCCGTTAGATGGACTGAATCCGCCGTCAGAACTGATTGACGATGAGGAAGTGCCGTTAGCAAATAATCCTTTCCTTGAGTTAATCGAAGATGTGCTGGTACCGCTTGGCCTTTTGCCGAAAACCGGAGACGGTTCGATTAGCTATGCACCATTATTAGCATTAATGGCGGCAAGCGGATTGTTGATTTTTGGATTAATCTGGCGCAGGGTGAGGAAAGTAAGGTAGTAAGATAAGCGTAGATAATCAAATAAAGATTAAACTTTAGAGAAAGGTACTGCAAATAATTGACAGGTTATAGGCAGTACCTTTGTTGTCTGAAAAAAGGCGTTACTGCTGCGCCGACGAAACACCGAATTTCTTTTAAATCAATGCCGCTGGCAGCAATGATTGTTATCAGCAGCATTGATTTTTTGTTTTTAACCTGTGAATGTTTATCGATAAAAAACATAAATGCAAGAATAATGTCAAACATGCTGAGAAAATGTCAAACATGCTGAAAAAATGTCAAATCTGCTGAGAAAATATCAAATATGCTGAGAAAATGTCAAATATGTCGATAAAATGTCAAATATGTGTGGAATATTGTTGGCTAATATCGATGGTGATATGATATTAAATAAGAGGTTAAAAGCATATATTCAGGGAATCTAAGAAAAGGAGAAACTCTGTATGAAAAATGAAATTACAATTTGTTTAGATCAGGCAAATAAAATTAAATATGAACGGTTAAATGAGTTTGAAGGTTCTGTATTTCAGGATGTATATGAAAATGCGTTTCGAAAGGTCGAGTCCATTATTAAAGATAATCCATGGCGGGAAAGAGGTGTTTGCGGGAAAGAGGGGAGTGATGAGCAGGTATATAATGTTATCTCTTTTTTAGGGCAGCGGGGCGTAGGCAAAACTTCAGCGATGCTGTCTTTTGTCCGTACATTGGAAAATGGCTTTTGTGAAACTATATGTGGTGTAGAGCAAATGCAAAACCTATCTTCTTTTTCAGGACTATCTAATTTGTCACATATCCAGCAGGCTTCATTTTCTGTTCTTGAGTATATTGATGCAACCTTGCTGGAGGAAAAGGAAGGAATATTAGATGTAATTTTAGCCCGTATGTGGGATAAGTACGAAGCAATCTGCAGAAATGCCAGGAAAGAGCGCAAACAGGAAATTTTAGAGGCAGATTTAAAAGACCAGTTTGAAAGCGTCAGAAGCAGTTACCTGCTGCAGAAAAGCATTGTAAAGGGAAAGCTGGACGAAAGCAAGGAAATATCTACACTGCGAACCCTGCATAAGCTTGCAGTAAGTATAAATCTTCGTGATGGTTTTAAAAAATTAGTTTCTCTTTATTTGGATTTTATTCATTCTTCAGATTATATAACGAAGAAAAAGAATTTTCTGGTAATTTCTATTGATGATATTGATATGGCTTCGGGGAACGTGTATAAGTATCTGGAACAAATCCGCCGTTTTTTAACCGTACCGCAGGTGATTATTTTTATTACTGCGGATATTCAGCGGTTGCAGATGATTTGCCGGAAGCATGAGGAAATCGATGAAGAGTGTAAAAGTCTGTTAAAAGAGGGGTACCGTAAGATATGGGAGAACGGTAATGACTTTGTTGACGATTATTTATCGAAGTCACTCCCGCATAACAGCCGGATTTATATGCCGGATTTAAAGGAAGAAAACGGGCTGAACAGCACGCTATATAAGCTTCCCGATAAGTTTAATGCGATAAAGTCAGGCGCGAATGGCTGTAACCAGGATTTATTAAAGACAAAAGAAGAAAAAATACTGATTCTGGAATATATGGCAAGATATCTGCATTTATATTTTGATGTTAAACGGGGAAAACGACATTTTTTGCAAAACTCTACAATGAGGGATTTGATTAATTATTTTCAAAGTATAAATGATATTATTGAATATAATATGGAAAGTTTGAAAGAAAATACAGAGGAAGAAAAGAGAGAAAATGCCAGGAAAAGAAAGAAGAAATTAGATTGGTTCCGGCGGGATTTGCATTATCGATTAATGGAAAGATTATTGACAAAGTGCCAGAGAAAAGAATTTCAGCAATTATTTTATCTGGAGCCAGAAGATATAAATGAAGAACTGATTCGATATATCCATCAAAATCTTTCTGTATTGGATGAAGCTGCAGCGAAAAAGTATTATCGGCAGTATAAAAAATATAAGGCAGATTATGGGCTTGTTTTAAGGGGCTTGTATCTTATTGAACGAAAGGGGGTTAAGTATCGTTCATTTGTTGATTTTATTATTGCTTTTTATACGTTAATTATAGCAGAGCGAAAAAGCGGAATTTATCAGGAATCTTTGTCGCTTCCTGGCGGAATGATTCAGGGTGGATGGAGAAATAATAAAATATTCTTTGGTATTGATAAGGAAAAGGAGATTTATTTTTCGAATAAGAATGCAATAAAATTAGCGATTTCATCAGAAAAAAATATAAGAATCGAAAATGAAAAGAAAATTTCACCAGATGAAATTAGAAATTTTGTGATGGAAGTTATTAAGAACAACAAAGAAAGTATTTTTGTATTTCAGATGTTGATGCTGATGTATAAAAACGTTAATTCTGGTGAATTTTTAGTAAATCTCCCATTGGAAGTAACCATGGATTTAGAATATACAAATAATTGTTTAAAGGAAAAAGAAAGCCAGGAGATAGGGGAACAAGAAAAAATACTGTGGGTAGATAAGGAAAACGAGGATTTATTAAGAGAAAATGAAGAAGAACTCAATAAAAAAGATGTTAACGAAGCATTTGATGCTATTAGCAGCAGAATGAGCAATACACAGTATGGTGTGGTAAAAATAGGCGATATCAGGGTAACGATAGTTTCCTCAAGCCTTCAGCATTATAAATTTGGTTTGCTTAATTTTGCTGAAAGTATTAATATGCAGTTTGGAAAGAAAGCGGATGGGAAAGAGGACGGCAGAGGTGGCTGGACACAATGGATAAAACGTCTAAAAGAGGCAATATATACAAAAATTGTTGAAGAGCTAAAAGCAAAGAATTTATATGTGGAAGATGAAGCAGAAATGAAAACAATGAACAATCCCACAGCAGAGAATGATGGACAGGGGATGGCATTTGCTCAGCAGGATATGGAGAAAGATTTCCTTTATGTAAAGATGATGGAGTGGAAAGGGAAGTTTCCAAACCAAGCTGTCCTTCCCTTTGAGAATGTAGAGTTTATGTATGAACTTGATAAAAAATTAAACCAATGCCGGATGCCCGATGAGAACCGAGATTTCTATCAATTTGCGAAATCGTATTATATATTAATGGAAAAAGAACTTGGGGATGAAGAACGTTATTATAAAGATGACTTAGGCATAACAATAAACTATAAGGAATGTTTTCTTGAATGTCCATATATAAAATATTTTTATGCAGATAAGACTATTAGCGAGGAATCTAAGAATAAATTTGTAAAAGCATTTGAGGAGATTTTTACTGATATTGAAACGTCATATAAGGGAACAAAAGAAAATGACCCGATACTCTAGTGTACTGTCTGTATTATATATAGCCAAATTAACTTGCCTCTATGGGACCAA
>CAJUDX010000120.1 GCA_910584785.1 uncultured Lachnospiraceae bacterium | reverse complement strand
TCTATCTTCTCTTCAATCCGCAGAAGCTGATTATATTTTGCCGTCCGCTCTCCACGGCACGGTGCTCCGGTTTTTATCAGTTCCGTTCCCATCCCGGCTGCCAGATCTGCAATGGTGCTGTCCTCGGTTTCCCCCGAACGATGGGACATAATCGTCGTATACCCGTTGAGCTTCGCCAGCTGCACCGCCTCCATGGTTTCTGTCAATGTTCCAATCTGGTTTGGTTTGATTAAGATTGCATTGGCACAATGATCGGTAATTCCCTTCTGCAGACGCGCTGTATTGGTCACAAATAAATCATCTCCGACCAACCGTGTCCGCCCGCCGATTTTCCCGGTAAGCATCCGCCAGCCTTCCCAATCCTCTTCATCCATCGGGTCCTCAATCGAGTAAATCGGATAAGCGTCCACTAACTTCACCCAGTACTCCATCATCTGCTCGCGTTCAAAGGTCTGACGCGCCTTTGGCATCGTATAAAATCCCGGCCCCAGTTCGGTATTCTTCCATTCACTGGCTGCCGCATCCAGAGCAAGCATAAAATCCGTTCTCTCCTTAAATCCTGCCAGCTTAATCGCCTCCAGAATCACTTCAATCGCTTCCTCCCCGTTCTTCACATCCGGGGCAAAACCGCCTTCATCCCCCACTGCCGTTGAAAGCTTTTTCTCCTTTAACAACTTCTTTAGCACCTGGTAAACCTCCGCACACCAGCGCATTCCCTCCCGAAACGAAGAGGCACCCATCGGCAGAATCATAAATTCCTGGATATCCACCGAATTATCCGAATGTGCTCCGCCGTTTACTATATTCATCATCGGCATAGGAAGTTTATTCCCATAGATACCGCCGATATAGCGGAACAACGGCATTTCCAGCGCCGCCGCTGCTGCCCGTGCACAAGCCAGGGAAACACTCAAAATCGCATTAGCCCCAAGCTTGCCTTTATTCTCTGTCCCATCAGCTTCTTTTAACAGACGGTCAATATTCTTCTGATTCCGCACATCCTCAAACATTAACACTTCCGCCAGCAAAGTATTTACCGAACCAACCGCTTTCGACACTCCCTGCCCGCGATAGCGGCTGCCGCCGTCCCGCAGTTCAACTGCTTCATGCTGCCCTGTCGAAGCCCCCGAAGGTGCCGCTGCCCGCCCGCAGGCGCCGCCCTCTAATACCACCTCTGCTTCCACCGTAGGATTCCCCCGCGAATCTAAAATTTCTCTTCCATAAACTGCCGCAATTTCAAAACGTTCATTCATAAAAATAAGCCTCCTTGCTAAGAAAATCATGTTTTCTTCATGTACTCTCCTAGTCAGGTTGGCTTATTTTTTCTTTTCTATTCTTAATGGGTGATTCCTAATTTTGGCACATTGCTCTGGTAGGACTGGAAAAAAACATCTCACCCAATGTCCATCACAAAGCTCTGCCAGGGGAGGAATTTCTATCCTGCAAATTTCGGTACGTTGGGGACACAGGCTGACATAAGGGCAGAATTTCTCCTCTGTAAACGTTTCAAACTCATCAGTATTTCTATTATCTTCATCCCTGACAGGATAAACCATTTTTGACTGTTCATTTAACCTTAACCAATTCCCCTTGCTGGCCTGCACCAGGCGTTTAGTGTAGGGATGACAAAGCTGGTCAAATAATTTTATTTCTTCGATTTCTTCCACAACCCATCCCCCGTACATCACGGTGAGACTATCCGAAAGATAATATACTGCTTCCAGATCATGCGACACTAATACCTGGGTAAGCTGATTTTCTTTTCCCAGTTTTTCCAAAAGTCTTATGATCTGCGCCTGCACTGATACATCCAGACTGCTTAAGGGTTCATCCAGAAGAAGCACCCTGGGTTCTGCCGCCAATGCCCTGGCGATACAAATGCGCTGCAGCTGACCTCCGCTGAACTGACTGGGATATTTGTCCAGATCCTTTTCTGACAGCCCCACCCTGGTCAGATATAAGGCGGCTTTCTCCCTCCTTTCCTTTTTCCCTTCCCATTTTCTGCCGCCAAAATTCTTTAATGGTTCGCCGAGAATAGCTTCGGCTGAGAGATAAGAATTTACCGCATTCATACTGTTCTGAAATACCATTTGAATCTCATTCCTCCTGGTTTTCATTTGTGCAAATACAGACATATTTTGGTATAACACTTCTCCGCCATCCGGCTCTTCCAGCCCAGACAGGATACGCAGCAGTGTGCTCTTCCCACAGCCGCTTTCGCCCACAATTCCCCTGCATTCCCCCTCTTTAATCCGCAAAGACAAGTCATTAATAGCATATATCCTTCCCTGCTTCACTTTCCCTGCCAACGGATAACTTTTGCTTATCCCCTTCGCCTGAAGCAAAATAGGTTTTTGGATCATCCCATTCTCCTTAATCTGCCCAAAAACACCGCACTTTATGAACCTTTCCTCTGTCCTCATCCCTGTACCCATATCCAAACTTTGCCTCATATCCGCTCTCTATTTTATCCATACATCCATCCTTACAACAATTTTCTTTTCTTCTGTCATTAAGCGGAGGACAGTGCTTTTTGCAGATTGCCTTTGCCTGCTTGCATCGGGGAGCGAATGGACATCCCAAAGGCACTTCCCGGATTCCTGGCGGACAGCCCTCCATGGTCTGGATTAACGTTTTGCTGAAGGCCGGCCTTGAAGCTAAAAGGCCGCGGGTATAGGGATGCAGCGGTGCTGTTAATACTTGTTCTGATGTCCCCTGTTCCACCACATAGCCTGCATACATTACACAGATATCTTCAGCCATACTCTGCACCACCTTTAAATCATGAGAAACCAAAAAGACACCGATTCCATCGTCCCGCTTTAATTCATTCAAAAGCTCTACTATTTCCCATTGTGTAGTAACATCGAGAGCCGTTGTAGGCTCATCAGCAACCAAAAGTTTCGGCTTCCCCAAAAGTGCCAGGGCTATCATCACCCGCTGCAGCATACCTCCGCTTAATTCAAACGCATAACTTTCCAGCACCCGTTTGGGTTCGCGGATTCCTGTACGGTAAAGGAGAGATAAGGCCTCTTCTGTGATTTTCCTATGGCTTGTGCCAAGCACCCCCGCCATTTCCCGAAAGTGCCCGGAAATCTTCATCCTGGAGTCAAAAGCAGATACCGGGTTCTGTACAATTATCCCCGCATCCTGAACTGAAAACTCCGGCTTCCAGCAGACGTTTCCCTCCACTTTCCACTTATCTTTTTCCAGAAGATCAAGAAGAGCATGGCATAAGAGTGTCTTTCCGCAGCCACTCTCTCCTATAATCCCCAATGTCCTTCCCCTAAACAATGAAAAAGAAACACTGTGCACGGCAGAAAAACACTTTTTCCTCTCCTTTAAGCTGATCTTCACCTTATCCAGGCACACAATTTCTTTGAAATTCTGTTCTTTTATCTTTTGTTGTTGCATCTTCTGCTCTTCTCTGCTCAATTTTCTATTTTATACCCTTTCCTGCCCAACCTTTTTTCCTTTTATTCATCCATCCCCTGTTTTTCCCTGCCTTATTCTATTTTCTTACCAGCTCAAACATTTCCTGCATTCTGTCACCCAAAATATTCGTCACAATAATCACCATCAAAATACAAAACCCAGGCCAAAACAACATGGACGGATTGGTGCTGATAAAAGATCGTCCATCCTGAATCATCATACCCCATTCCGGGCTGGGCGGCGCAGCTCCAAAACCGAGAAATGAATATCCCGCCAGCGCTGTAAGCGCCGTGCCAAACTGCAACGTGGCAACGGCTAAAATCGGTATACGAATTACTGGAAAAATCAAGCCAAAAAGTATGCCCGTTGTACTGCTGCCCGCCATTGCCGACGCTAAAACTACCTCTTTTTTCCTCTCTGCCCTGGTCAGATTCCGGGCAACCTTTGTATACCAGACCCATCGGGCCGCCATCATCCCCAGGCAAAGAGAAAGAAGTCCTGTCCCCAGAATACCTACGGAAACCAAAACAATCACCATGCCCGGAAATGCCCGCACAGCATCACAGACCCCCATCAATACCCGGTCAAACCTTCCTCCCACATAGCCGGATATCATGCCTAAAAGTGTTCCCAACACAGAGGAAACAATCGTAATTCCCGCCGCACTTCCTAACGATAATCTGGCACCATGCAGAAGTCGTGACAGAATACAGCGCCCCATATAATCTGTCCCCAGTGGAAATTCCCGTGATATTTTTGCAAACCGGGCAGTGTAATGAATTTCATTTGGATCATTAGGAGCAATCCACGGCGCAAACAGAGCGGCACATGTAAAAATAAGGAGGAAAACCAGACAAAACCGGCAGATTTTATCCTCTAATATCCTATGAATCATCACTTTTTTCCCTTCTTTTCTCTATAATCTCCTGCGTCTGTCTTTCCCTTTTCCCTAAAATCTCCTGCGTTTGCCTTTTTTCCTAAAATTGTTTACGTTTCTTCCTCCGTAAAAATCCCTGGATTCAACATGGCACAGAGGATATCCACCCCAAGATTCAGCACAATATACACTGCGGCAATCACCAGAATATAGCCCTGAATCACCGGATAATCCCTGCCTGCCACTGCATGTACAATCACCCTCCCCATCCCCGGCCACGCAAATACATTTTCCACAATCACTGCTCCGGAAAGCATACTTCCCAAGCTTAAACCAAGCGAAGTAAGAACAGGATTTAAGGCATTGGGAAGGATGTGCCTCCACAAAATCGTTTTCTTCTTTAAGCCCCTTGCCCTGGCATAGAGAACATAGGTTCTTCCCGAATGTTCCACAATTCCGCCGCGAAGCATTTTAGTATACATGGCAAGATAGGAACAGGCCAGGGTTATTGAAGGAAGAAGGATGTGCTTTAAGGTTCCTGCGCCCTGTACCGGAAGCAGCTTTAAGCGAAGGGAAAAGAACTCCACCAGCAGAAATCCCAGCCAAAAAGAAGGAATCGAACTGCCAAGAAAAGTCATTGCCCGGATGATTTGATCCATAAAACTTCCCGGATGCCTCCCTGCCAGAATGCCAAGAGGAAGGGAAAAGACAATAATCCAGACTACAGCAGAACCAGTTAATACCGCCGTATAGTAAAACCCACGCATCAATTCGTCAATCACTGGTCTTTTGGTCATGTAGGATAGTCCAAAATCCAGGCTAAGCGCCTGTTTAAGCCAGATTCCATACTGAACCGCCACCGGCTTATCCAGCCCCAAATCTTTTTGCACCTTCTGCAATGCTGCTTCGGTTATCGGGGCATTCATGGCATTCAGATACGCGGTCGCTGCATCTCCGGGCATCAGCCGCACCAGCGCAAAAGC
>CAJUDX010000119.1 GCA_910584785.1 uncultured Lachnospiraceae bacterium | reverse complement strand
GACGGCGGAATCTACCGCGGACAGAGAGGACGTATGGAAATCCGTGTGGATGTAACCGGAATTTCCTGCCATGGTTCTGCACCGGAGCGCGGTGATAATGCGATTTATAAGATGGCAGATATTCTTCAGGATATTCGTGCATTAAATGAAAATGACGCGGCTGACGGGACGGAAGTTAAGGGGTTAGTTAAGATGCTGGATGAGAAATATAATCCGCAGTGGAAGGAAGCACGGTTCTTAGGACGCGGTACGGTTACGACTTCGGAGATTTTCTTTACTTCTCCAAGCCGCTGTGCGGTAGCGGACTCCTGCTCGGTTTCCCTGGATCGCCGGATGACGGCTGGAGAAACCTGGGAAAGCTGTCTGGATGAGATTCGCGCTCTGCCGAGTGTTAAGAAATATGGGGATGATGTGAAGGTTTCTATGTATGAGTATTCCCGTCCTTCTTATACAAACCTGGTATATCCTATCGAGTGCTACTTCCCGACTTGGGTAATTCCGGAAGATCATAAGGTAACGAAGGCATTAGAGGAGGCACACCGCGGGCTTTATGGTGATGAGCGTCAGGGAAATGAGGAAACGATTGCATTGCGGAAAGAGCGTCCGTTGACGGATAAGTGGACGTTCTCGACGAATGGGGTTTCGATTATGGGTAGGAATGGGATTCCATGTATCGGATTTGGACCAGGGGCAGAGGCACAGGCACATGCACCGAATGAAAAGACCTGGAAAGATGATCTGGTACGGTGCGCGGCGGTTTATGCGGCATTGCCAACATTATACTGCAAATAAAATATAACTTTCCTGACCCATAAATACAGATTAGTATAGTATAGAGAAAAATAAAAAAGAAATCAAAAAAATCATAAAAACATAGAAAAGGAGCAAATACGATGAAAACTCTTCAGGATTATATCGACAAATTAAACGCTTTAAACTTTAAGGAAATGTACAATAATGACTTCTTCTTAACCTGGGAAAAGACGGATGAGGAATTAGAGGCTGTGTTTACGGTTGCTGACGCTCTGCGGTTTATGAGAGAGAATAATATATCGACAAAGGTGTTTGAGAGCGGCCTTGGAATCTCTTTATTCCGTGATAATTCTACCCGTACACGTTTCTCCTTTGCTTCGGCCTGCAACCTCTTAGGTCTGGAAGTTCAGGATTTAGATGAAGGCAAGTCCCAGATTGCCCATGGCGAAACAGTCCGTGAAACAGCAAATATGATTTCCTTTATGGCTGATGTTATTGGTATCCGTGATGATATGTATATTGGCAAGGGCAATAAGTATATGCATGATGTTGTTGATGCGGTTACGGAGGGAAATAAGGCTGGTATTTTGGAGCAAAAGCCTACTTTGGTAAACCTTCAGTGTGATATTGACCATCCTACACAGTGTATGGCAGATATGCTGCACATTATTCATGAGTTTGGCGGCGTGGAAAACTTAAAGGGTAAGAAGCTGGCGATGACCTGGGCTTATTCTCCTTCTTACGGCAAGCCGTTATCCGTTCCGCAGGGTGTTATTGGATTGATGACACGTTTTGGTATGGATGTTGTTTTGGCTCATCCGGAAGGTTATGAGGTTATGCCGGAGGTTGAGGAAGTTGCAAAGAAGAATGCAGAGGCTACTGGTGGTTCCTTTAAGCGTGTTAATTCTATGGAAGAAGCATTTAAGGATGCTGATATTGTTTATCCTAAGAGCTGGGCGCCGTTTGCTGCTATGGAAAAGAGAACGAACCTGTACGGCGAAGGCGACTTAGAAGGGATTAAGGCTCTGGAAAAAGAACTGCTTGCACAGAACGCACAGCACAAAGACTGGGCATGTACCGAGGAACTGATGAAAACCACCAAGGACGGCAAGGCGCTCTACCTGCACTGCCTGCCAGCCGATATCACCGGCGTAAGCTGTGAAACCGGCGAAGTTGACGCTTCCGTATTCGACCGCTACCGCGATCCGCTGTACAAAGAAGCCAGCTTCAAGCCATACATCATCGCTGCCATGATCTTCCTTGCTAAATTTGAAAACCCACAGGAAATCTTAAAGAAGCTGGAAGAAAGAAAAGCACCTCGCGTATTTGAATAAACCAATAGCGTAAAAAGATAACTTTACATACGATATCACACGATTGGAACCTTAATGGGCCGCCTGATTTTCGTTCCAGGCGGCCCTTTCTGACTTTTTTAACATCCAAAAATAAATCATAACACTTACTGTCCCGTACACTAGCGAAGGCAAGAGCATGTTCCGTGAGGAATCCCCTATCAAACGTCGGCGCTTGGTGAGGTATTCCACGAACCTAGCGTCCGCTACGTTTTATGCGGAGCGAGAGCGTGGTGACGATGGAACATGCCCTCGCCGAAGCGGAACAGCAAAAAAACAACAAACTAATACAGAAAGGACCTCCCACACATGGAAAAGAAAAAACGAATCGTGATTGCCCTTGGCGGAAATGCCCTGGGAAATACTTTACCGGAACAGATGGCTGCCGTTAAAATCACGGCAAGAGCCATCGTTGACTTAATCGAAGAAGGCTGCGAGGTTGTCGTAGCACACGGAAACGGCCCGCAGGTCGGCATGATCAATAACGCCATGGCAGCATTAAGCCGCGAGGATGAAAAGCAGCCCAACACCCCGCTCTCCGTCTGCGTTGCCATGAGCCAGGCTTACATCGGCTACGATCTGCAGAACGCCCTGCGCGAAGAACTTTACAACCGCAATATCTTCAATATCCCCGTTGCCACCATGATCACCCAGATCCGCGTAGACGCCGACGATCCTGCCTTTTTATCCCCGTCCAAGCCCATCGGCCACTTTATGACGGAGGAACAGGCAAGGATTGCCGAGAAAAAATACGATTATGTCATGAAGGAGGATTCCGGGCGCGGCTGGCGTCGTGTGGTTGCCTCTCCAAAGCCGGCGGAAATTATTGAAATCGGCGCAATCCGGTCCCTGGTGGAATCCGGTCAGCTGGTGATCGCCTGCGGCGGCGGCGGTATCCCCGTAACCAAGCAGGGCAATCACTTAAAGGGCGCAAGTGCCGTTATCGACAAGGATTTTGCAAGCTGTCTTTTGGCAGAAGAGTTAAATGCCGATTTCCTGATTATCTTAACGGCAGTGGAAAAGGTAGCAATTAACTTTGGTAAGCCCGACGAAACCTGGCTGGAGGATTTACCGGTTAAAAAGGCCGAGCAGTACATGGAAGAAGGACATTTTGCACCCGGTTCCATGCTGCCCAAGGTACAGGCTGCCGTGAAATTTGCCAACTCCGGGGAAGGAAGAACCGCATTAATTACCTTATTGGAAAAAGCAAAGGACGGAATTTTGGGGAAAACGGGTACCAGAATCCACCAGTAAACCTTCATGCGCCCACAAGTATGTATACTACCATAAGGAAAAGTCTGCTGGGCGCACTTGGAATACCTGAACTTAGGCCGCCTATTCGGCAGCAGACTTTTAATGTAAATGGAGGTTATTATGGGAAATACAAAAACAAAGGCTTCTCTTTTTGAACTTGACGGCATCCCGGCATTTGGGCAGGCTCTGCCTCTGGCCCTTCAGCACGTGGTTGCCATGATTGTGGGCTGTGTTACCCCGGCGATTATGATTTCCAGTGCAGCGGGCGTTTCGGGGGCAGATAAGGTTATCTTAATTCAGGCTTCCCTGGTGATTTCCGCCCTCTCCACCCTGCTCCAGCTCTTCCCTCTGGGAAAGAAAAACGGATTTCACTTAGGTTCCGGGCTGCCGGTTATTATCGGCGTATCCTTTGCCTATGTGCCCAGTATGCAGGCCATTGCCGAGGGGTATGATATTAACACCATTCTCGGGGCGCAGATCATCGGCGGTATCGTTGCCGCCCTGGTGGGGATTTTTATTAAGAAAATACGGAAATTCTTCCCGCCACTCATTGCCGGAACCGTGGTCTTTACCATCGGGCTTTCGCTCTATCCCACGGCAATCAACTACATGGCAGGCGGCGTGGGAAGCCCGGACTATGGTTCGATGAAGAACTGGCTTCTGGCTATCTTTACGCTGGCGGTCGTGACGGCGTTAAATCATTTCGGCAAGGGTATTTTCAAGCTGGCTTCCATCTTAATCGGAATGGCGGTCGGCTATGTGGCTGCCTTCTTTATGGGCATGGTGAACTTTAATAGTGTAGCGGAAGCCGGGATTATTCAGCTTCCCAAACTCTTCCACTTCCCTGTCCGGTTTGAAATTTCAGCCTGCTTTGCCATTGGCCTGCTGTTTGCCATCAATGCGGTTCAGGCCATCGGCGATTTCTCGGCAACCACCAGCGGCGGTCTTGGACGGGAGCCGAAAACCGAAGAACTGCAGGGCGCAATTTTGGGCTATGGGTTTACGAATATTATCGGAGCATGTTTTGGCTGTCTGCCCACGGCAACTTACAGCCAGAACGTAGGTATTGTAACCACGACGAAGGTGGTCAACCGGTGCACGCTGGGACTTGCCGCGGTCATCATCCTGGTTGCCGGGCTGTTCCCGAAGTTTTCTGCCCTTCTTACCACCATTCCCTATGCGGTTCTGGGCGGGGCAACGGTATCCGTATTTGCCTCCATTGCCATGACGGGAATGAAACTGGTGATTACCGAGGAAATGAACTATCGGAACACCTCCATCGTAGGTCTTGCCGCAGCACTGGGCATGGGCGTTTCCCAGGCTTCCGCCTCCCTCGCCTCATTCCCGGCATGGGTGACGACGATTTTTGGAAAATCGCCGGTGGTAATTGCAACTTTGGTCGCTATTCTTTTGAATGTAACCCTTCCTAAGGAAAAGGTAAAGATCGAGGTGCAGGAACCGAATGATGTCTATTAAACCATACTTCATTGTCCATGTTTTATTGTCATAAAACACTTCAGGCAGGGGTGCCGAAAACACTCCTGCCTTTTTCGGTCTTTTTACCGTCCCATCACTGTTTTCTAAGCATTTGTCCTTTCTTTTCTCTTTTTTATCTTCCATTTGCGGGAACAAAAAACAAAATACCCCAGCCGCGTTTCAAACAGCAGGCAGCAGGAATACCGGGTCATAAAATCGGATCGAAACTCATCGCTGGTAAGCAGTTCTTCCTTGCTGAGATGATACTCCTTTCCCTCGTTATATTGTTTATTCATATAATTTAAGAGCTGTTTAAGGATTTCTAGGGAAACCTCCTCCACTAATGCCGCGTTCTGCATCGCTGAAAAGCCAAAAAGCATTCCCACCCCCCGCCGGATTAATTGTTTTTCAGCGGCTAAAAGAAGCTGTACTTTTTCGCCGTTATCCATATCATAATTTAATCGGCAATAATATTCCATGCCCATACTTCGGTCGGGTAGGTCAGCGGTATTACTACCGCCTTCCCCCCTAAGAACCGTACGT
>CAJUDX010000118.1 GCA_910584785.1 uncultured Lachnospiraceae bacterium | reverse complement strand
ACCTTTCTTTTTGTGCTTTTTGTCTATGCTTTTAGCTGTTCTAATATCTCTAAAATTTCTTGAAATATGAAAATAGAATGCAACAGTTAAGGGCAAACACTTCCTACAGCAGCTTTTTCAATTCCTCCGCCTCTTCCTTTGATAACTTCCCATCTCCAATAAACGCGGCCACAAACCGGCTAAATGAATTGCCGTAACATTCCGCTACCATCTTTCTCGTCCAATTATGGATATGCTGCTCCTTTGTACATGAAGCATAGTAATAATTACAGGATATGCCTTTTTCAGCTTCCACCAATCCCATTTTCTGCAATCCCAAAAGGAAAGTATTCAGCGTTTGCGCTTTCCACTCCTTTTTCCACTCTTTTTCCGCAATATCCATAATCTCCCTGAACGTCATGGGGGATTTTGCCGCCCATAGCAATTCCATGAGCTGTTCCTCTGTTTTAGTTAAACCATAATTCTTTTTCACCTTGATCCTTCCTTTCAAATGCTAATGCGGACAAGTCGTATAAGTATGGGAACTCAACATCTCGCTTGTTTTTACATCCAAACACTTTGAACATTTAAGCCCACTATAAATTTTCACCGTACAGCCACCCCTGCCGTCTTTCCTATGCCTTGTCACTTCCACAGAAATAGAATAATCATGATCGCAAGTTGCCCTGGCATTTTCGTCTGTGTTGCAAAGATCATAAACTGTCCCATCATCGGAAACAGCAAAATAATCGGATATTAATTCCTCCGTTTGTTCTGATTCCTCCCGGACAAAAACTTCATCTGCGCCAAGGAAATCTCCATTTTCATCATTAATCATAAGGGGAGGGCAGTAAGCAAAAACCGTCCCCACTCCAGCCATACAAATAAAAACTGCCATAACTGCCGATAAAAATGTTTTTTTCGTTTTTCTTCCTTTCATTTCCAAAATTCTCCTTTTATACATCGCCTTTTTCTTAAAATCCACAAAGCACATCCCAAATTCCCCATTATCCCCGGAGGAATTTTCTGTAATAAAATTCAACAATAAATTCTCATACTTATAGCGTTCCTTTTCTCCTTTTCCTTCCATCACCACGCTGTCGCAATACATTTCGCTGATACAAGAAAGTTCATTAATAAGCAGATACACAAATGGATTAAACCAGTGAACCGCTGCCGCTAATAAACCGATTAATTTGAATAATACATCATAATGTTTAATGTGCACCAGTTCATGGGTAATCAAATACTCACACAATTCATCATCCAGCATATTGTTTTTATCCCGTATTGGGAACAATATTATAGGGGCTCGTACTCCTATTGTAATCGGCGATTCGCAATATTCGGAACAGATAAATCTTATTTTCCTTTTTATCTGCAGCATTTCTTTTTTCTTTAAAAAAATTTCCTGCGTTTTTTCTTCTGCTGACCCTTCCAATTCAGAAAAGTGTATTTGTTTCATTTTCCGATATTGAGCCGCTTGCTTCCAAAGGATAAATAAAGAAATTAGCACAATAAGCGATACGGCTATGTAAATAGATTTAACCTTTGGCGACAGCCATATCGAATCGCTATTTACAACAATAACATAATCCGTGTTTATTTTTGAAAACTTATACTGCCTGGCCATTTCCCGTACAAATGAAAAACGCTCACGAAAAAATCCCCATATCTTATCTCTATACAGCGGAAACGGAAACAAATAAAACAGCATTGCTATTTTTAATATCCTGTATCTCCATTTCAGGGAAAAGTACCGTTTCAACAAAGGATACGTTAACAGATAAACAATAAAAACTGCCGTCCCTGACAAAGACATAACAAATAATGGATTTTTAAGCATGAGCATGAATAGGCTTTTTATCATGATACAGAGCCTCCTTAACAGGTTTTTGCACCGTAACCATCTGCCTGCTGCCGTCACAGCAGCTATCACCCAATCCCCCTTATATCGTTTATCAAGAATCCCATAGTAATTTCGGGCAAAAGCATTCCCTATGAGCCCTTTTATTTTGCCTATCACTATTTTCTTCTAATAATTAATAATATATTTAGTATACCTCTATCTCTTTGGTTTGTCAATATATCGTCTATAATAAGCCCATATTTCATTTTACGCGCTGTATTTAGGGAAAAAAGGATAAAATAGCCCATAAGTACACAAAGAATCTTATGGGCTATTTAAGCACCGCCTTTACCAGCACAGTTTGACTATTTCCCTCTTTGCCTTACCATCCCCTCCATAATCGCAAAAATTTTTTTATGCAGATTCACTTCATACTCTCTCTCCGGAGTGCTGGGTTCGTAGATAAGGGAGCTTTCATACCGTACATATGCTAATACATCTCCATCGGCATAAGCACGAAACGGACGTTCCAGCGAATAGCATGAATAGTATGATCCCGCTTTTAAAGTAGTGTGGCGGATGAAGTGTCCGCCATAACCAGCACATTCCTTATCTTCCTCAGAAATAATCCCTTTGTCTTGAAGGTAATCTAAAAACTCATCATATTCGTCCTGCGTCATTTTATTCGGATTCCATTTAGAAGAAAGATAATTATAGTCATTATCACTTAGCAATAGCCCGGCTGCAGCAAAGGAAGTATCGCCTGTATACCGATCCATTTTAACTTTTTCAAATGCTGCAGAAAATGCCGCCGAACAATTCCCTTCTCTTCCAACTTGGAGTGTGTTTCCCTTGAAGGAATTATTTGTTCGTGCAGATAAGGGATTAATTACATTAACATTCATAAGCATACCCCCTGTTATTTTGCAATAACTAAGCCTTTCCTTATTTTTATTGGGTGTTGGGATTCGTGGCGTTTAAATAAACGTACCCTCCTGCCATTAACGACACATATTTTCCGGTATCAGAATAGTAACTAAATGTGCCGTCATATCCGTTTCCATACTGCTCTGTCGTATCCTGGACAGGAAAATATAAATCAAATGTGTTTGAACCATTATAAGCCCCCACGGAGAGAGCCTTTTTAAATACTTGTTCCAGCAAAAGCTGTACAGCAAAACAAAGATGCCAACAATGTGGTAAGAACGAACAATTTTAACTTTTTCGCCACAAATTTATACTCTTCCTTTCATTTTTCATTTTTAAGAAATAACAGAAAATATTGGAAAATATAATCTCACCTCCCTTACCCCTGCCCAATATTTTCTTTATTCCATAAAAACCAACTCTTTATATTATTAGTTGCACTTATTGTTTATTAGTTTTTTCTAATAATCAGTACAGCATTATAATATACCTGTTTCCACGAAAAGTCAACACATCATCCGAAAATTGCACGATATCTTCCGATTTTTGTTATACCGATTAATATGATTGGCACTTTTACATCCCATAAAAATCTCTCTGCCAACTCCGCAGCCCTATTTAGGGCACAAAAAAACGCACCGCAATCCATAAATGAACTGCAATACGCTTAACGTCCTTTATTTTCCTTGGAACCAACAGTTCCCTTGTGCCGTTTCCTTCATCTTACTTAAGAGAATTAATCACTCTATCTTCTTCTAATGAAAAAGTTCTAAAAATTCATCCGGCTGATATATCTCAATCTGTGACTTTTCATAGTCTATTACATTCCTGGTAATAATACAGTCCATTCCGCAGCGGAGCGCAGTTTCCACCATAACCGCATCCTCAAAATCAGCCATTTCTGAAGAAATTGCTTTCCGGCAATCAATCCCTGCCGTATCTAACAGATCAAACAACATATACAGCCCACTCAATACCTTCCGTGTTTCCTTATCGCTGTGGGAATATTTATGAGTTAGATAATAAATATCCGTAGAGGCCTTTGCTGTGATGAACCCTCATATTTTCCCTAGCCTTTCTTCTCGGGCTTCCTCTAATGTCATTTCATCAGGAATAATCCCAAATAAGGATTTCGCCACATCCACACGGTCCCGGTAAGGATTAGAAAGTTTCGCCACTATTTTCCCATTCCGTGTAATATAAATATCTTCTTTTTCTGCCAAAAGAAGATATTTTCCCAAATTCATCTTTAATTCTGTTGCTGTAATAGACACAAAATCACCTCCAATTCTTTCTGCCTATGATCATTATACACATATCGAACGGTACTATCAACAAAATCGTGCGATTTTTATTAATCCCAAAAACCTCCCCCGAATTTCAAAATCTTTCACATATTGCGGTATTATAAAAGGCCACAGTCTCCCACGGCCTTTCTTCACAGTATCCCTATTCTTCTTTTCGTTCTAAAACGCAAACCGTTCCAGCATATAGATCGGCAGCGTAAAAATTTTCCCTTCCCTGCCGCCCTTTGTGTTGCCCTTTAGATACAGCAGATAATCTGCCTTTCCAGCTTCCAATGCCTTTAGAGCAGTGACCGCCTTTCCTTTCCCTGATTTCACCTCCACCAGATATCTTCTGTGTCCCCGGACTGTCTGCACCACATAGTCGATCTCTCCGCCCTTATAGGTGGCAAATGCCGGCATTTCAAAAGTAATCTCTTCCGGGAAATCCTGGCGCTTCAAAAGATTGATGAACACATAGTTTTCATTCAGCGTTCCGTTAACAGCCGCCTCCGTAGTTGCCACCCTGTTTAAATAGTAGGACGCAACCCCCGGATCCATAAAGAAGCACCGTCTTCCCGGCTTAAAATCCAGAAAGTCCATTTCGATGATTTTACCGCAAAACCCGATAATCCCCGAATGGTACAGCCAGCTGACCGCCCGGTTGCAGGTTTCTCTTGACAGATTGCTGGAATAATTCCTAGTCACCAGCTTTTGCAGCTCCTCACTGACGCTGCCCTCTTCCAATCCTTTCTTTTCCCGCAAAAAGATACGGCAGATACTTAAGAAAATGTTGGTAAACACACTGATATCCGTAATATCCTTAAAATACCGCATGGATTCTTCCAAAAAAATCTGGATAATCCGCACCAGTTCTTTCCGGGCCGCCAGAATATCCCGCCTTTCCAGATATGCTTCCACTACTTTCGGATAGCCGCCGATCTGGCAGTACTGGTCATAGGCCATCCTCAGCCGGTCATACACCTCCAGGCAGCTATCCTTGGCCTCAGGCAAGGGAAGCCTTCTCCATGCCTGACAAAGTTCCCCGTCCAGCGCCTCCAGAAATTCCTCAAAGGAAAGCGTATAGATCCGCAGCTTTGTAATATCCCCGCTGGCATAGTGAAACTCCGGTTCCAACACCCGTCCGAGATAACTTCCCGTGATGATAAACCGTGCCTGAAACTGTCTGGTAAACTCTCTGATCCGGTTATAAATCTCTGAAGATTCCTGAATCTCATCAATGATAATCACCGTATCCGCGCAGTCCTGAAAAGAAGGTTCATACAGGCGGATCGCCTCATGAAGCGGAAGCTCCGGCCGTCTGTTCCCTGGGATCCATTCCGTTGCTTTCTGATAACACTCTATAAACTGCTTTCCCGAAAGATCAAACAGATTCACATAGATCTTATGTTTGAAATTTTCATCTGCAAATTTATTGATGATGTAAGTCTTCCCTGTCTGCCTAGCACCGTTTACCTCCAAGGTGCTATGGCTTTTGTCGTCCTTCCATTCCATCAGCTGGTCATATATTTTTCGTTTCAGATACATGGGAACC
>CAJUDX010000117.1 GCA_910584785.1 uncultured Lachnospiraceae bacterium | reverse complement strand
CAAGTGCGCCCAGCAGATTTTTATTTATGGTGGTACGACCACTTGTGGGCGCATGGAGGTTTACTTTAAAAGATCACCGCCGATTAGGCGGTCTAAGTTCAGGTATTCCAAGTGCGCCCAGCAAGAAGCAGACTCGCTGTAAATTGATTGTATGTGGCAAAAGAAGAGGAGGATTTTTATGCAAATACGTTTGTTGACCGAGGAACTAAGACAGAACAGCTATCCGGGACGGGGAATCGTGATGGGAAAGTCCGCAGATGGGAAAAAAGCAGTAACAGCTTATTTTATTATGGGGAGAAGCATCAACAGCCGCAACCGGGTGTTTGTGGAGGAAGGGCGGGGAATCCGCACCCAGGCATTTGACCCGTCAAAGCTTACCGATCCCAGCCTGATTATCTATGCTCCGGTTCGCGTACTGGGGAATAAAACGATTGTCACTAACGGCGACCAGACCGATACCATCTACGAGGGAATGGATAAGCAGATGACCTTTGAGCACAGCCTTCGCAGTCGTGAATTTGAGCCGGATAGCCCTAATTTTACGCCAAGGATTTCCGGGATTATGCACATCGAGGACGGAAAGTATAATTATGCTATGTCGATATTAAAAAGTAATGAGGGCAATCCTGAAAGCTGCTGCCGCTATACCTATGCCTATGAAGCGCCTTTGGCGGGAGAGGGACGGTTTATTCATACGTATATGCAGGATGGAGATCCATTGCCCAGCTTTGAAGGGGAACCAAAGCGGGTGAAGATTTCCGGGAATATTGACAGCTTTACGCAGGAAATATGGGAAAGCCTGAACGAGGAGAATAAGGTTTCGCTGTTTGTCCGCTTTATCGAGATTGCAGGCGGACAGGAAGAAACCAGGATTGTGAATAAAAATAAGTAGCGGATGAGAGGACAGAAGCGAAGATGAGATGGCAGCAGTGAAGAATCTAAATAAAGATAAGCAGCAGATAAAATAAAGCATTAAGTTTAATGATGGAGGAACAAGATGAATGAGTTAGCGTTAAAATATGGATGCAACCCGAACCAAAAGCCGTCGAGAATTTTTATGAATGAGGGGAAGGATCTTCCGATTACCGTGCTTTGCGGGCGTCCGGGTTATATTAATTTTCTGGATGCGTTTAATGGCTGGCAGCTGGTGCGGGAGTTAAAAGCAGCGACCGGGCTTCCGGCAGCGACTTCCTTTAAGCATGTGTCGCCTGCGGGAGCTGCCGTGGGGCTGCCGTTAGATGATGTGCTGAAAAAGATCTACTGGGTGGATGATATGGGTGATTTATCGCCATTGGCATGTGCCTATGCACGGGCAAGGGGGGCGGATCGGATGTCCTCGTTTGGGGATTTCATTGCCCTTTCGGATGTGTGTGACGTGGATACGGCAAAGATTATCAAGCGGGAAGTTTCCGACGGCGTGATTGCTCCTGGATATGCGCCGGAAGCATTGGAGATCTTAAAGGCGAAGAAGAACGGGAATTATAACGTGATTGAGATTGACCCGGCGTATGAGCCTGAACCGATTGAGCGCAAAAAGGTGTTTGGCATTGTTTTTGAGCAGGGAAGGAATGAACTGGAGATTAACGGGGAACTTCTTTCTCATGTGGTGACAGAGAATAAGGAGATTCCCCAGGCGGCAAAGATTGATTTGATGATTTCTTTAATTACCTTAAAATATACACAGTCTAATTCCGTCTGCTTTGTTAAAGGCGGGCAGGCGATTGGGATTGGCGCGGGGCAGCAGTCCAGGGTACACTGTACAAGGCTCGCCGGGCAGAAGGCGGATAACTGGTTTTTACGCCAGGCGCCGCAGGTGCTGAATTTATCGTTTGTGGACGGCATTAAGCGGGCCGATCGGGATAATGCGATAGATGTCTTTATTGGTGAAGAATATATGGATGTTTTAGCGGACGGCGCGTGGGAGAAAATTTTTAAAGTGAAGCCTGCGGTATTTACCCGTGAGGAAAAGAGGGCGTGGCTGGATAAGATGGAAGATGTGGCGCTTGGATCGGATGCCTTTTTCCCGTTTGGGGATAATATCGAGCGGGCATATAAGAGCGGCGTAAAGTACATCGCAGAGCCGGGCGGTTCGGTAAGGGATGACCAGGTGATTGAAACCTGTAATAAGTATGGGATGGCGATGGCGTTTACAGGGATAAGGCTGTTCCATCATTAACTGGCAGCGGTTTATACGAAAATGCCATGTGCAGTGCAGGAAATAGTTGCAGTCAGGGCAGGAAGAATAGAAGTGGTTTGTGCCGTAGGATAAAGAAGAACCTGCTGGGAAAGAAGGATGGGAAGGAGTGTGGACTTATGGGATTAGTGTATGCAGAGGGGAATCGGGAGTATCATATCGGGGTTGCGCCCGGCGAAGTGGGTAGGTATGTGATTCTTCCCGGCGATCCGGGGCGGTGCGAAAGAATTGCGGCGCATTTTGAGCAGCCGGTGAAGGTGGCGCAGAACCGGGAATATACGACCTATACGGGGCTGCTTTGCGGGGAAAAGGTAAGTGTAATGTCTACGGGCATCGGCGGGCCTTCGGCGTCGATTGGAATGGAAGAGCTGATTCACTGCGGCGCGGATACCTTTATCCGGGTAGGGACTTCCGGGGGAATGCAGAAGGAGATCGTGGGCGGCGATATCGTGATTGCAACCGGGGCGATTCGCTTTGAAGGGACGAGTAAGGAATATGCGCCGATAGAGTACCCGGCAGTGGCGGATTTTGCGGTTACAGCGGCATTGAAGGAGAGTGCGGAAGCATTGGGGCAGACCTATCATCTGGGCGTTGTGCAGTGTAAAGATAATTTTTATGGTCAGCATTCTCCCGATTCCATGCCGGTTGCCGATGAATTAAACAGCCGCTGGAAGTCCTGGATCGCGTGTGGGGCGCTGGCATCAGAGATGGAATCGGCGGCACTGTTTATTGTGGCTGGGGTGCGGCGGGTACGCTGCGGATCGGTAATGTTAGTTATCGCTAATCAAACCCGCCGGGAACTGGGCCTGCCGGATGTTCAGGTGCATGATACCGAATCAGCGATTAAAACAGCGGTGAAGGCGCTGGAATTATTGATTGTCCGGGATAAAAGAAAATAATTTGTAAAAAAGATTACGGGAAATTGATAGCAAACCGTAAGAGAAAAGAAATACATTTTCCTTTCGTTTCCTGTATACTGAATGTAATCAAGGATGAAAACTGAACGACAAGCAGTACAGGAGAGAAAAAGGGAGGAATTGTAATGAGAAGGAAAATTTGTACATTCGGCGCAGTATGCGCGTTATTATTAACCGCCTGCGGGAAGGGGAATGCCGTGGTGCAGACTTCCGGTGCAGGTCCGGCATCAAATATGGAGCAGGTGCCGGAAAATATGTCGGCAAGACCAGAGAAAACAGAGTCACAGACGATTACCGTCAGCGGACGGGAAACGGTAAAGACCGTGCCGGATATGGCAGAAATTGTCTATGCTGTGTCTACGCAGGAAAAGGATGCCGCAGCCTGCCAGAAGGCGAATACCGAAAAAGTAAATCAGCTTCTGGCAGCGCTTAAGGCATTGGGGATAGAGGAGAAGTCGATTCAGACTTCCGGTTACGATATTTCCCCGCGGTATGACTGGGACAGAAACGGGGAGATTGTCGGCTATGAGGCCACAACCCAGGTGACGGTTTCCGATATTTCCCTGGCACAGGTGGGCGAGGTGCTGGAAGAGTCCGTGGAATCCGGGGTGAACCAGGTGCAGTCGCTGGCATTTTTGGCAAGTGATTATGATAAGAGTTACCAGGAAGCCTTAAAGATGGCGGTAAACCAGGCACAGGAGAAGGCACAGGCATTAGCGGACGCGAGCGGATGCACGTTGGGGCGTCCGATCCACATTACCGAATACGGCAGCGACCAGAGCACAAGATATGTCAATGTCAATGCCGCGCAGAGCATGAAAAGAGAGGCAGCAGCCGATATGGCTATGTCTGTGATGGCAGGAGAGATCGACGTGGAAGCAAGCATCAGCGTGGACTTCGCGATTCAGTAGGGATGGGGAATCTGCAATCATTAACATAAACGTAATTTGTCCCGCCACTTTAGAAGTGGCGGGGCGTTTTGCTGTATATGCTGTATATAGTTAAAACAGAGGATAAAAACAAAGCTATTATTCTGAATATCTGCCAGCATATTATTCGGTAATAACCCTCACCCAGTTTTCCATATGATCCATCTTTTCCAGCATTTCTTCTTCTGAGTCAAAGGTTAATATCATCGTCCCCAGGGTTTGGTTTGAGCCGGTAAATGCCTGGATTTCGTCGCCGGGCTTTGCCTGCATCTGAAATTCCACCAGGTTCTTTTTTCGGAAATCTTCATCGATCCAGACTTCTTTTAATTTTCCGGCTTTAAGACTGTGAATCATGTAATTTGACCAGAAACCCTTTGGCTCAACCATGTGCAGGTCACTGCAGTCCTCACCCATGGCAGCTTTTATAGTGTAGGCGACCATATCAACCCCCGTGGCATAATTTGTTACCTGGGCAATTAAGTTCCCGCCGTTTCTCGGCCCGACTTCCATCAGATAGACATTTTCTTTATCGTCGATGCGTGCGTCAAAATTATAGGCCTGTGTTTTCATATCCAGAAGGGTGAGAAGGCGCTGGATTTCGTCGTGAAGCTTATCGTGAACTCTTTTAGGCATGTTGTAGGGCCAGCTTTCCCCAATGGGAACATAAGGATTAATCCCGCTGGAATCAAAATGTTCATTGGCAAAGCAGCGGAACGCCAGCTTGCCGTCCACCGAAAATCCATCCCCGGCAATCTGATAACCATATTTTTCCACATATTCTTCAATAATAAAGCGTTTGCAGCGGGAATATGCCATGGCAGCATCCACCGCAGCTTTTAGCTGTCCGGGATCGTCAATCTTTTTTACCCCCTTGCTGCCGGAGGAATCCACGGGCTTTACCATAACCGGAAAGGTAAAGGTACTGATTTCTTCCATCATCTGATCAAACTCCTCATAAGCCCAGCCCTTCGCTTTCGGTACATGAAAATTGTTTTTGGCAAGGAAGTCACGGAATCTGTCCTTGTTGGAGAGAAGCTCCACGGACGCATAGGGGCTGGTGGGAAAGCCCATCTGTTCAGCGACATAGGCAGCCGTGGGCGCCGCCGGGTCAGAGGCATAGCAGACAATGCCGTCAATGGAAAGGTGGCGGGCTAAGTCAAGTACAGCCTCCTTATCGGTGGTGCTTACACTGTAAAATTCATCAGCAACGTACTGTCCGGGGTTGTCCGGAAGGTAGTCACAGACGATGGTGTGATAACCCATCTTTTTTGCTGTTTCTATGGAGGGAACCTGGAAAAGCGATCCCCCAAGTAAAAGTACTTTTTTCATATGGATAAAACCTCCTGTTTTGATGGATTAATAATTTTAACTTATCAAGAAAGTTCCGCGTTTTTAAGTTATAAAGTCAAAAGCGGCGGAAATGTTTTGTCTGATAGTAGGATAACACAAAACAGGAAAAATAGGAATGATTTTTCTAAAAAGAAAATTGAAAGAAAATTGAAACGAAAACTGGAAGTGCATAGGATGATTTATGGAAAAAAGTTGAAGTTTTCCCCCAGATGAAATGCTTTTTTTAACGCCCTGTATGCTATACTAATTTTATATCAAGGAAAAATAAAATAATGATGAAGAAATGCGGCTGTCAGCAGTGTAAACTAAAGTATACTTTAGTTGACAGTCGGATTTTTTTGTTTTTTTTAACATATTTCCCACTTTTCTAAGTTTTTTTATCATTTTTCGAGTTTTTTGTCTTTATTTCTTGAAGTTTCTCCCACTTTTCATAAAAAATAATGGATCAACCAAAGTATACATTAGTTGACAGCCGTTTTTTTCTGTTTATTGGAAAATTTTT
>CAJUDX010000116.1 GCA_910584785.1 uncultured Lachnospiraceae bacterium | reverse complement strand
GGTCCGATTCCCGTCAGCAGCTTTTGTTGAAACATTGGGAAACCTTGATTTATCAGGGTTTCCCATTCTTTTTTGTGTATCGGATGAAAGCCGACCAGTGTCAACTAACTCACCATATCAAGTAATTAATCCTAACATTTTCTCTTCGTTTTCTAAATCCCTCTTATCATAGCACAAAAATTCATAAAAGAAAAGACAAAGATAATACCGAGGAACGCATTTGCATTCCCCGGCATGGCATAATCGTTACTGCTTAACAAAATAAACGGTTTCATTAAACATTTTATCTGTGAAAATAAGGGAAGAGGTTCCCATAAATTGAAAACTATAATACTCATTTTCAAATAAACCATCTCCCACATAAGGCGGAATACTGTCTTTGAGAAATTCGTCAACTTCAGCCCATACCGTACCACCGCTTTCTTCAAAAACGGCTCGAAGCTGTTTTCCATGATAAGTTCCTATATAGGTTATATTATATCACCATAAACTTAATTTCACAAAAATGATAAGAAGATAAATCCACCTTTCCGATAAACAAATACCCCACAAAGTTTCACCAAATATCATCCAGAAACCTATTCCATTTCCTGTTCTATCAAGTACTCATCATACTGCATTTCCAGTTCTTCAAAATCCTCTTCGTCCAGCTGCCGCAGTTTAGCATAACGCATAAAGGCTTTTCTGTCATTTACCTCAGATTGATCATCCTCCAAAGCCTCCCCATAATCCGTTTCTTCTCTCCATTTCCTATATAATGCAAATACATCCATCCTCATTCCCTCTACAGCCGGTTTAGTTTCTTCTCCATTAATTCACTATTACTGCTATACATCACTGCATGTTCCCTGGAAATTTTCTTTTCCTTAAACAGCCGGATAAGACTGTTATCCATCGTCACCATGCCTTCATCCACAGATGTGGAAATAACACCGTCAATCTGATGAATCTTAGATTCACGAATCATATTGCGGATGGCATTATTTAAAAACATAATTTCCAGCGCTGGAACCTCACCCAGTTTATCTATGCGAGGAATCAGCTGCTGGGAAACCACAGCCTGCAATACCATGGAAAGCTGAATCCTTATCTGATCCTGCTGGTTTGGCGGGAAATTATCAATAATACGGTCAATCGTATTTGCCGCCCCAATTGTATGCAGGGTGGAAATCACCAGATGTCCGGTTTCTGCCGCCGTCATCGCTGTGCGGATGGTTTCAAAATCCCGCATCTCTCCAAGAAGAATGACATCCGGCGCCTGCCTTAGCGCCGCCCTAAGGCCGCTCATATAACTCGTGGTATCAGTTCCCACCTCGCGCTGAGTAACTACGCTTAATTTATGGCGATGAAGGTATTCTATCGGATCTTCCAGGGTAATCACATGGGCGTTCCTGGTATTATTGATTTCATTAATAATGCTGGCAAGGGTGGTACTTTTTCCGCTTCCCGCAGGCCCGGTTACCAGCACCAGTCCTTTGGTCATTTTAGCAATGTCGATAACGTTCCGGGGAATATTTAAGGACTGGAAATCCGGCAGTTCAAATCGCACAATTCGAATAATCGCAGCTAAAGAACCTCTCTGCCGCATTACGCTTGCCCTAAATCTCGACAGACCACTGACCGCAAAAGAAAAATCATCATCTCCGCCCGCTAAAACATTGGTCATATCCCGATTTCCCGCAATCTGATAAATCTGGGCAATCATCTTATCCATCTCTTCCGGGAAAATCTTTTCCTCCCCCTGGTAAGTAATTCTTCCTCCGATTTTATAAGAAAAAGGCATACCGGGAATCAGAAAAATATCTGAAGCTTCCTTTTCCACTGCTTGCTTAAAAAATCCCATTACATCCATGGCTTTCCATCCTCCTTAACTACCATCCCATACAGGCATATCCTGATCAATTTCATATTCTATCTGATTATACACCTTCCACTGAAGAATGGAAAGTTTTCCCTGCCCGTTTTCCCAGGATAAATGCAGGCGAACCGAAAGTGCCTGCCCTTCTTCCATGGCAATATCCAAAGCTGCACACTGCTCGTCAGAAAGCCACGCACTTCCCAGTACTTCCTGAAGATAGGGTTCAGGATTTTCCTTATTTTTTGCAAGTCCATCATCAAGGGCCGTCTGCACCTTCGCCAGAAAAGTCTCTCCCTCTGCGTCAGCCCGGTAAAAGCCGGAAACCGATCTTCCGTTTCTCTCCGCCAAATCCAGGTCATTTTTTGCACTGGATAAGGATAACAGGCCAAAAGTGCCCAAACAGAGGACAATAAAAATTAAAATTAATGACGCGCTTCCTATGTTCGCCCCATTTTTACTCTCACTCTTTGCCATCGCTGTCGCCTCCCTGCCTTATCCATTGTTTAACCTGCAGAGAATACAGGGTTAAAAGCTGACCATCCTTATCCTTTTCCTGACAATACGGATGGGCCCCTCCCCGCCTAAACACCAGATTTAAGTATTCCATCCCGTCGAAAGAAACGTCCTTCCCCAGCGTCAGCTCTGCAATAAAGAAAGCTTCTTCCGCCAAGTTCTTTTCCCCTGATCCTGTTTCGTCCAGCACCTTCCAGTCCTGGTCAAAAAACAGGACATCATGCGTTTCTCCTCCTGCAGATGTCAATTTCTCAGGCCTTCCTTCGCCCAGCCCTGTCATCCCTTTAACCTTCCAGGTTTCTGCCAAACTTTCTGCTGCCAGCACAGCCTGATTTTTTTCCCTTGCCAGACGGCTCATGGCATCGGAACGGACAAACACACGGATACAGACTGCGGCACAGAGAAGGAAAAAACCGCAGACCATAATCATTTCCATCAGAAAAATACCGGAACCCGATCGCTTCCTGCTATTCATCTTCCACGCCTCCCATCTGCTCTTCATCCGTCGGATGTAAGGAAGAAGCTTCACTGCGCAGGGCCAGCGTAAGGCTTCCCCCTCCTTCGCCGTCTGTCTGCATATGGATCAGCCGTCCATCCTCGCTTTGGCTGACCGTAAACATATCACATTCCAAAATCCTTAAGCCGTCAGCCAGTCCCAGTCCATAGGAAGGGTCGGTAAACAGCTCGCAGATACTTCCGTCGTAATAATAAATCCATGTGACATAATTACCGCCCTCCAGGCGGCTTTCCAGCTCCAGCACAGGGGTACCTTCCACAGTCCTCACCCGGACAGCCCCCTCGATATCGCCCTGGCGCACCTTATTTGCCACATACTGCAGGGCCACGCTCCCGGTAAAATTATCCTGGGAGCGGGCATTAATATTTTCATAGACCCGTCCGCCGATCAGCACGGTAAACAGGGCACAAAGCACAAACACCAGAAATAAAAGCATGGTAAACAGCACATTAAAGGCCTGTCCATGGTTTCCGGTATTTCGTTTTGTCACCGTTTCATTCATCTGCCTGCCCCTCCTGTCCCTCTGCCGGAATTACTGTAATATCCGGCATAATATTTGAGGCAAAGCCTTCATAAAATACATAATAACGTGAACGGTCTATCTGGATGCCGTAATGCTCCTCCAGATATTCCACACTTGGCGGATAGCGGCCCTCGATAGCATAGCACTGGACAGTCGCCCTGGCAATGGCATTTTTCAGGGTCACATCGCCCTCCGAACGCGCCTTCCCGGAAAATGACACCGAGCCGCGGACAAAGCCCCCGATAACCAGAACAAAAATCAGGACAGAGGTCAGAAACTTAAATACCGCCCGGTCCATCTTTTCCTGTTGTTTTCTTTTCATGTTCTTCCTGTTCCTTTACTTATGATCAGCCAATCGTCGAAAGCACGCCAACCAGCGGAAGCATTACAGAAAGCAGAACCAGTCCCACAGCAACTGCCAGTACAGCTACCATCGTCGGCTCAAAACGTGCTATCACATTATCAATCGCATTATCGGCTTCCTGCTCATAATCCTTGGAAATATCTTCCATTACCCGATCCAGATGTCCGCTGCGGTTTCCTGTCTTAATCATCTGTACATGAAAGCCAGAAAACAGACCGGTTGCCTTCATCGCATCATAATAACTCTGACCTTCCTCAAGCATCGACCTGCAGGTCTCAATCCTCTCGCCGACCGCCTCATTTTCTGCCAGCTCTGCCGCCAGTTCAAGACCTTTTTCCAGCTCCAGACCGCTGTGCAGGGTAAGGGCCAGTACCGAGGTAAACCTCCGGTTAGCCACCGCCAGGGCAATACGGCTTTTTCGCTTTACTGCACCAATCAGGTTTTCTACCAGGGTAAACTTATGCCCCATCCGGGTAAACGCCCATAATCCGACACAAAACAGCAGAAGGAAAATACCTGCGGTCAGCGCCACGCCGCTGAATACGCCGCCAAAGCGAATTGCCGACTGCGCCACCGGAGAAAGTTCTGCTCCCAGCTGTACATACACATCCTCAAATATCGGCATCACCTTAACAAACAGCACAAACAGCACCGCCAGCAGCATAAACACCATAATAATCGGATACGTCAGCGCATTTTTAATGTTCCGCATTAAGAAAAATTCTTTTTCATAATATTCCGAAAGAGACTGCATCATCTGATCCAATGTACCTGTGCTCTGTCCCAGCTTTGCCATCTTAATCACATATGGCGGAAACGCCTGGGATTCTTCCAGCACCTTAAAAAACGGATCGCCTAACTCCACGCCCTCCGCCATAGAAAGCAGCATCTCCTTCTCCCACGGCGTACCTGCATCCTCAGCCATAATACTTAAGCCTTCATCCAGCGGGACGGCAGCTTCCAAAAGCAGGGAAATCTGCAGGCAGAACGCAGACAACTCCTGAAAATTGTAGCGGTTAGGCGCCTGCTTTTTCCCCTTCTGCCCGTCTTGCTTCTCTTGCGTTTCCTTTTCTAGTTGCTCTTCAAATTGTTTTTCCACAGGAATTATTCTCCTTAAATCTTTAAAAAATTTTCAGACACCCGCATTACTTTGAACGTCCGCCGCCGATTAGGCGGCATCAATTCAGGTATTCCAAGTGCGCCCAGCTTTACTTTATTCATGGTGGTGCACTCACTTGTGGGCGCATGATGGTTTAATATGCATACTTTGCCTTGTAGCTGGCGTCACCGCCGCCGTGTGAACGTCCGCCGCTGGAAGCAAAGGTTGGGTCCATCAGACTCCAGTTCTGACCGTCAAAATAAATAATATTGTCAATCCAGCCCTGACTGGGAAGATACACGCTGATCCAGGCATGATAGAGCTGGCCCGTATAGCCGATGACCAGTTTCGTTGGAATATCCTGAGCACGGAGCATAGCAGTCATCAGAGAAGCATAATCAAAGCAAATCCCATTCCTGGTCGCTAACGTGGAATCTACATTGGGCAGATAGCCGCTCTGCACAGTCGCTGCTTTTACGGTATCGTAGGTCAGGTTATCTACAACATAGTTATATACACTGGTTACGACGCCCATCGCATCGGTAGCCCCTGCCACCACCTGATTACTTACTGCCACGGCATTGCTGTTTTGGTTAAAATTAACATACTGGTTGGGGTACAAAAACGGAGTATACTCATTTGCCAGGTTTACATTGATCGTTTGGCTGCACACCTGAGCATACTGATTTCCGCTGATATTTTCAAATACTTTTACAGAATAGCTTCCATTCCCTTCCGTTAAAGGAAATACCTCATAGGCGTCCCGCGCATTCAAATTATATGTATACGTGACGGATTTGGTAATCTGTATCTTAATTTTACCATTGCTTCCCTTGTATTTGATCATAATATAGCCCTGATCTGTATTGGAAGCATCAATGGTTGCTTTCTCGTTTCCATACGTCGTTGTCCCTGTGGCAATTGGCGTGCGGACAGATGCCCATGCGTTTACCGGAAACGCTGACAGACAGGCAATAAGAAAAAGAGTCGCTGTTTTTTTCCATAAATTTTTCCATTTCAGCATTATAATCACTTCCTTAACATCATAATTTCAATTCATCACATCAAAAACCTATCAACCTTCATGCGCCCACAAGTGGTCGTACCACCATAAATAAAAATCTGCCGGGCGCACTTGGAATACCTGAACTTAGACCGCCTAATCGGCGGTGAACTTTTACAGTAAACCTTCATGCGCCCACAAGTGGTCGTACCACCATAAATAAAAATCTGCCGGGCGCACTTGGAATACCTGAACTTAG
>CAJUDX010000115.1 GCA_910584785.1 uncultured Lachnospiraceae bacterium | reverse complement strand
AACGGAGACGGAGGGATTCGAACCCTCGTACCGGGATGAACCGATAAACGCATTTCGAGTGCGCCGCGTTACGGCCGCTTCGCTACGTCTCCTGATTCTTTGACGGATGCGTTAAGGCAACCACCATTTTTTACTGCAACATTTTCATTATACACGATAAATCCTATTTTGTGTAGTAGGAAATTTTGATTTTTTTTAATATTTTTTGGTGAATAGTTACAAAAATAAAGAATTAGCATTATTTTCGACTTTTTATTCACTTTTTCCCTTGAAATTTTTTCCAATTTCATCTATAATTATTCTAACAATTTCTTTAACAGCGAGATCTCGCTGAAAGTGTCCATAAGTAGGACCGCCTTTGTATCATAAGGTATTGCCATATCTCATGCCTGTTGTCTGATACTTAATTCTCAGGCATATCGTTGGTTTTCTGCCAGCGTAAACGTTCCAAATTTTATGCAGTATTTTTGTTTTCTGTTTTATTGTTTTGTTTTTATGCATAACTGTACTTTTTTATGTGATGCTTCGAGCACACATGGATAAGTTACTGATTATCAGGACAATAAAACAACTTAATCTTTTTTACTCATCTTACATTTCTGGAGGTCTATTTATGGATTACGAATTATTTTTACAATTAGTGAAAGAAGGCCTGGAAGAACGGCTTGGAGAAGATTATCTAGTTACTTTGCGTGCAATTCCCAAAAATAATGGGATTATCCGGGATGGGATTTCTGTTTGCCGAAAGTACGATCAGGTTGCACCAACCATTTATTTGCATGCGTTTTTTCAGGAAATGGAAAACGGACATTCGTTTCAGGAAATTTTGAACATGATTTATCAGCTTTATCTGGAAAATCCTGGGCTGCCATACCTGGATTCCAGGGTTTTGGCTTCTTATCAGGAAATTAAGGACCGAATTGTCTATAAGCTGGTAAATACCCAGGCCAACCGGGCAATGCTGGATTATCTTCCGCACATGCCCTTCCATGATATGTCACTGGTTTGTTATCTGCTGATGGAGCAAAGGGAACAGGGCTATGTGACGGCGCTGATTCACAAAGATCATGTGCAGGCTTGGAAAATACGGGAAAAAGAGTTATTCCTGGCAGCGCTGGAAAATACGCCCAGACTTCTTCCGCCCGTCATTCAGCCCATGAGCGATGTGCTCAGACAGCTTGCCAAGGAAGCCCTTGGAGAAAATTACCAGAAAGAAACCCTGGATGCCCTTTTAGAGGAAGCCGATAAGCAGCGCACTGAAAAACAACCGGTTTTTCCAACCCTCTACGTTCTTTCCAATCCGGTAGGCGTAAACGGCGCTGCCTGCATGACCTATCCCCATGTAATCCAGAACTTTGCCCAGCAGCTTAACCAGGATATCCTTATTCTCCCATCCAGTATTCATGAAGTTCTTTTAGTTGCCGACTGTAAAGACTATAATTATGAGGACATGGGGCTTTTAGTCAAGGATATAAATGATACGGAAGTTTCCATCGAAGATCGTCTTTCTAATCAAATTTATTGCTATCACCGCGACAAGGATCAGATTTCGATGGTCTCCCACGCTCCTGCCCTAGAACGTGTCTGAATCAGGGTTCTCTTGAGTTTCAGTGTATCTGAAGCGAACTTCTCCTGTGACGAAGTATATCTCAGAATTGCTTTCTGCCAGATATGGCACGGTTTGCAAAGATTTGTACTAAATAAGGAGACATCACAAGCTGCACTTTCAAAGTAAACCCTCATGCGCCCACAAGTGAGTGCACCACCACGAATAAAAGTCTGCTGGGCGCACTTGGAATCCCTGAATTGATGCCGCCTATTCGGCGGCGAACTTTCAAAGTAAACCCTCATGCGCCCACAAGTGAGTGCACCACCACGAATAAAAGTCTGCTGGGCGCACTTGGAATCCCTGAATTGATGCCGCCTATTCGGCGGCGAACTTTCAAAGTAAAGGACATTATCGCTGCAAAGCAGGGCATACAGCGAGAAGCACCGGGGACAAAAAACAGAATTTCTGCCGCCAAAAACGGAAAAACCGGTGCTTCTTGTTGCCGTAAAAAATTAAATCAAACGAGCAGCCCTCCAATCTGGTAAACCAACACAGCTCCTATCCAGGCAACCAAAAGTTGAAAAACAACCATCCCAAACGTCCACTGCCAGGAACCAGTTTCTCGCTTTATCGTACCAATAGCAGCTACACATGGGGTATACAGCAGGCAAAAAATCAGCAGGGCATAGGCATTTACCACACCAAAACCTGCAGCAGCCAGGCGGGTGCTTAAGAGTTCCATGCCCTGGGCCGAATTAATATTTCCTATGCCGTAAAGGACAGAAAAGCTGGAAACAACCACTTCCTTTGCCGATAAGCCGGAGATCAGAGCTACGGCAATCTGCCATTGTCCCAGACCCGCAGGCGCCAGAACAGGGGCTAAAATTCGCCCAAAGGTGGCGGCAAAACTGTCAGAAACATCCGAAACAAAACCTGCTGAACCCGTATTCAGCACAAACCACAGAAGGATAGATGCCAGAAAAATCGTCGTTCCCGCCTTGGTAAGGTAATCCTTAACCTTTTCCCACACATAGATGGCAACGGTACGGGCGTTGGGTGTCTTATATTCAGGAAGTTCGATTAACAGTGCATTATCCTCCGGTGAATCGGAGAACTTATAGGCAAAAAAAGCAATCAGAATCGCCATCACCATACCCACCAAATACAGAGAGTAAGCAACCAGGAGGGCATTGTCCGGGAAAAACATCCCTGCAAAAAGCACATAAATCGGCAGGCGGGCAGAACAGGACATAAAGGGCGTAATTAAGATCGTCCTCCTCCTGTCCTTTGGACTTTCCAATGCCCTGGTCGCCATCACCGCCGGAACGGTACAGCCAAAGCCTAAAAGCATGGGCAAGAACGCCCGACCGGAAAGCCCAACCATCCCCATGGTTTCATTCATCACATAAGCCACTCTTGACATATAGCCGCTGTCCTCCAAAAAGGCCAGGGCAAGGAAAAGAATGAAGATATTGGGAAGAAAGGTAAGGATTCCCCCCACGCCAGCAATGATTCCATCGACAATCAGCGAGATCATCCAGGAAGAGGTATGTACGGTTTCCAGAAGATGCAGGACAAGTCCTGAGAATACATCCAAGGCCTGCTCAAAATACCCCTTTAAAAAATCGCCCACAGTAAAGGTTAAGAAGAACACCAAGGCCATAATCCCTAAAAACACAGGGATTCCCCAGACCGGATGGCATAAAACTTCATCGACCCTGTCCGTCCAGGCAGATTTTTCTTCCTTATTAAACAGACATTCCGCGATAACTTCCTCAATATAGTCGTATTTTTCATTAATAATCTGTTTGCTGTAATTTTTATCGGCAATTTCCCGGACATCCACGGGATGATCTTCAGCCACCACTTCGTCATATTCCAAGAGCTTAACCGCATGCCAGCGGAGGTTTTCCATCTCACCATAATTCTCTCTTAAGATGGACTCCACCCTTGCAATCTTCTTTTCCAGTTCCCGGTGATAATGCACCACAATTCCCTGTGGTTCTTCCTCATAGTGATGGACAACCGCGTGCATCAGCACATCCAGCCCTGTACGCTTCCTGGCAGAAACCGGGACGACAGGAATGTTTCCCAGCATTTCCGGCAGACGGTGAAGGTCAATCTCCATTCCCCTCTCTTCAATAATATCCATCATATTTAACGCCAGAATAACGGGCTTTTTCAGTTCCAAAAGCTGTAAAGTCAAATAAAGATTTCTCTCTAACGACGAAGCGTCTACGACATTAATAATCACATCCACCTCGCCATCCTCGATGCATTTCCTTGTCACTTTTTCTTCAATTGTAAAGGAACTCAGGCTGTAAATCCCCGGAAGGTCAATCACCTTAATCTGCCTTCCCTTATAATCCAGTTCGCCTTCCACGCGCTCCACAGTAACGCCAGGCCAGTTAGCCACCTTTAACTTTGCTCCGGTAAAGGCATTAAACAGTGTTGTTTTTCCGCAGTTAGGATTTCCTACAAAGCCAACCCGGATCGGACGTTTGTTCTCTTCCATCATCTCCTGCCCCCTCTGCCGTCGGCAAACTCCAGATGGGATGCCGCCCTTTCTTTTTCTGCCTCAATCCCTTCGGCAATTTTTCTTCCCATAGCCAGACGGGTTCCCCTGACCTTTACGATAACCGACCCGCTGCCCTTTTTATTTAATACTGTAATTTCTGTTCCCTCATTGACGCCCAGTGCTTCCAGCCTTCGCCCAATGGCTTCTGCCACCAGTACCCGGTGCACAAAATAGGTGCTGCCTTTCTCACATTCATTTAACTTCATTTCCGGTTTACTCCTGTTTCTGCCTGAATCTTCTAAAATAAATAGGAACCTGCTTTCTTCTGGCAGAAATGCTTTTGACCAGTGTGCTGGCACGTTCCTTTTTATCCATACTCCAGGGATTAAATCACCCTATATCAGGCAGTACCATTGTACGCGTAAGAGGGATAAAAGTCAATCTCTATTCCATATCCAAAAGCATCTTCTTAATCTCAAGCATCCGGTCACGCAGACGGGCGGCTTCCTCAAAGTTTAACTCAGCGGCAGCTTGGCGCATCTTCTTGGAAAGTTCATTAGAAAGCTTTTCCAATTCTTTCGCATCCATGGATTCCGGGTCTTTGGTAAAGGCCTTATCCTTCGTATCCGCAGCCCTGGAAATGGCAATTAACTCCCGCACAGCTTTTTTAATGGTGGTCGGGGTTATCTGATGCTCTTCATTATATTTCTGCTGAATGGCACGGCGGCGGGCAGTTTCTTCGATGGCTTTTTTCATGGAATCGGTGATGGTATCCGCATACATGATAACATGCCCGTCTGCATTTCGGGCAGCACGTCCCACGGTCTGGATCAGCGAAGTTTCCGACCGCAGAAAACCTTCTTTATCGGCATCTAAGATTGCCACCAGCGTAATTTCCGGGATATCCAGACCTTCACGCAGAAGATTAATGCCCACCAATACATCAAACACATCCATTCGCATATCCCGGATAATCTCCGCACGCTCCAGGGTATCGATATCCGAGTGAAGGTATTTTACCCGGATTCCCACCTCACGCATATAATCGGTTAAGTCCTCTGCCATCCGCTTGGTCAGGGTGGTAATCAGTACCTTGTGATGACCTTCGACCTCCTTATTTACCTCAGAAACCAAATCGTCAATCTGACCTTCCACGGGGCGGACGGAAATCTCCGGATCTAAAAGACCAGTGGGGCGGATAACCTGTTCTGCCCGCAAAAACTCGTGATCGGCTTCATAGACGGAGGGCGTGGCAGAAACAAACATCATCTGTGCTATCTTACTCTCAAACTCGGTAAAATTTAATGGACGGTTATCCAGGGCCGAAGGAAGGCGAAAGCCGTAATTAACCAGGGTTGTCTTTCTTGACCTATCCCCGGCAAACATCCCCCGCACCTGGGGCAGGGTGATATGGGATTCATCAATAATAATCAGATAATCGTCCGGGAAATAGTCCATCAGCGTAAACGGCGGTTCCCCCGGAGCCGATCCGGTTAAATGGCGGGAATAGTTTTCTATCCCGGAACAAAACCCGGTTTCCCGCATCATTTCCACATCAAAATTCGTCCGTTCGGCAATCCTCTGCGCTTCTAAAAGCTTGTCCTCACTCTTAAAAACTGCTACCTGTTCCTTCATCTCTGCAAGGATGTGCTCTGTCGCCGCCATCATCTTATCCTTGGGCACAACATAGTGCGAAGCCGGATAAATCGCCACATGGTTAAGCAGCATCTTACTCTCGCCGCTTAAAGCATCAATCTGCGTAATCCGATCCACCTCGTCACCGAAAAACTCAATCCGATAGGCCTCATTGCCTGAATAGGCAGGGAAAATTTCTACCACATCGCCGCGCACCCGGAAAGTTCCGCGATGGAAATCCATATCGTTTCTTGTGTACTGGATGTCAACCAGCTTTTCTATCATCTCGTCGCGATCCTTCACCATGCCGGGGCGCAGGGAAATCACCATATTCTGGTAATCAATCGGACTTCCCAGACCGTAAATACAGGATACTGAAGCCACGATAATCACATCCTTCCGCTCCGAAAGCGCCGCCGTCGCGGAATGGCGCAGCTTATCAATCTCGTCATTAATCGCAGAATCCTTTTCGATATAGGTATCGGTGGAGGGGACGTAGGCTTCGGGTTGGTAGTAGTCGTAATAGGAGACAAAATATTCTACCGCGTTACTCGGAAAATACTCTTTGAACTCACCAT
>CAJUDX010000114.1 GCA_910584785.1 uncultured Lachnospiraceae bacterium | reverse complement strand
TTTTTGTTACAGACGAAATCAGATTTTATTGTTAAAAACAATTATTTTAAGAAAACAACAACTTCCAAACGCCAAAAACCCGCCCTATTTCACCAAGAAATAAAGCGGGTTTCTCTTCACCATTACCTAAACAGCCTAATGATTACGCTGTGCATAAACTTACCGCACAATATCATGAAAAGCGCAAATCAGGGAATCCATATCTTTCTGGCTCTCCAATCCGGTAATCTTTACGATCTCCTCAATTAATACTTTCTTATTTTCTGCCGTACTGACAAATCCTGCATCCTCCAAATAAACCGGCATATGCATCCTTTCCATTAATTCCCGCACCCTTTTGATTTCCCAATAAGGATCGCCATTAAACCGCATTTGAAGCAGCACGCCTATTGCCACTAATTCTCCATGCATAGCCTCTCTGGTATCGTCTATGAACCATTTCCTTAATGCGTCATACAATGCATGAGCCAGCGCCATCTGCGTAGCGCCGCTGCAAAAGCCGCTGACCACCGAAGTGTGCAGTAAATTCGTCATAAACAAATCTGAATACTGGTCATCCGTGCAATTTCCTTCATATGCATTCTTGCCCTCACCTAACAAGAAGTCATAAATTCCTTTTGCATTAATATAGCCGATATATTGCCTTAATCCGCAATCCTTATAACTGGAAATATGCAGTTTATGCTTTACTTCCACCAGCTTTGCTACGGAATCCATAATGCCTGCCGCCAATGTCCTCCTTGGAGCCGCCGCTATGATTTCCGTATCGACAATGGCTACATCCACCTCCTGGTTCATGGCAATCGAATGATCCGTTCTCCCTTGATCGTCATACATCACGCAAACTGCTGAGGTTGCCACACAAGTGGCCGCACTGGTAGGAACAGTAATCACATTCCATCTCCCAATGGTAGCTGCCGCCTTGGCCAAGTCAATGCATTTTCCACCGCCAATCCCCACTACAACCGTACAGCCTGCTGCAAGACCTTCTTTCACGTATTTTTCTGCCCAGTTAACCGAACACTCGCCTGAATGTTTGATTATATGCACCTGAATATGACTTGTTTTCCATTCGTCCCTGCACCGATTTAAAATAATCTCTGTACTGGAAATCCCGCCGATTACTAATGGCTTTCCTCCAAACCGGATAATCTCCTTTGTTAGTTCTTCAATGCATCCCTTTCCGTAAAAATATTTGCCAACCCCCACTTTCAGCGGAATTCTTTCCATGAAATTTCATCTCCCTTCCAAAGCCAGCATCACTTCGATCTCCCTGCCCTGTTCAATGGTTTTGCAGTCTACCTCTATCTGCTCCATTTCTGCAGGCAACAAGCCTCTCCTTTTCCATTGAGCAATTTCTTTCCCGCCTTGCTTAAGAAGAACCTTACATTCCCCCACAGGCTTAGCCACCCGGAAAGAAAACGTGAAATTTTCCGTGCCTGAAACATACTGCGGAACAACGTAGCGGATCCCTTCTCCGAAAACCACCCTGCTTTTTTCCTTTGCCTTTCTTTCCATTCCGTTTAAATAAAGGCAAACCCCTTTTGCCATGCGTTCTGCCTCCAGGGATACCTGATCCGCCAAGTCATGGACATGAAGGACATTTCCCGCTGCAAATATCCCCGCAACGCTGGTTTCATAAAATTCATCCACAACAGCCGCCCCTGTTACTTGATCCATTTTTGCCCCCGCCTGTTTCGTCAATTCATTTTCCGGAATCAGACCTACAGACAGGATCAAGGTATCGCACGCTATCTCTTTTTCCGTTCCCGGCACGATATTCCTATGCTCATCTACCTGGCTCACCGTCACACCGGTCAGCCGCCCTTTCCCATGGATATTGGTCACGGTATGCTTTAAATACAGCGGAATCCCGTAATCCTCCAAACACTGCAGAATGTTCCGCCTCAGCCCACTGGCATAGGGAAGGATTTCATAAACGCCTTCCACGCAGACGCCCTCCAACGCCAGGCGGCGGGCCATAATCAGCCCAATATCTCCCGAACCTAAAATAACTGCTTTCCTGCCAACCATCAGATTACAGAGATTCATGTAATTTTGGGCAACTCCTGCCGTATACACACCGCTTGGCCGTTCCCCTGGGATAGCTAGGGCTCCCCTGGTTCTCTCCCTGCATCCCATCGCTAAGACAACCGCCTTAGCCTGGAGCAATTCCAAGCCCCTAGGCGAAGATAAGGTAAGGCATTTCTCCACGGTCAATGCAACGACTGTTGTATTTGTACGGATCTCTATCCCCAGCGCCCTAGCTTCCCTTAAAAAGCGATCGGCATATTCTGGCCCGCTGATGCTTTCCCGAAAACGGATAAGGCCAAATCCATCATGGATGCACTGGCGCAGGATTCCGCCTGCTTCTTTTTCCCTCTCTACCACAAGGATATCCTGAATCCCCATTTTCCTCATTGCGATTGCTGCCGCCAAGCCAGCCGGGCCGCCGCCGATTACTACAACCTCCTTATTTCCCTTCAACTCTCCTTACCTCACTCTTCCAGTAAACATATAGGAACCTTTTCGTTCATAAATAATTTCCTGTTCCGACAGTCCCAACTCCTCACAAAGCAGCTTGACCAGCCTCATCTGGCAGTATCCGCCTTGACAGCGCCCCATCATGGCTCTTGTCCTCAGCTTTATTCCCGCTACGGTATATGTTCCCAGCGGATTATGGATTGCCTGGAGGATTTCTGCTTTTGAAACCTGCTCACATCTGCAGACAATCTCTCCATAATCCGGATTTTCCTTTATTTTATCCTGGCGATCGCCGTCAGTCATTTCGGAAAAACGGATTATCCCCTTCCTTATCGGGTTAAAGTCAGGATTAGCTTCCAGCCTTTCCCGTTCACGGATAAGCTTTACGCATCTTCTGGCTAAAGGCAGGGCGCTGGTAAGGGCTGGGGAATCCATATTCACCATATTGATCAGCCTAGGCGCCTGCAAATCTCGGATCTCTACCCGAAAATCATAGATCAGGCCAGATGAATCATACCACTTTGCGCAATTCCCGCAATAATTCCGAATGTAATCGCTCTTTCGGATATAGGGCCAAATTTTTGACGCGCTTTCCGCTAAATATTCAATCGTTTCCCCGGCGACACCGTAATCATCGCCATCCGCTATCTCGTTTCCGGTGGGCCCTACAATAACATTTCCATCGATTGTGGGAGTAACATGAACCCCCATATAGGAGTTATTCGGCACAGGATACACTGGCATAGGCAGATATTTCCCGGTATGCTTGTCCAGCACTATGTAAGCGCCATTTCCTGCAGTAGTCCGATATCCCGGTATTCCCGCCATTTCCGAAATCACTGCGCCTCCCATAGCCGCCCCATTGACCAACCATCGGCTTTTTAGCTGCTTTCCTTCCGCACAGATGATAAATTCTCCCTTTTCACCCCTGGTGATGCGGTTTACTTTCTTTCCAAAGAAAAATTCCACTCCATTTTGCTTTGCATTTTCCGCAAGTCCAATCACATATTGGAACGGATCCATAATCCCGCTGTTTTTGGAAAACAGTCCTATTTCCCCCTTGGCCCAGGGAACCAACTTTTTCATCTCTTCCTTAGAAACCAAGTGCAGCCCTTCGCTGCCATTTTCCCTCCCTTGTTCCAAAACTTCCTTTAACGCCCCATAATCTTCTTTGGAACTTCCCACCAAAAGCTTTCCTGTACGTTTAAATGGGATATCCAGTTCTTTTGCAACCTGTTCAAATTCCCGATTTCCTTCCACGCAGCACTGAGCTTTCAATGAGCCCCGATCATAGGCAAAGCCGCCATGGAGCACGGCAGAATTCCTTCCGCTGGTTTCAAAACAAACATCCAAATTTTTTTCCACCACGGCAATTTTTAACCGAAATCTGGATAATTCCCTGGCAACCGCACATCCTATAATACCGGCTCCCACAATCACCACATCAAATTCTTCCATATATCCCACCTCACTATTTGCCAAATTCAAAATTTTGCTGACAATTTTCACGCTTTATACTATACTTAATCATCATAAAGGAAATCGAGGAACTTATTCTATGGTTTGCCTAAAATCATTTTCTGACTTTATTAAATATAATATTATCCCGAAAATCACCTGCGTAAGCTGCCGAAGCAGCTTTAAAGGATGGAATGCTATGCGCATAATGCCGGAACATCAGCTAATCCTTATGCTGAAAGGAGCCGGATATATTCTAATCAATGGAGAGAGATACCTGGCTAAAGCCGGTGATTTGATTTATCTCCCTCCACAGTGCAGCTACGGCCTCCTTCAGCCAGAAAAATGCCCCTCCATAGAACTGCTTCTCGTCCAATTCTCCTACATCCTTGTAGAAAACCGTGAAGTCGATTGGATCTGGGATGCGGCCAAAAATTTTTCCGTAATGAACAATCCGGATCTGCAGTGGCATATCCACACCGATTACCCGCCTCTGCCCTTTTCCCCGGTTCACAAAGCCGTTAACCTTCATAAAATCCAGAGCCTGTTTCTTGAACTGTACTCTTTAGAAACCGTTGCACCCCTGGCTTACAAATGGCAGGAGCAATTTGTTCTGTCACAGCTCCTTTATGAAACGGCTAAGAATTTCTTTTTCCACCAAAGAAACCAAAACCATATCCATCTAATCAACTGGGTTATCAAGTATTTTTCTGAGCATTATCAGGAAAATATCCATTTGGATGATATTATCGCCTCCATCAACATCAGCAAAAGCCATTTCATCAGGCTTTTTAAGCAATACACAGACTGTACACCCATGGAATACCTAAATCATTTCCGTATCGAAAAAGCCAAGGAACTGCTCGCCCAGACTGAATTTACGGTAAAAGAAATTTCCACAAAAACCGGTTTTACCGATGAATTCTATTTTTCCCGGCTTTTTAAGAAAACCATTGGAATTTCCCCCTTAAATTACCGGAAATACCAGCAGTCCGCTTCTCTTTTTCAAGGGGAGAATGACCGCCACCGTTAAATTCATAAAACGCCGAATTCCCTATATACCTGATCAATGGGCATACCATCCGCCAGGGCCTTACGCTGCTTGTTTTCCTTTGCGCTGATTTCCTCGACCATAAGCAGAACTTCATCAATAATTTCTTTCGGGATAACTTGTGCCCCGTCATTATCCGCAAAGATGAAGTCTCCAGGAAATACCTGCACATAGTGGGTTAAATGGCCTGGAAGAAGGATCGGGACGTTAACATCCGTGACAATCCATCCACCAAAGGCGTTAGGCGCTGTCCCAAAGGAAAAAATCGGAAAATCCGGCATTTTAAGCACATACTGGGTGTCACGGCAGTTACCGGCAATAAGCATTCCCCGGCATCCGTGGGAGTATGCCAGCTGGCAACTCATCTCCCCAAAATGCGCTGGCTGGATATCCCCGCCGCAGTCAAAACACAGCACGGATCCTGGCTTGCTTTCCGCCACACAGCGCATCATCCGTTTTTGGGGATGCTCTTCTTGGGCAAATTTTTTATCCATATATTCCCGGTTCATCTCTGGTGTAAGCGAATTGTCAATCACAACCGTATGAAGCTTTATGGGCAATGCCCTTCCCACCAGCTGCATCCCTTGCCTTAAAGCTTTAAACCGCTGGGATAAAACCGTATCACATACCCCAAGCTGCCATAAGCTGTCCGAAACATTTCCGCCATATCCGGCTTTCTTTAACCGCTTAATCCGCTCCATGTCATCAATATCCAAATGCCTGATTTTTTCTTCCGGGATAGTATAGCGGTGAACCCGTTTTTCCATGCTGACATCAATCATACTTTTCCTCCTGTTATCGCGTTCATTGAAATTCGTTCTGCGTTCCTAGCCCGCTTCCTTGATTCCTCTGCAAAAAAGCAGGCAACTTTGTGCCCTTCCTCAACCTCCGTTAGCGTTGGTTTTTCCTGGAAACAACACGCCTTAGCCATCCAGCATCTTTTGGCGAAGCGGCACTCTTTTCCCGGATCCATGGGACTGGGAACATCACCTTTCAGCGTGATCCTTTCTACCTTTTCCGTTGGCCGTACCCTGGGAACTGCCGACAAAAGGGCGATGGAATAAGGATGCATCGTATGCTCAAACATTTTTTCCGTGTCTGCTATCTCCACAATTTCACCTAAATACATCACCGCAATCCGATCCGATATGTGCTTTACCACGCTTAAATCATGGGAGATAAATAGGTAAGCCAGCCCATATTTATCCTGTAAATCCATCAGCATATTAATCACCTTCGCCTGAACGGAAACATCCAGGGAAGAAACAGGGCGTGTAAAATTAGTACAATATAGAAAGCCCCCGGAAAGCCTGCTACCCT
>CAJUDX010000113.1 GCA_910584785.1 uncultured Lachnospiraceae bacterium | reverse complement strand
AGAAAATCATCAAAAATAGATAAAAAACAATAGAAAAGTGGGAAAAATTTTCCAATAAACAGAAAAAAACGGCTGTCAACTAATGTATACTTTGGTTTACACCGTTGACCGCCGGATTTCTCCATCTTTGTTTTATTTTTCCTTGATATAAAATTAGTATAGCATACAGGGCGTTAAAAAGAGCATTTCATCTGGAGGGAAAACTTTGACTTTTTTCCATTGATTCATCAAAAAAACAAGGCCGTGAATCTGCACTCAGATTCCTGGCCTTACTTTACTATATGGTTTGTTCTGCTTTCAGCTTTTTCACTTCATCCACCGAAAGACCAACAAATTCAGCAATCTTTTCAAGCGTTATTGTTCCATCTTCCAGCATTTTCTTTGCAACATTTATCATGCCTTCTTTTAATGTCTGATTTCGCATCTCCTCCATTGCCCGGCACATAATTTCAATTCCCTCCTTACTCTCCTTAAAAAATCTCACCCTGTCTGCCAATATCCCATAATACATATCCGCTGCGTCTGTACAGGAGAAATCATGCATTAACTTCCCGATTGCGGATTCGCTGCGGTAAGCACCATTTACATACAATATGTGCGAACCATCCTCAAATCTTTCTCCGGTGTCTAAAAAACATCGTTCAATCGGATAGAGCGGCTGCCCTTTTCCCATTATGTCATTTTCCGTGATAAAGATTACCCACGTTTCCGGCAGCTGTTCAAAGTTCTCGCCTTTCTTCAAAAGATTTGCATCCATCATACTGGCGTTATACCTTGCTCTTTTTCTCCCGGCTCCTTTATCGGCGCGCTGTACTTCCACATTCAGTTTTGCCCCTGTACGGTCGGTAGCCAGGATATCCAGCCTCACCGAACGATTCAGCAGGTTTTCCACAAAGACCTGCGTACGAACATCCAGCACCTTTAAATCCGGCTCTTCCAGCACAATCTGCAATACCAATTCTATACTTGCCGTATCTCCCTCAAAACACTTCGTAAGAAAATCATCATCGAGCAGGCGAAAACCCCTTAACCGCTGTAAATCTTCCTGATGTTTCTGGTCTATCTGTTCTGTCACTGTCAACCTTCCCACCTGCTTTCCCCTTTACTTTTGTATCCCTATCCTACCATATAATCCGGTTTTTTTCAATCACATTCAGATTGCCGCATTGTTGCTGCATTGTTGACTTTCGGTCTCTTTTCCCTACCGTTTTTTCACCTCAGCCAAATACCCCTGCACCACCCATCGCGTGGAATGCCCCCGTCCGGTACAGGTGGAAAGCGTTAAAATCTTCGCTCCCGGTTCGGGGATGACACCCGCATCAATCACCGAACTCTCCCTGCAAAACTGAAGAAACTCCTCCTCCCATCCATTCTCCTCCACATCCAGCCGGTAAACCATACTCCTTATCCCCGCTTCATATGCGGCAAAAACAGCATATCGGCAAATCCCGTCCCCATGCACAAGGTAAATATTCAGATGTTCCTGCAAAAAATCCAGGCTTTGATACTCTTTTAAAACACCAAACATCGTAAGGTCACGCATCCGGTGTCCATATATAATCGTATGAAAATCGGAAAAATCACTGCGGTTTGCACTTTCCATAAAAATCGATCCGCTTATACTTGGTTCCTTTTTCCAGTTATGATACAAATACTCGTTATTGTCCTCCCCCTGTACAATCGGATAGGAAAGCTTTGTCCCAGGCACGCTGATCCAGCCCAGCACATCCTGATTTACCTCCTGCAGGGCTTTTAGGTTAATATCGGCAAGAAAGGACGCTTCCTCCGGCAATGCTTCTGGGCCCTCTTTTGTTTTTTCTCCGTCTGTTCCCATGCCCCTTCCTGACCTTCCTCTCCATCAGCTTCCATGGGAATCAAACGCACCGAAGCCGATATTCCTGCGGGCAATTTAGCAATCTGCACAGCTTCCTGACTAACTTTTTCTGCCTTTTGGGCATCCAGCACAGAGCGGGCAGAAAAAAACAGACCGGTCAGCAAAAGCACCCACAAAACCAAACGCACCAGAAATCGCTTCATCCTAAACTCCTCCTCCATACAACGATAGCCGGGATTTCTGCAAACCCCGGCTTAAATCGTGTTTAAAATTTATCTTACTTGTGAGCGCATAATAGTTTACTGCTTCTCCTGGTGCTTCTTTCTGTCTATCATCGTCACTGCCATCAGGCCGAAGGCAGACAGTAAAGCCATCATATGCCACAGCCCTGAACTATCGCCGGTCTTTGGCACACGTGCCAGGGGCACATCATCATTTGGGATATACATCAGGTCAGGTATCCCTGCTAACGGTACATCCGCATCCGGGATATCGACTGCCGGAATCCCTGCCAGCGGCACATCCTCGTCAGCAATATTGGTTCCTTCTGGAATCTCAGCTAACGGCACTCCGTCACCGGGAACGGTAACTTCTGATTCAGGACTTGGTGTGGTGCCATGGACACGGCCCGTCTGGTTCGTAGCCGTGGAACCACCTCCGCCTCCGCCGGAGCTTCCGCCGCCGGGATTACCTGTGCTGTCCCGGGTATAGGTAACGGTCAGCACTATATCCTCTTTTCCCATCGTGCCATTGACTGCAATCTGGTCAGGCGTATAACCGTTAATCCCCGGGGAAGGAATGCTGTACGCTGTGCCTTCCGTCAGGTTATCACGTACTTCGTCGTCGGCTGCTTTGCTTCCATCTGTGTAAACATAGTGAACGGTGACTTTATGGGTTTCAGGATTTGTTCCCGGCTTATCAGGAACATTGGGGTTCCCTTCGTTTTTCTCCTTCCAGGTACCATAAATAGTCACATTTTTCGCAGGCATGGTAAACTGATGATTCTCAACTGCTGCATCATCCGTACTCCATCCTGAGAATATATAAGTTTTGCCATTTACTTCAATTTCCGTTGTACTTGTGTATTTAATATCTACACTTACAACAGCACCGGATGGATGCTTAGGCTCTGTGGGCAGTTCATTCTTAGCCCCCTCTGGAAGGTCCCAGGTATAAATCACACTGTACTTTCTCGGAAGCTCGCCTTCTGTACTGGAACCGCCATTGCCGCTGATTTCTCCGCTGGATGCACTGGAGGAGGCAGAATCGGTTACATCAGGCTCATCATCGACAGCCGCAAAAGCTGCAAGCGCTGAACGGGACATTCTAAGACGGCTGACCTGTTCAGGCGTTGGTGCCTTGCTCCAGGATGCTCCTACCGCAGTATTATCCAGTTTCACCTTCACTGCAACATCATCATTCAGATTTTCAATCTCAATCGTGTAGGTTAACGTAACCGTCTGCCCATCCGCAAACTCCTCATACCTGGCCAAAGGCTGTAAAACATGGACAAGGTCATCTTCCTTACCACTCGGAGTAGCATTCCCCCATTTTCCATTGTCACTTGTTTTCACTTTAAAATCCTTAAAAATCCACTTTATCTTAGCTTCACCAACATCCTCTGGATTAACCTTGGTGACAGTTGGCTGATCCAGTGTATCGGTAATTCGCAAACCATAGATGGAAAAGCCGCTTATATTGGTTACAGTTATTGTATACTTAACAAAAGCATTACCGGTTTGCGGATCTGTTTTGAAACCATCGTTTTTCTTGGTAACTTCCAGCTTGGGTACTAATGGCTGGGAGGGGTCTTTTTCTTTTACTTCTACCTCTACACTATCAGACTTATCCTTACCATTCAAGACAACCTTGGCAGTATTTGTAAATGTTCCTGATTTAACGGCCTTAACAGTAACTGTCAGCGTTTTCGTTTCGCCGGCAGGAATACTTACCTTGTTCCAGGTTACAGTATGTGTCTCCTTATCGTATGTTCCTCCATCACATACTGTTGGAGCTTCCGTAAACATTTCTTCGGGCAATTCATCGACAACATCTACCTCAACTGCCTGAGAAGCCGTATTCTTAACCTCAATCGTGTATGTCACCTCTTCGCCAACTGTAACTGTAGATTTATCAACGGTCTTGGTAATTTCCAGGTCGTTAATACTTGGTTCTTGGCTGTCAGGAATTTTATCATAGATGTCTATAAAATCACCAAATGTCATCGGGTTTGTGGGTGTATGAACAGAATACATAATCGTTCCGCTTCCCTGCCATTTGTCTTCATATGACCACCTATACCCTGCAATCTCCTTATTTGTCTCGGTCACATTTAGTTGAGCATTCTCTACACCCTGCGGAAGGGTAACCGTGGCCGTATATTTATAAACAGCATTTCCGGTATTACCGCTTGGCGTTTTGTCAACTTTCACACACTCCATAGAACCAGTGAATGATTCAAATGATGGACCGCCTGCATTTGGATTATAAGAGATCTGGTACACATAGTTCACTGCAGGTCTTCCTTCAGCATTCAAAGGAATTTCCTTCAAATCACCCTTAAATACCTTGTAAAACAGAATTCCTACCTGTTTACCTTCAACAGTAGGAGCAGTATAGGTATTTTTTAAACTCAAATCTTTCTGAAACGTTGCACCATCCAAAGTAAACGTGATATGATTACCATCTGCCGTTCCATCCGCAGGATATTTTGGTGCAAATTCTAAAGTATAACCATCTACTTCAGCGTTACTTTCTGTGATAACAATAACATTTTTGTAACGTGATCGCTCACTTTCAGACAAAGCGCCATCACCGCTAGTCAGAATATTCCAAACCGTCGGGGCAATCGTTCCACTGTAAATGATTTCTTCACTTGTGTTATTTCCACTTGGAGACAAGATAATCGTACCAGATTCTTTCGCACCAACCTCATTGCCGTCCTTAGTACGCCATGCCTCATAGGTTAAAGTAACATCAGGAGGCGTCACGCCCTCAGCAAGTCCAGTAAAGGATTTCTTGACAGTAAAATTACCAGTAGTTGTTCCTGGTTCTGTAACAACAGGCAATTCCGCAATCGTTTTTGTCTCATAATGCTCACAACCAGAAGCCGTACAGGTACGTTTCTGCAAACCTGGCACACCAGGTTTTGGCTCAGTGACAGTCACCCATCCGCCATAACTATGCGCTGCAGTCTCTGTGCCACCACTCAAGCTTCCATTACAACGAGTGCAGATATGCTTGTGACCAGTACAGGTCAAATCTGTATGCGAAGTGCAGTTATCCGTCCAAGTTGAAGGGAAGCTATGGCCTAACGCTGCTACAGTTTGTGTCGCACCACATTTAGAACATGTTTTCAGGCCAGTATTGATACAATTAGGAGCTATAGTCTGGCTATAGGAATGAATACAGCTTACATCTTTAAAATAATAAACTCCTTCTCCTACCTTAGCACCACCCGCACCATTAGAACACATTCCAGAACCATTCTCAGTCATTTCTCCTGAATTATTTCCACTCCATAATACATAATCAACCTGCTTACCTAATGGTATATTCCACAAATCGGAAGCTTTTGGAAAATAGAAATTGCTATTATTGTTAGTGTACACCTTTAAAACAATTTGAGTTTTTTCTCTATATTTAGTTTCTATTTTGCTTACAGTATAGCTTTTATGTCCGTTATAACTCCATACCATATCACCAACTGACACTTTAGTTGTAATTCCTAATCCAGTTATAGGACGCAGTGTAACAGTTCTCCAATCATATGCCAACGTCTCAACATCCGAATCCTCAATCCCCTCCAAGCTTCCCCGCAAGGTCTCCTGGTAAGCCAGTGCGGCTTCCATCTCATCGGCATTGGCCTCCTGATCCTCAGGAGACAGGCGGTTATAAACATCGAAGTAATCATCCAATGCATCAATGCCCGCCTGAACGTCTCCATCCTCCAATGCCTCACCTACAGCCTCGAAGGCAGCTACCAGTTCATCCTTGGTAGCATAGTTGAAATCATCTTCTTGTTCTTGTAGCTCATCTGTTTTATCCGTGGAAACTTCAGCTGCCGGCGTTTCAGCCTCAAGGATGATTTCCTTTGTAATATTTTTCTCTCCTTCGACCACCAAATCATCTGCCTCAGCCTCATCCGCTTCTTCTGCTTCCTCAATTTCCGGCGCAGTACACTCCCACCTGCCTTCCGTAACAATATAGCAGTCCTCGTCATGCTCATGGCTGCAGTTTAATTCATCCTCGCCAGAAACATAGCAGTCCTCCGTGTGATGATTTTCCTTACACTTAAGAACATCTTCACCGGGAGCATAGCAGTCCGCATTATGTTCATGCTCCTCGCTGTCGTCCTCACAAATCAAAATATCCTCACCAGGACCATAACACTCCTCTGTATGGTGATCGTCCTCACAATTAAGAACATCCTTCCCAGGCCTATAACACTCCTCATCATGTTCATGTTTGCAGTCCAGCTTTTCGCTGCCTTCAATCCAAACACATTCCCAGCCATCCTGGTTGTGTTCATGCGCCTCCGCCGCAAACACCGGCATCTGCAGCATACTTAAACACATCGTCACTGCAATAAAGAATGACAGCCCACGCTTAAATAAACTTTTGCGTCTTGTTTTCATC
>CAJUDX010000112.1 GCA_910584785.1 uncultured Lachnospiraceae bacterium | reverse complement strand
GAAAAAGTGGGTAATTTACTGTCCGGGAACCGCCGCTTATAATATCATCAGAAAAGAATGATACGGACGCCGATATATCGGGTGTGACGTTCGACAGACCAAATTTTAACCGCATGATTGCAGAGATTGAATCCGGAAAAGGTGGACGGGAAACTCCTTTCTGCCACGCAACCGAAGCAGCAAGGCGCATAGGAAATCGAAAAGACGGTACAGCCCTTGTAACCGGGGCTATACCGCCTAATCTGAAATTACTTCCCTCTAACTGTAAACATTTGATTTTCCATGAGTTTTTTCATGGATTTCCTAATGTCTTTTCGTGGATTTCCCATGGAAATAACCCTTAAGCTAAACGGTAATATCCAAGTACCGCCCCTTCTCCACCGGCGATTGATCGAAATTTTTCGTTGTCCGGAAAACAGTATGGGTGGTTCCGCCGGACATATAGGTTTTGCCGCATTCCGGGCAGATATCGGTATGATAGGTTACGGACTGGGAAATGATTTCCTGATCATCGGAAGCGTTTGCCTTGGCCCATGCATGGGATACGTGTTCTGCCTCATGGGCGCGGATTTTAAAAGCAGCGGTTTCCGGGCTAAGCTTTGTGGGTGTCTTAAAGGAAACGGAAGGGTCATTGGATCCGTCCTTGTATTTCCGGTTTTTGCAGGTCTGGCATTCGTAGGTGTCATAATCTCCTTTGGGGGAAACTTTCCGGCTGCCTTGAGCCTTTTTTGCGTTTTCCGGCATCTGGGCTTCGGATAAGCTTTCTGGTTTTGCTGATGGGGACAATGCCTGGAAAGCCGCCGGACTGCGGAGAAAAGCGTAAAGGGATAAACTGCCCAGGGATAATAAATTGTTGATAAGATCGCCTCCTTAGTTACCGTTTTTGCCATCGCCGTAGAGCGGTTTACAAACACACTCTGGCCAGCGGTGCACGCTTTTTTATTAGTATAGGCAGTTTTTCGGAAAATATCAATAGAATTTTGTGGTTTTTTCAGCACTTGCAAAGGCAGATGTTTTTTGCTGTTCGTATGGCTGCCGACTGAAAAAAAGAGCGTTGCCCGCCTGCCAAGCATGCAGGCGTCCTGTTAGCCGCCGATAAATGGAAGCCAGAAACGGCGCAGCTGAATTTCATGCTATTTCAGGCAGAGGGAACGGTATTTTTTTGGTGAAACTCCTTTATATTCCCGGAATTTTCGGATAAAGTAGCTGAAATTATCAAATCCGACAGAAAGGGCGATATCAGAAATCGGCGTTTTTGATTCGGACAGCATTTCACAGGCTTTTTCTATTCGATATTCATTGATAAAGCTGATGGGCGTCTTTCCAATCTCCTGTTTAAAGTAATGGCAGAAATAATTGGGACTCATAAAGCATATTTCAGCCAGCGTCTGTAAAGATATTGATTCCGGGTAATTCAAGTGAACATATTCAATCACTTGTTTTAATTTATTTAAGGAATCCTTTCCTTTAAGCGATAAGGTATTCTTATAAAAATAATCTGCCTGAAAAAATAATTCAATCATGTGCAATATATGAAGTTTAATGCTTAAAAGGGCACAGGCGGGCAGTGTGTGGTAAAGTTTTATGATTTCCTGCATATGGAACAGGATTTGTTTATGATCCTCTGGTGAAAATGCGGAGCAGAAGGTTGGGAACAGCAGCGTTCCACTGGTGATGGGCCGGATAAAGTTATGCTGGCACGCATCATACAATGAAAAGTCTAAAAAGCCAGGATTAAAGACAACAGCGTGGTGCAGGGATTCTCCGACAGATTTAATTTCGTGCAGTTCTCCGGAATTGATGAAACAAAATTCGCCTGGGTTTAAGATAAAGGGTTTTCCGTGAATGGTTAAATTCAGGATTCCGTATTCTGCATACACCCATTCCAGTTCTTCGTGCCAGTGCTGTGACACGAAATAAAATCCGTCTTTGTCGTGGTGGGAATATACCTGTAAAGGAAAAACAGAAGTGCCATGGGTTTTATCTTCATGGTAAGCGCGTGACATAGTTACCAACTCCTAAATCATAAAATTGTGTTATTATTGGATAAAATTATGCAAGCAATCAAGGCTTCTTTTCCAGTATACTAAAGTCACCGAAGAAAAACAAGCGAGGTGAAAAAAAGATGAAGGAAAAGTGGTGGAAAAGCAGTGTGGTATACCAGATATATCCGCGAAGCTTTTGTGACAGCAATGGCGACGGAATCGGTGATATTAACGGTATTCGTTCTAAATTATGGTATTTGAAGGAACTTGGGGCCGATGTGGTCTGGCTGAGTCCCGTTTATGCCTCTCCTAATGCGGATAATGGCTATGACATATCCGATTATTATGGGATATCACCGGAGTACGGCTCAATGGAGGAAATGAAGGCTTTAATTCAAGAATGTGAAAATTGTGGTATTAAAATTATCATGGATCTTGTTGTGAACCATACTTCTGATGAGCATCCATGGTTTATGGAGGCAAAGAAATCGAAGGACAACCCGTATAGGGATTATTATATCTGGAGAGAAGGGGAAAAGGGCAGTCCGCCTAATGGATTAAAGTCTTGTTTTGGCGGCAGCGCATGGGAATATTCAGAAGAAACGGGGGAGTATTATCTGCATTTCTATCATAAAAAACAGCCGGATTTGAACTGGGAGAATGAGGCGATGCGGAAAGAAATCTGGAAAATGATGAATTTCTGGATTGATATGGGTGTCGGCGGTTTCCGGATGGATGTGATTGATGTCATTGGAAAAGTCCCGGATCAGGAGATAAAGGAAAACGGACCCAGGCTGCACGAATATCTCCAGGAAATGAATCGGGAGACATTTGGGGATAAAAACCTGATGACTGTGGGGGAATGCTGGGGAGCAGATATTGAGAATGGAAGTTTATATTCTGATCCGGAGAGGAGGGAACTGGATATGATCTTTCAATTTGAACAGATGCTGCTGGATCAGGTTCCGGGAAAACAGAAGTGGGATTTAAAGCCCCTTGAATTAAAGAGGTTAAAACAGGCTTTTGCGAAATGGCAGAAGGCATTGGAGGAGAGAGGGTGGAACAGCCTTTTCTGGAACAGCCATGACCTTCCCAGGATCGTTTCCAGATGGGGAAACGATAGAGAGTACCGAGTGGAGTCCGCAAAGATGCTGGCAACTGTGCTTCATGGAATGAAGGGGACGCCCTATATTTACCAGGGGGAAGAAATCGGGATGACCAATTATCCATTTTCGGGAATTGAGGATTTTTCTGATGTGGAGTCTGTCAATATGTATCGGGAGCGAAAACAAATGGGATATCCGGAAGAAGAAATTATGAAATCCCTCTGTATAAAATCCAGGGATAATGCAAGGACTCCCATGCAGTGGGACAGCGGCTCACAGGCAGGATTTACGGAAGGGAAGCCCTGGTGCAGGGTAAATCCCAATTATACGGAAATTAATGCAAAAGAGGCATTAATGGATCAGGATTCCATTTTTTATTATTATCAAAAACTAATCCGGCTCCGAAAAGAAGAATCCCTGCTGGTTTATGGGACGTTTGATTTGCTTTGTCCGGAGGATGAACATATTTTTGCTTATGTAAGGGAATGGAAAGGGAAAAAATGGCTGGTGGTAGGCAATTTCGATAAGGAACCGGTAAGTTTTGATTATCCCGGGAAAGGCAGGGCGCTGTTGTCCAATTATGAACAGGCTGCTGAAACCTGGTTAAAGCAGATGAAGCTGCGTCCGTATGAAGCGGCTATCTATGAAATCATATAACGAAGAGGAGGAAGAAAAAAGATGACAAAGGAAGAACGCTACCAGGCATCCGCCGAAGAGCTTTTGCGGCTGGTCGGAGGAAAAGAAAACATTATCAGCGCTGCCCACTGTGCAACCAGGCTTAGGCTGGTGTTGAAAGATGAGTCCAAGGCAGATGTAGATGGGATCCTGAAGGTGGATCTGGTGAAAGGCCAGTTTGCCAATGGAGGCCAGTTCCAGATTATTATCGGCAGTGGTACGGTAAACGAGGTTTATAAGCGTTTCATCGAAGCTGGAGGAATCGCCGAGGCGACGAAAAGCGAAGTAAAGCAGGCGGCCATTCAGAAGATGAATCCGCTGCAGCGGCTGGTAAAAACACTGTCGGATGTATTTGTGCCGCTGATTCCGGCACTGGTTGCCAGCGGTTTGATGATGGGCTTAAATAATGTGCTGACGGCCAGCGGGCTGTTTGTTCCTGGGCAGTCTTTGGTAGAAGCATATCCGGCGCTCTCTGATATTGCGGCTATGATTAATACCTTTGCCAGTGCGGCTTATGCCTTTCTGCCCATTCTCATTGGATTTTCAGCCACAAAAATGTTTGGGGGCAATCCGTATCTGGGGGCGGTTATCGGTATGATCATGGTATCCGGAGATCTGTTGAATGCCTATGCTTACGGTACTGCCGTAACCGAGGGGACAATTCCGGTATGGAATATTTTGGGAATCGCCATTGAAAAAGTAGGATACCAGGGAACGGTTCTCCCGGTTCTTGCCGCATCTTATATTCTTTCTTTTGTAGAGAAGAAGCTGCATAAATATATCCCGGAGATTTTGGATAATCTTCTTACCCCGTTGCTTACGGTGATGATTACCGGGTTTATTACGTTTACCATTGTGGGCGGGGTGATGAGAACGGCAGGCGATATGCTGACCAACAGTTTTGTGTGGATGCATGACGCCTTGGGAATTGTAGGTGGTATGGTTCTGGGCTTTTTATATTCGCCTCTTACCATGACGGGTATGCACCACAGCCTGCTTCCGGTAGATATCCAGATGGTAGCGGCAGGCGGTTCCTTTCTGCTTGCCATTGCATCCTGCAATAATGTGGCTCAGGGCGGCGCAACCCTCTGTGCCATGCTTCGGACAAAGGATAAAAAGTTAAAAAGTGTTGCGGCAACTTCGGGAGTATCCGCTATGCTGGGGATTACAGAGCCGGCAATGTTTGGCGTAAACCTGAAACTGAAATATCCGTTCTACGGGGCGATGATTGGCGCAGCCCTTGGAGGCGGGTATGTAACCTTGACGAATGTTTTGAATACCGCTCCCGGAACTGCGGGGATTGTGGGATTTGTCTGTGTGCCTGCAGCCAGTATGCTGAACTTCTTGATTGGTGCAGTTATTGCTATTGCAGCAGGGTTTATCTCTACTTATGTGATGTCAAATATGAGGAAGTTTAATAAAGAACTGGCGGGCAATGAAGTTTCTGCAGAAGAAACAGCAGATACCTCTGAGGATGTTTTTTTGGCGGCAGAAAAGAAGGTAATCTGCAGCCCTCTGACAGGAACTGCAATACCCATGAATCAAGTACCGGATGATACCTTTGCCGCGGAAGTATTAGGAAAGGGGATGGCAGTGATTCCCTCCGAGGGGAAAGTAGTAGCGCCTTGTGAGGGCGTGATCTCCGCATTATTTGGTACAAAGCATGCCATTGGCATTACCGCGAAGGATGGGGCGGAACTGCTGATTCATGTGGGCGTAAATACCGTGGAGCTTAACGGAAAATATTATGAGGCTCATGTGGCACAGGGCGATCAGGTAAAACCGGGGCAGCTGCTTCTTACGTTTGATCTTCAGAAAATCCAGGAAGCGGGCTATCCTGTGGCGACTCCGGTAATCATTGCAAATACAGACAATTATAAAAATGTGGAAGGGTTGAAAACCGGCGAGGTTCACTGCATGGAGCCTCTTATTAAACTGGAGGAATCATAATGGCGGATAAAAAAATTGTGTTTTTAGATATCGACGGGACATTTACTGTTCCGTTGGAAAAACCGACGGAGCTTGCGGCGAGGGCAGTGCGTGAAGCGAGAAAAAACGGGCATAAGGTTTTGCTCAGCACAGGACGCAATATGCCTATTGTAAGCGAGGATGTCCTGGAAGTAGGATTTGACGGCGTGGTTGCCAGTGCGGGAAGGCATATTGAAATTGATGGGAAAGTGATCCGCGACAGCGTGCTTCCGGAAAAAACTATCCAAAAGTGCCTGGGAGTTTTTCATCGATTTGGAATTTATTGCCGCATAGAAAGCCCGGAGGGGATTTATATTGACGACAGCCTTCAGGAAATTCTCACAAGCACAACGGCAGTTCTGGCTAATTCGGAACTGATCCGGATGAAGAAGGAACTGGATTCTGATGTGGGGGTAAAGCCGTATACGGAATACCCCCGCAGGGGGGCGTATAAGCTGGGCTTTATCTGTACAAGCCTGGAAGATATCGAAAAAACAAAACCGTATCTGGAACAGGAGTTCCATTATGTAGTGCATCCCTATGCGGAAGGTGCGGACTGCTATAATGGCGAGATCATACAAAAGGACATGGATAAAGGCGAGGCCATGGAGCGTGTCTGTGAATACTATGGCGAGGCCATGGCAGATACAATTGCTTTTGGCGACAGCATGAATGATCAGCAGATGCTGGAATATGCAGGGGTTGCCGTTGCAATGGGGAACTCCTGCCAGGAATTAAAGAAGTGTGCAGATGTTGTCTGTGAGAGCGTTGAGGAGGATGGGGTTTACTTTGAATTTAAGCGAATGCATTTAATATAGGGAAAAACAAGATAAATGTATTCCCGTGTGCAATTACAGATGAATGGGAAGCCATGCATATCCGGC
>CAJUDX010000111.1 GCA_910584785.1 uncultured Lachnospiraceae bacterium | reverse complement strand
CTGAAGAAAGCGCCGACAAAACTGCGGATGAGAGCAAGGAGGAGTCTTCCAAAGCTGAGGGTGAGTCAAAAGCAGACGGGAGCGGCCAAGGCGGAGCAGACAATTCTCAAAGTAATGGCGAAGAATTAAGCGATGACTGGGAGATCCCGGGCAAGGTTTATGATACGGTAACGATCCAGGAAACCATTAATGCCAGGGCGTATTGCGTGGAACTGCAGTATGTGCAGAAGATTGTGGAGGCAACGAAAGGGGAGGAAATTGTTCCCCAGGAATATCAGGTTGATTATGTAGTAAATCCCAGCAATGCGGCGAAAGTTGTTGGCAAGGAAACTGTAGCAGAAGGCGACAGCCTGATTTTTGCTGTAGAGCCGGAAGAAGGTTTTGGGATTATTGCGGTATATGTAAATGGAGAAGAAGCAGTAGCGGTAGAAAATACGGCGGATCTTGAGGGCGATTCGGATTGGAGCAAATATGCTTATGTATATCAGGAAGAAATCGTATCGGAAGATCTGGAAGTTGTTATCGAACTAGAAGAAGAGATTCCGGTTATTCAGGCTGCGGTTTATACGGCGGAAACAGATGATGCTGTATTTACCGTGAATGTTCCTGGCGGTGCATTTAAAGAAGCGGTAATGCTGCAGGTAGAAAAAATCGAAGATGAGCAGACGCTGAAAGCATTGACTGATCAGGCAGAGGCAGCGTTAGAAAAGCAGAAAACCGTATCCAGCCTCCTTGCATACGATATTACCTTTATTTCTCAGGAAACGGGAGAAGAGAAAGAACCTGAAGAGGCGGTATCCGTAAGTATTCGGATGAAGGAAGCCTTGGTTTCTGATCAGACGGAGCAGCCCGATCAGGCAGAAGAGAAAGTGGCGACGGGAGTTTCGGTAGTCCATTTGCCAGAAAATGGGGCGGCAGAAGTCGTTGCAACAGCAGAGGACGTAAAAGAAAACAACTTTGAATTTGAAGCAGAAAGCTTTTCAATTTATGCAGTAGCAATGTTATCGGATGTTGAAGCAGTAGCAGTAATTGGCGACAAGTCGTTTGACTCTCTTCAGAACGCGATTAACTCTATCGGTGAAGGGGAACAAGGTGTAGAAATCGTCTTAACGAAAGATGTAACGGAAAATATTGTATCTACAGAAAAGAGCTATACCTTGGACATGAAAGGCCATACCGTTAATGGCGGCGGCAAAGGAAGCGTATTTACCATTACCAATAAAAAGGGTGGTACAGTGACGTTAAAGAATGGTACGATTACCGGTGGAAAGGCAGAAATTGGAGGTGGTATTCACGCAATAGGTGGCCCGGTAAATGTTAAACCAGAGTTTTCATTAAACGTGGAAAATTGTACGATTATTGAAAACACGGCCACGAAAGCATTAGGTGGTGGGATAAGTCTTGATGGAGGTACATCAAGCACCGGAAGTTTAATTAATGGTACTTGGGAAACGGTAAATGTAGTAGATAACTCCGGCGGAGGAGTATACATTAAAGGCGTGAACACGTTTAGCGGCGGGGGAACGACATTAGTTTCTAAAAATAACCTTTCTTTAAAAAATATAACGATTAGCGGAAACACCAGTGTTCAGTCGAGAATCTATGGGGCAGGCGGATTGACAATTGATTCGTCAACGTTGAATATTGAAGAATGTAATATTACAGGAAATAGTTTTAAATCTAGCCCCAAATCGTTTGATGGAACCACAGGAGGTTTTTATAGTAAAGCTAACGCAATTATTACATTTTCTGGTGGAAAAATACAAAATAATTCCGGATATACTTCGGGAGGCATTTATTGGGGTGGTGGAAATGTAACTATTAAAGATGTTGTGATTAAAAACAATGTTTGCACAAGTAAAAATACTAATAATGGTAATGGTAGCGCTAATGGGTTGCTATTAATAGGAGGTGCTCAATATAGCACATTTAAAATAGAAAGCGGGGCAGTATACAATAATGGTAAAGAAGAACAATTTGACATTTATTGTAACTTAAATAAAAAGATCCGCAACAATGGAGTCCAAATTATTGCGGCTAATAAAATGGTAGATCCAGAAATGGGAGATGATTTTTTTACCGATAAAGGATATAATTATTCTTGGAAGGATGGTTCAGGAGCTCTTAAACAAGAAGACATCACTTTAAGCAGCAAGCAAACTGGAAAGTATAATGCGGTTGCGGGAAAAGCTCCTACTAAGGTGGCGAAAATTGGTGAGGCAGAATATATTACTTTAACTGAGGCTGTAGCCAATGCTAAAGCAAATGATACAATTCAGTTGATTTTCGCAGAAGGCAATCCATCTATATATTCTACCCTTGATCGGAATGTGATTGAGATTAATAAGCCAATTACAGTGGATTTATTTGGTGGAGGATTAAAAACTGCAAGCAGTGAAGGGTTATTTAAAATTGTTGAAGGTGGGGAACTGAAATTAACAAATTCAAGGATTTTGGATGGCGCTGTTAGTAAGGCGGAAGGCAATATAGAGATTGCAGGAGGAAAATTTACTTTAGACACTGGCGTAGATATCAGTATTGGTTCAACAATCCTGCATAATGGCGATACATTTGCTATAAATGGATCGCATACTGATCTGGAAGTTTCTTTGGGACAGGGTAAGAATATTTCTATGGGAAATGAATTTAGTGTAGAATCAATTTCCCTTGCTATGGATGCAAAAACTTTAGATTACCTAAAAGGCGTAGCGGCGAAAAATGATATTATCATATTTACTGGAACGGATAAAACTATAGCAGAAGATGTTTCTAAGAAGATTAAAGTAAAAGATCTTGCGTTAGAAGATTGTGTTGCAATTTTGGTTGATGAGGTGGGTAATATTATATTACACAAGAGCGATCAACCGGGTGTTTATTTAAACGGAATCTCTGGTGATGACGAAAATAATACTGGTTTTGAGGTAAAATCTCCAGTAAAAACTTTTAAAAAAGCGGCAGAGATTCTTCAAGAAAATGAAAGTTTAGATACAATTTATATAGCTGGTGCAGTAACGGTTAGTGAAAATGTAACCTGGTCATTACCGCAAGGACAGCTGAAACGCTATGTAGATTATGATGGTACTTTAATTAATGTAACGGGAACCCTTACTTTACAGGATATCATTATTGATGGTGCGGGTCAGGCAGATGGAAATTCGTCTTCTAATGATCTCGAAGGTGCAGTAAGTAAAGCAGCATTAATTACGGTTTCTAGCAACGGGACGCTAAATATTACAGAAGGCACTGTTTTGCAAAACAATATTCAACGGGCGAGCAGCAATATTTTCTTCGAAGGTGGAGGTGTTACGAATAATGGTACGTTAAATATGTCTGGTGGAAAGATTCAGTATAACCATGCATATTTGGGCGGCGGCGTACACAATAGAGGAATTTTCCGTATGTCTGGCGGTGAAATTTATAATAATACGGCAGATGGCAGTTACGGAACAATCGGAACCGGAGAACGGGGCGCCTGTGGCGGTGGCGTGTATGTGATTGGCAGAGAAGGCCAGGGTATGGAGATGACAGGTGGCATTATTTCCTATAATAAAGCTACCGGAACTCGTTCTAGTGGCGCTGGCATTTCTTTGGGAAGCAGAAACGATAATCTTCATAAAGGCCTGAACGCAAGCCTTGTTATGAATGGAGGAACAATCACTCAAAATCATGCTGACGGCTGGGGCGGCGGCATAAATATGTCTATTGGTGAAGCACATATTTATGCTGGAGATATTACTTCGAACAGTGCGCAAGGTTCTAAATCTGGTTTGCAAAATGATTATTGGATAGGCGGCGGGATTTATGTTGATAAGCAGGCAACGTTGAATATCAAAAATGTAGAGATTGCAAATAACACTGCACAGTGGGGTGGTGGGGGAATTGCAGCTTGCCCGACAGCTACAGTAGAGATTTATCGTGTACAGGGTGGCGTGATTCATGATAATCGAAGCAAGGATGTATATAAAAATTATTTGTCTGATATTGTGATTAATCAGACCAATTATCGTCCTGAGATTTCTATTAATAGCCATATGCTAGGAGGCGGTGAATATAATTGGCGGTATTCTTCCAGCAAAGGTGAAGGGAAATTAGTGCCTTATGATGTTTTGCACCAAAAACGCCTTGAATCAGGCATAGAGATTTATTCCAATGGGAATGAAGCAGACATAAGAGCTGGGGCGAGCGATTGCGATGTACGTATTACAAATAATAGGGTGAATAACAAAGGCAACTCCGTAAGCGCCAGGGGTGGTGGAATTGCAGTAAATGGCAGATTAATCCTTGGTGAAGCTGGAGGCTACCGGATTGTCCATACGTATTTTACAAAATACTTAAGCGGTGATGTAAAACGGGATGGCGCTCGGGAGCCGATTTTGAGGAATGAAATTAAACTTGACAAAGAAATTGCAACAGATGGCAAAGATGCAGAAGGCAGGAACTATGTAGATAAAATAAATGATTTTAACGGTAGTCAGTACGAATTTGTTGATTATGGCCTTTATTACGCACTTGTGGACGCTAGAGATGTAGAATATAATGAGGCGACAAAGGAACTGACGATAACCAGCAAGGAAGGGATAAAGACAACTTATGCAAATGAAGAAGTAATTGTTGATGAAAATGGCAAGAAATATGCAGTTTCCTACAGCATTATTGTCGATAAGTCTGGTGACAAGACAATCTATTTGGATTACGTCCGCCCCACCTTTACCCTGGATATTGAAAAGCTGTGGAGGGGTGACAATAATAATGCAGGAGGCACAAGGAAGCCGGTTACGGTTCAGGTGGTCAGAAAATATGATCACGTGGTTGTTGCTGAAGTGAAGCTGGATATAAACAGTGACACGATCAGCAGGCGTATTCTGGAAGTTAAGGAAGACGGAAAAGCGGTTATGGTAGAAGTGCCGGAAGGCAAGATGCTAGAATTGCCTGGGAATATTAAGGAGTATATCATCAAGGAAGACATGAAGGATTTACCGGAATATTCCGACAGCTATAAGATTAAGACAGAAGAAGCATCTGGGAACCAGCATCATGAAGTAACGGTTACGAATACCTATGGCAAGCCAGATTTAAACAACCTGGTTATCAGCAAGGAAGTTGTTAACGGAACCGCAGATAATGGCGCTGAGGATATTGACTGGAATTTTCTTCTGACATTAACGGATGAGAACGGCAATCCATTGGATGTGGTAAATGGAAATGATGATGGCGTAGAGGATCAAATGGGATTGCTTGCATTCCAAGCAATACTACAGCATAAAAACGGAGAAAAGGAATCCTTTGTTCTGGAATTGCCATCTAATGGCCAGCTTCCGTTCGTGTTAAAGCACGGAGAAAGCCTTACCATAGAAGGTTTGCCTGTAGGTACGCTGTATACCGTGATTGAGCGGGAAGCCAATAATGGCGAATGCACGACAACTGTTAACGGCGGAGAAGCGCTGGAAAATGAAGACGGCATAAATGGAAGCCGTGGTTCTATTGAAAAAGATACTGAAGCAGAAATTAAGTTTGTTAATACATTCTTAAAGAGAAGCGATTTAACCATAAGCAAAAAGGTGGTTAATGGAACAGAGGATAATGGGGCTGAAAGTAATGAATGGCATTTTACGGTAGTATTGAAAGATAAAGATGGAAATTCCCTGAATACAGTGAATGCAGGTAAAGATGATGTAGAGGATATGATGGGATTGCTTACGTTTAAGGGAGTACTTACCCATAAAGATGGCAAGTCAGAAGAAATAGTATTGGAATTGCTGTCAGATGATCGGATTTCTTTTACATTGAAGCATAGGGAAAGCCTTACGATTAAAGGGCTGCCAGTGGGCACGCAGTATACGGTAATCGAACAGGAGGCCAATAATGGCGAATGCACGACAACCGTTAATGGCGGTACACCGGAAGAGAACAGTGAAGGTATTAACGGCAGCAAAGGTTTTGTGGAGGCTGACAGAACGACAAAAGTTGAGTTTGTCAATACCTTCCTGCAGTACAGTACTTTAACAGTTGATAAAAAGGTAGTGAATGGCACAAAAGACAATCATGCTGAAGACAAAAACTGGAATTTTACTGTGACGCTGAAAGATAAGAATGGGAATTCATATAATCGGGTAGATGCTGATGCGGATGATGTAGAAGACATTATGGGTGTGATTTCTTTCAAGGCGACTTTAACCCATAAAGATAATACGTCGGAAGAATTGGCGTTGGAACTGTCAGCAGATGATACAGTATCGTTTGCTTTGAAACATGGTGAGAGTATTACCATTAAAGTGCCTGTGGGAACGCAGTATACAGTTAAGGAGGAAGAAGCAGATAAAGACGATTGTGTAACTACAGTTAAAGGCAGGAACAGCCAGGGTGAGATTACAGAAACGGATACAAAAGTTGAGTTTATTAATACTTTCCCGGAACTGGTAGATTGCACAGTAAGAAAAGTTTGGGATGATTCCAACGACCAAGAGGGATTGCGGCCTGCAAGCATTGTTGTACAGCTAATGGCCAATGGCAGAAAATCTGGAGATTCAGTGACATTAAATCAAGGAAACAGCTGGCAGTATTCCTGGAAGGATTTACCGACAGTTGTGGATGGAGAAAAGATTGTATACACGGTAGCTGAAATTAGTCAGGTTCCAGGCTATACGACAACTTATAGCAAAGATACATTTACAATTACGAATCACCTTATTCCGGAAGAAACTACCCCCGAGGAAACCACTCCCGAGGAGACCACTCCCACGGAGCCGACCACTCCCGAGGAAACCACTCCCACGGAGCCGACCA
>CAJUDX010000110.1 GCA_910584785.1 uncultured Lachnospiraceae bacterium | reverse complement strand
GTCCCATAGAGGCAAGTTAATTTGGCTATATATAATACAGACAGTACACTAGTGTGACAGGGGGATGGAGGAAGAGATGACATTTTATGAAATGATTGAAGATTTATCTTCTGCCTTGAACCGGAAAAGGCTGGTGATTTTTGTAGGTGCGGGAGTATCCAAAAATTCAGGGCTTCCAACCTGGGGGCAGATGGTTCAGGTGTTTGCTGAAAAAATTGGCTATCCGATGGAGGGGCGGCTGGCGACAGAAGAGTATATCCGCATTCCGCAGTATTATTATTGTCTGGATGAGAGTGAGGGACATGCGGACTATTATTCTCTGATTAAATCCATGATTCCTGAGGATATCCAGCCCAATCTTCTGGACTATTTGATTTGTTCCCTTCATCCAAAGCATATTGTGACGACGAATTTTGATACCCTGCTGGATCAGGTGGCTGGCGGTTATAGGGTAATCCGGGAGGACAGGGATCTGCTGACGGGTATTTCTTCGCATTACCTGCTTAAGCTTCATGGCGATATAAGACAGCCGGAAAAGATGGTGCTGAAAGAGGACGATTACCTGCAGTATTCCGAGACGCACCGGCTGATGGAGACGTATTTAAAATCGCTGTTAATTGGTCATGTGTTTTTATTTGTCGGCTACTCGCTGAACGATTATAATTTGAAAACCTTTGTCAGCTGGATTGATTATATTGCCAAGGAAATGCGGGTGAGGAAGGAGATGCACAAGAACTACTTCTTTTCGAGCAGCCTTCATGCGGGAAAGGAATATTTGCGGAAATATTATGAGGGTAAGGGGCTGGAAGTGATTGACCTTTACCAGCTTCCGCCAGAGGTAGACAAACGGGCGCAGTCCGTTTTGCTATCCGATGAATTAGGACGAAAGACCTATGCCGTTTTAGAATTAATACGCTGAAAAATTTGCGGAAACAGTTTGGAAAAAGGGGATGTTGAGCGATGCAACACCCCCTTTATTCGACAGATTTTCCGTGTGCTCGGTTTATCTTATCCGTTTTTCCAACAGCGCAATTAGCTGATACAGCAAAACCGAAATCAGGCAGAGGATAACGATGGAGGTGACAACTAAGGTCATCTGGAATAGCTGAGGCTACAAACGGGGAGGATTGCATATCGTTGGTGGAAATAAGTATCATGAACAAAAAATAAGATCGAAGGAAAATCAGGGGTGAATTTTTCATATATATGTAAGAAAAAAGGAAATTTTTCATGGAAAATGCTTTCCGCATCAAGGATGATTTACTGATGAAAAGGCAATCCAATGAAAATAAGATTTTATACCAGATAGCTGCTTTACTAGTGCGGGAAAAATTTCTTAGCCCAGAAGAACATCTCCGGTTTTTGTCCTTGTTAGAGGAGGAAGCCTAGATGAGTATATTACGTGCTGTGTTTTACTGCCGATGCAGCACTGAAGAGGAAAGCCAGGTGGATGCATTACATAACCAGGTATTAGAAAGTGAGGCATGTATCAGGGAACAGGGATGGTGTCTGGCTGGAAGTTATGTTGAATCAAAGAGCGGAACGTCAACGAAGGGAAGAGTTGAATATAACCGTTTATTTGAAGATTTACTGACCAATAAGTTTGATATTATTGTAATTAAAAGCCAGGATCGTCTGATGCGCAATGTAAAGGACTGGTACATTTTTCTGGACAGGATGCTGACTTATGGGAAACGTCTTTTTATGTACCTGGAAAGAAAGTTTTATTCTGCAGACGATGCGCTGATAACCGGAATTAAGGCAATTCTGGCAGAAGAGTACAGCAGGGAATTAAGCAAGAAAATCAATAACGCACACCAAAACCGGCAGAGAAATGGCGGTAAAACGATGCTAAATTCACGGGTGTTTGGATTTTTAAAAAAGGAAGATGGGACACTTATGATTGCAGAAGAGGAAGCGAAGGTGATTCGGCAAATTTATGAATATTGTGCGGCTGGGTATGGCAGCCGTATGATTGCCAATATCTTATTGCATCAGGGGTATGTGAAGGAGACAGGAAATGTCCTAACCGCAAGCGCAATAAGAAGAATTATTCGAAATCCACTGTATAAAGGCGTTATGGTGATGAACCGGCGGCACTATGATTTTGAAACGAAACGCACCATTAAACTGCCCAAAGAGAAATGGATTTATAATCAGGACATGGTTTCCGGGATTGTGGACAGTAAATTATGGGAGAGGGCAAATAAGGCTATGGATGGGCGTGCCAGAAAGTCCTGTGTCACAGGGAAGAACAGTACAGGAATAAAAACCGGGCGCTATGATTTATCGGGGAAATTGATTTGTGCAAGCTGTGGAAAACCTTATTACCGCACGGGGAGGATTTGCTGTTCCTTAACGAAACAACAGGAAAATTTGTCCGAACCGGATAAGAACAGAAATATTTCGATGCTGGAAAGGCATACCAATGAAAATCTTAGGGTGATTGAATGGAAATGCAGCAATTATCTGGAAAAAGGGAGAAAAAAGAAAAGCTGCCGGGAGAACTTAAGGAAGGTGGAGAAAAAATTTTCAGATGGATGTGATAATGTACATTTGGAGGAAGCTGTCGTTATTTCTCTGCTTGAACAGGTGTGCAAAAAGATGTATTACAGGGAAAGGAAAGATAAAGAAAATATCATTTATCGTGCGGTGGAAATTCTGCAAAAAGCCCTGGAAACTGCAGGGGAAAAAGTGGAATGGGAGAAAATCGAGAAGGAAGAAACACAGCTAAACCAACAAAAGGATTTTCTTTTGACAAAGTTCTTAGAAGGTGTTATTGCAGACAGGGATTACCGAAGAAAGGATGATGAATTGGAGGATAAGCTGCGTAAACTTAATCGAAGAAAGGAGGAATGGAAGCAGAAGGCGTGGGAAAGGGAAAATCTGGAACAGAGAATTGCGCTGATTAAGGCCCGGCTGGAGGTCGGAGGTGTGGAGAAAGCGGCAACAGCACAGATGATTGAAGAACTTCGGGAAATTCGGGTACATGGATGGCAGCTGGAACTTTGTTTTGATCCATTGCGGGTGCCTTCTATCCCGGATATCGACCGGGAGAATAAGCCGTTTTTGCAGGAGATAGTAAAAAAGGAATTTACCCTGTGGATAGATTATCCGTTTTCTCCAGAAACCAAGCGGGGAAGGTATCTGGATCGCAGAAAGATTATGGAATTGATGAAGAAAGACCCTTCATCTACGGCAAAAGAGATTGCCGGGGAGATGGAACGTTCTGTATATATGGTAAGAAACCGCATTGCAGAACTGACCAGGGGTGGCTATCTTTATTTTCATGGAAGGGGCGGGCATGGGGAATGGGTGATCCTTAAAGAACTTCCTGATAAAGAAGAAAGTTTCAGAGATGGGGGATGGTGAAGCGATAAAAATTCACCACCGATCAGGCAGTCTGAGTTCAGGCATTCCAGGTACGTCCAGCAGATGTTCATTTATGGTGGCACGACTGTTTGTGGGCGCATGAAGGCTGTTGTCCGGGAAAGATAGTGCACTTGAACGGTAATTTTATGTGATTTTCTGCTTGCCTCCAACGCTTAGTTAAGGTAAAATAAGGTATGTTCTGATAACATTAATTTAGTAGGCAAAGCCTGTGGGTTGGAGGCTATGATGGGACTAAAAAACCTGTAATTTCCTAAAATTCAAATTATTTTTGAATCATTATTTGCAAATGCTGATTTACTGTAAAAGTTCACCGCCGATTAGGCGGTCTAAGTTCAGGTATTCCAAGTGCGCCCAGCAGACTTTGATTTATGGTGACACGACTACTTGTGGGCGCATGAAGGTTTAGAATCGTAATGTATTTAAAGAGGAAAAGACCTTTTGATGATGCTGTACTGGAGCAGAAGTAGGAGAGAAAAACATGGATATGCTGTTCTTTTTTGTGGCCTGTCTGGGACTGGCGGAAACGGTTGATTTGTTTATGGGAAAAGACTTCCTGATGTTTATGGGAGACAAGATGGATGAAAAAGATTACGATTTACCAAAGGTGTTTAGTGTGGAAAAATGGCTTTTTGCCGCTGACACGATAGGCTGCTTTATCCTGACAAAAGGTTCATGGATTGGCTTATGGGGACAGGTTATTGTTCTGTTTCTTTTGTTTATTACGCTAATTGTTCATACATGGGTGTTTAATGATGAGCGTTTTATGTCGGCTTCGGGAATAAAAAAGAAACAGCTAAAGAAAGAGGCCAAACAAGCCTGGAGGAACCGGAAAAAGGGGAAGTAATCACGAAGTTTGAAAGCTTGCATTTAAAAGTGAAAACAGAGAGATGACGATGTGCAATCCTGTCACAATGTTTCCTCAACTAAACGTCTGCGACCCATACGTAATTAGATACCCCAATCCTGCCCGGCTGGATAGAAATTCGCCGATAATTACACCCACCAGGCAAAGCCCGATATTGACCTTCATACTGCTGATGATCAGCGGAACGGAAGAGGGCAGGAGGACTTTGACCAGTACATCTTTTTTTGTCCCGCCCAGGGAGTAAATCAGCTTGATTTTTTCCGGATCAGTCTGAAAAAAACCTGTGTGCAGGGTGAGGATGGAGCCAAAAAGGGCCACGGAAACGGCGGCGACGATAATGGTTTTGGTGTTATTGCCCATCCATACCAAAAATAACGGGGCAAGGGCAGACTTGGGCAGACTGTTTAAAACGACCAGATAGGGTTCAAGGATTTCCGACATGGCCCGGCTTGACCAGAGGAGGAGAGCACAGGCCAGGCTGATCAGGATAACCAGAAGAAAGGAAACCAGGGTTTCCATCAGGGTGATTCCTGTATGCACGAAAAAGGAACCGTCGACAAGCATGGAATAGAAATATTTTCCAATCATGGATGGACTGCTGAAAATAAAGCTGTCAATCCAGGAAAAAGAAGCTGCCAGCTCCCAAAGCGCCAGAAAAAGAACCATCAGCATAGCCCGGACGATTCTTACCTGCCTGCGGTGAAGAAGTTCTTTTGCCAGATAATGCTCCTGGGCCAGGGAAAGGACAGAGAAGAATTTATGCTCCATCATGTTTTAACTCCTTCCAGATAAGATTAAAATATTGAGAAAATTCGGGGGTATTGCGGCGCTCCATCGGTGAAATCGTAGATTCAGTGCGGCCTGGTGCAGCGTGGTCAGTATCCTTTAGTGCCGTTTCCTTGCTCTCGCCCTGCAGCTGGTTTTTCTTTGGAAAGGAAATAGGGATAATGGCCTTCACCCTTGCCGGACGCGGGGATAAGACAATGATCTGATCCGCCACACTGATGGCTTCTGATAAATCGTGGGTAACAAGTACCGCGGTTTTTTTTGTTTTTCGTATAATGGTGCTGATATCATCGCAGACCGCCAGTCTTGTCTGGTAATCGAGTGCGGAGAATGGTTCGTCCAGCAGAAGAATATCCGGTTTTAATGCCAGTGTGCGGATAAGTGCAGCCCTCTGGCGCATACCGCCGGAAAGCTGTGAGGGGCGCATATCCTGAAATTCTTCCAGGCCATAGGTTTTTAACATTTCTTTTAACTCATTCTGGGTTTCGGGGGTGAGGCGCTTCTGGATTTCCAGTCCAAGGGAAACGTTGGATAAGATCGTCCGCCATTCAAACAGGTGATCTTTTTGCAGCATGTAGCCGATTAAATCACCCGCTTCCTCCAATGGTTTCTGGTCAATAAGTATAGAACCGCTTTCCGGCTTGACCAATCCGCAGAGCAGTGACAGAAGCGTAGATTTTCCGCATCCTGAAGGCCCTACGACGGCGATAAATTCCCCTGTGTCTGCTGTAAATGATATATCCGAAAGAGCCGGCGTTTCCCCTTCCATCGTGTGGTAGGCGTAGCCGACTCCCCGTACCTCAAGCTTATGAGCCATGATGAATATTCCTTAATTTCTGCTCTTTCTATACTCTATGACTGCCGTTTTCGAGTGGTTCATCATCTTCAATTTTTTGCAGCAAAAACATTGTATAGGTTCCAACAGCAACAAGCTTTCCCGATTCTGTGGTGATTTCCACCTGGTTGACCACCGTTGACCGCCCCTTATGTGCCGCCCTGCATTCAACATAGAGTTTCCCTTCTTCTAAAGGAATACCGTGGAGGAAATTGATGCTGGCGCTCTGTGTGGTGTTGGTCATTTCATAGGCATAGGTAGCCATACCTGCAGCAATATCGCATAAGGTAAACAGGAAACCTCCGTGGACAATTCCGTAAATATTGATGGATTCCGGTGGGATTTCTATGGAAAATTTTGAATATCCCGGACGTGCATCAATCAATACCGCACGTTCAAAACCGCCGAGCGGATGAATATGGCTTACTATGCCTTTCCAGATTTTATCTCTCATGATTTTTTTCCTTGTTACTGTTCCTGTAACCGTAAGTGTCCAGTTCCATTTGAACAGTAACTTTCCTTTCCCTATTTTGTCTATTTTTGCCAGAATAAATCGAAAGTTCGTGGTTAAATGTTGCTTTTTTTGTCTATGTTGCATCTTTTTATCGTTAAATAAATAACATTTTTTTGTGTAATCTAAAGAAAAATCAGGAGAAACTTCCATAGAACAATTTAACTATGATGCATCAGATCTCTTAAAGAATTTATCGGTAAAATGATAAAAAATAAACTCTTAATCGGTAAATTATACCACAAAAATGATAATTGTACAAGGAAAAATACAAAGTATAGGCAATACCTATTAATCATTAAAAAAGTTCGGGTCAGCATCGATTGGATCTTTTATCGGGGCTAATGTATAATTCAAGCATAAAGATTGTTAAAAAAAATCCAAAAATAATAACAATGA
>CAJUDX010000109.1 GCA_910584785.1 uncultured Lachnospiraceae bacterium | reverse complement strand
CCAGCCCCTCTTATTTTCATTATAGGCTGTGATAACCCTTCATGATTCGTTGAAATATAAATCCGCTTTGGATCAGGATTCCTGGGGATATATTGGATCACTGTATTGTCAATATATACATCTCCTTTTCCGCCATTATTATTGCAGATCATTCCCCCGTTTTTCAAATAAAGTTTTACCCCTGAACTGGGACAAGCAGCAATCCCGCCGCCAGATGCAGATGCCGTATTCTCACTGATTTTTACATTCTTTAGCGTAAGCACCCCATTTGGCAAACCGGTTGCCGCTTTCTGAGCGTCTCCGCCATTAACGTAAATTCCGCCGCCGCCAAAGTCTCCGCCGTTGCTTGTGTTGCCTGTAATTGAGCCTGCCGTAATTTCTGCCTTACAGCCCATCTGGACGAAAATTCCGCCGCCCTCCTTATTGGAAACGTTTCCGGTAATGCTGCCGCCGCCAGAACCGTCACTGCTTTCCATAAACAGTTCGCCGCCTACATATACATTATGCTCATTTCCCAGGGAAATTCCGCCACCTATATAGGCACTATTTTCGGAAATTTCTCCCCCTGTCATTCTCATCGTCCCGCTCTTAGCAATAAATACACCGCCCCCAGCGCTATTAATCCCACTGCCACTGCTCACGCCATTTGAAGTATGCGTTCCCTCAGCGTGGTTATCCTTAATCTTACCGCCAGAGAAAATAAATTCCCCGCAATTAAATATCCCGCCGCCGCTAACTGCATGGTTGCCCTGTATGGAACCGCCTTGCATTACAAGCTTCCCGGCATTGCGGATCGCCCCGCCTTCAAAGCCTACATTTCGATATTGGTTATAGTTATTCTGAAGAACAGCGTTCTCCCTAATCTCTAATGTACCGCCTGCCTCATTCATAATTATCGGGCGATCCGACAGATAAGATCTATCCCCATCCTTCGGCCTGCTCCCGTCTATTGTGATATCCTGCAAGATAAGGGAACCGCCTTGCTGTACGCGGATCAGCTCGCTAGTATAAAACGGATACCGCTGAACCATCCCTTTACCGCTAAGCGTCCATTCCTCTGCGCCTTTAATGGTTACAGCTCCAACTATCCATATTGTTTTGCTTACATTTTCCGGGTAATCTGTGCTTTCTAATAATTTTTTAGCTTCCGCAAATGTTTGAACCGGCTTATCTGCCGTCCAGCCATAGCCTTCCTCATCCTTTCCTTTTGTGCCGTCCAAATAAATTCCGTCCGAATTTGATTTATGCAAAATGATATTTCCATCCTCACTCAGCATAATTTTTATCAGGAACTTGTAGACGCCGCTGCCGTTGCCAACAAAAGGATCCGTCCATGTGGTTTGTTCTAAATTAACCTGATCTTCACGGATTTTTTCCCCGTCTAATCCTTGGATTACAACAATATCATCCATTTCCTTTTCAGGATTAATCGCATCCTCACGTGATATGCTGTCCCAGGCAGGGGTCAGCACCATCTTATCCGCGTAGAAATCCTTCCCGGCATACGTTTCCGGATAGCTTGACTTATCATTTGTTGAACCGTTAAATCTTTTGTAATGGCCTAATTTAAGCGTTCCTATTTTGCCATTAAGCGTTGCCTTTGCCCCCAAACCAGATTGGCCTAACTCCAGCTCATCCACGGAGCCATTGATTACGGTTTCCGATATCCCTAACTGATCATTCTCCGATATCGTTAATTTACCGACAGCAACATTTGCCGGAAGTTCAAAGCTTCCGCCGTCTAATTTCACTTCCACCGCATCCAGCCAGTGGCTTACCGTTACCTTCCCGGTTTTCCTGACCATAACCGCATTAGCCAGCACTGCATTTTCATTTAACACCAAGCTTCCTTCATTTTGAATCGTTCCGGTAAAAACGGCATTGCCGTTTAAGTTCAATTTTCCGCCAAGCCGAACCCCAATATTGATATCGGATTCACCTGTGCCAATAAAGGTTAAGGACTTGCCTGATTGAACATAAATCCCATTAGACCCACGGGATGAGAAATTCCCCAGCAGTTTACAACCATTCATATCAATCGTAATATCATGATCAATAATAAGGGATTCCTCCACAGGCAAAGACTCGGCAGTAAGCTTAATCACATCCCCATCCTTTGCCGCCTTTAATGCTTCACTTATGGAACCATACGCTGTTCCCCCAATCTGTACCACATCTTGCGATTTTTCTTTGAAGGCATACCAATTTCCACTGTTCGCCTTCAAAGCTTCCGAATACGTACCCGCTCCGTTCACTTGTTTCCAGACATAGCCGCCAAAATTAACCTCCTCATCTTTCATATCCTTGGCAGCTAAAATATTGACGGCAACACTGTTTCCTAATTTCACATCATGGTTTTCTTCCTGGCATATATTGTCATACAAAGCGCCGCCATCCATCTGGAATTTTCCCCGGGATACATAAATCCCGCCTGTTGCTGCACCGATATTATTTTTAATTATTGTATCCGCTACCCTAACGCTTCCATTTCTATTGTTCGTGCCGTCATTGGTATAAATTGCTCCGGCTTGGTTTCCAGTATTCCCTGCAATAAAAGAATGATTGACATTTATAATATTTGCTTTTCCGTTATTATAAATTGCCCCAGCCTTTCCTACGTTATTATCCAAAAACTCACAGCCGTCAACGGTGATATTACAATAATAATTTTCAGTGCTGTTAAAGCCAATAACGCCAAGTGCTGCATTAGTGCCTGAATTTTCCTGGAACATACACTCTTCAAAGGTTTTTGCTCCCTTTCCAGACAAGAACACAACCGCATACTTTCCTGTAACATGATTATTGAAAAACCTACAGTCATTCGCTTTAAATTCGCCTGCAATATCACTGCCCCACAGCGCTTTATGGTTGCTTATATATAATACTGACTCACCTTTATTTTCGTTAAAGCTTACATGGTTAAGCAGAACATTTTTTTCGCCTCTGTTTTCAACTCTAAATCCGCCATTTTTGCTGAATACTGCATTCCTGATATCCGCATTGCTATTGCTTAGGAAAACACCGACCGCCTTATCATTGCTGTATCCATTCCCGCTAATTTCGGCATCATTAATTGAGATATCTCCTCCGCCCACGTATATGCCATATCCATTTGACGAAGCGGTATTATTGGTTATTTTCGATCCTCCTTTAATAGCAAGGCTGCCGGTATACAGATAAATGCCACCGCCGCTTCCGCTTGTGTTTTCTGTTATTTCACTGCCACTATCTATAGTAACAGTATCTGCAGAAGATGCGTAAATGCCGCTGCCTGAACATCTTTTCACTGCGCAGTTTTCTAATGCCAGTTTCGCCTTTTGCGTAACATATATTCCTTTTCCTTTAGTGCCGCTTCCAAGTTTATCACCATCAATTATACCATTTTGAATTACAACCGTTCCGCCATTTATCTTATAAATATTTTTTTTGGCATCTGCATTGGTAATGGTGAAGCCGCCTAAATCTAATACGTAATTCTTGCCGCTGGATACGATGTTCTCCGCCACATCATGCAATAAATAAATCGTATTGTCCTCGCCATCGACCGCGTCTATCGCCGCCTGAAGCGTATCAAACCGTTTATCCCCGACTATCGCTGTTCCTTCAGCTTCCGCCACCGTTGCAACCACAAAAATCGAAAAGCTCTCCGCTTCAAATTCAAAATTCGTTTCCTGTACATTCTCCGTCGCCGCAACGACCTCCGCCTTCCCGTCTTCCGGCAAGTGCACCACGGAAACCCCTGTTGCCTCTTTCTCTGCTGATTTCGCCTTTTGCTCCGCCGCTATCGGTTCTTTTACGCGGATGCTCACCGACACCGCTTCCGCCGGTTCCACTTCTTTCCCGGTTGACTGGGAAATAAAGGAAATATCGTATGCCAAAAGGCTGGACACGGTCTGCTGCTTTTCCAGGGCAGCCTCTGCCTGATCCGCCAGATCGCTTAACTGCTTTTCATCCTCTATCTTGGCTACCTGGAGGATTACTTCCTCCGTGAACGCTCCGTCGGGAACGTTTACGGTAAATTCCGCGTCATCCGTTTCCGCAGTATACACCGCGGCCTGCGCAGCCAAAGCCGCTTCTTCCAGTTCAATCTCAACATCCAATGCCTGAACTACTTCTTCTACCTGGTACACGTATGTATATCCATCCCAAGCAGAACTATCCGCCAAGCTGGCGGCATCCGCCGCTTCCAACACATCTCCATTCGCATATACCGCGGCAAGCTCGTAACCTTCCTTCGGTTCAACCCCAAAGCACAGGCTTTCCCCCTCCGCCACAAGCTGATCGCCTTTAACCTCTGCAGCCTTCGCCGGATTCACCCTATAGCTTACCTGGAATTCATTGCTAACTGCTTCTGCCCCCTGGTTAGCTTCCACGATCCTCTGCACATCTTCCAACGCCACGCAGTATGCCCTGGCATTGACGGTTTCTCTAATGGTTATGGTATCATAAATCCTGCCAGGGATTTCCCAGTCATCGGTGATTTCCTGGCTGTCCGCCCCTGAGCTGCCTGCCGAAAAACGGTCTGAACCGCCTTGGTTGTCGCTCTCTTCCTTGGACGCTTCTTCCTCGCCTTCCTCAGCCGGTTTAGACTCATTTTCATCTGTGCTTGATGTGGAATCTGCCGATTTGGTCTCAGTGCCTTCCGCTTCATCCTTTGCTTCAGACTCTTCCTTAGCCCCTTCCGCCTCTGTCATCTTTTCTATGGTTTTTTCAGGCTCGGCTTTTGCCTCCTCTTCTGCGGTTTCCGAAATTTCGGCTTTCGTCTCCTTCCCGGCCGCTTCTACCGTCTCATCTTTCGCTTCCTGTTCTGCCGCTTCTGTAGTCCCGGCTTTCATCTCTTCGTCTGCCGCTTCCCCAACAGTTTCTACCTTGACTGCTGGTTCCGAAGTCTTATCAGAATTTTCCCTTTCTGCTGCTTCTTCCTGCTTTTTCGCAGCTGTCGTTTCCTCCTTGGCTGCACTTTCCTTTTCGGTTTTCTTCTCAGTTTCCTTTGCAGCCGTTGTTTCTTTTTCCTCTTTTTCCCCCTCTTCCTCAGTCACGGCTTCCGCTTTAGCCGTAGTTTTTTCTTCGGTTTCTTCCTCATCTGTTTCCTTTGCCCTATCTTCTTCCGCCCCTTCACCTTCCCGTACTTCGTCCAGATTAATGGCTACTGCCACTGCTTGATGGCGGGACAAGGATAGAGAGGGAGTATTTTCCCTGCGTCGTTCACCAGAATCGCGATTGCCCGACCCGCCGGACACATTTTCCTTTTCGCCTTGATCATCAGACTTATTCCCGGAGCCTTCCTTCACACCTTTGTCATCAGACGCTTCCACGGAGCCTTCCTTCACACCTTTGTCATCAGACGCTTCTCCGGAATCTTCCTTTACACCTTTGTCATCAGACGCTTCTCCGGAATCTTCCTTTACACCTTTGTCATCCGACGTTTCCCCGGAATCTTCCTTGTCAGCGGCATCCTTATTTCCTTGATCTACGCCCTCTTCTTTAGAATCGCCCTTATCGGGCTTTTCCTCATCTTTTGAGCCGTTCCCGTCTTCTTCCTTGTCGGAATTTTCCTCTTTTCCAGCACCTTCCTCTTTAGATGAACCGTCACCATTTTCTTCATCTTTGCTAGATGCCCCATGGCCAGGCTTTCCTTCTTCCTGCTTCCCTCCATCCGTTTCTTTCCCAGGCTGATCGTTACGATCTCCGTTTTCTTCAGCCTTCGTTTCTTCCTTGGTACTGTCTTTCCCGTCATCAGCTTTCGATTCTTCTTTAGCATTATCTTTAGAACCATCGACCCTTGATTCTTCTTTGCCTTCATCTTTAGCGCCATCGGCCTTTGATTCTTCTTTTCCATCGTCCTCAGCGCCATCGGCCTTTGATTCTTCCTTGCCGCTGCCTTTTGTCTCACCGTCTTCATCGGCTTTGGAGTCTTCCCCGGGATTTTTTCCTTCAGAATTCTTATCCTGGTTGTCCTCCCCACCATCTTTTTCAGCCGGATCTGCCGAAGGCGCATCTTCCTTGCTCTCTTCTCCTATTGCTTCTTTACCGGTTCCATCCTCAGGCCTTTCGTCACCAGAACCACTTGACGGGCTGCCAGAGCCTTCATCGCCAGAATCGCCTGACTGGCCGCCAAAGCTTTCATCGCCAGAGCCGCCAGATGCGTCCTCAGAACTTTCACCGTTGCTGCCATTAGAACCGCCGCTGCTGCTGTCACCACTGCCGCTGCCGGAACCGCTGCTGCCACTGCCGCCGCTAGAGCTACCTGCCCCGTTACCATCGGGAGCTTCCCCGTTTTCTTCCTCTGATCCAGACCCGTCTTCTGCTGAAACATTAGCCTCATTAGCTTCTACTGTCACTGCCTTAGTTTCATAGCCGTCGATATTTACGCAGCAGTCTACTGCCTGGCCGCTTTCATTCTGGTACAGGAAGATTACTTCCTTGGTTTTTGTGTTGTAGAACACCTGAAGGGCAGTTCCTTCCAAGGCCAGATCCAGATCGATTTTTAGGGTCAGCTCATAGACCTTCCCCTCTTCCGGCAGAAAAAGCTTTTCATATTTCTTGATTGCCCCTTTCTGTCCGAGTGCCGGTCCCAGCTCTTCCAAGGCTTCCTTGTCCAGGGCCTCCTGATCCCCAAGTTCCCCGACTGCCTCCAGGATTTCCTGGCCATCCACCATAAAGATGGAAGACTCCCGCTCTTCTTGGCTCTCTGCTGCAAGCACCGTGCCCGCATTTCCGCCAACATTGGTGATAATCATCGCCGCTGACAAAAGAAATGCCACCAGCCGCTTATAATTTCTGCGGATTTTTCTTAACATTTTGATCTCCTTTCCCTTTTACGTCTGATTCTTGACATTTTTTCCATAAGGATACCAAATAACTGCTTTTCTTTCTCTTGCTGTGGCAAAGCCCGCCTTTTCCGCACTGCCATAGTTTTTACCTTAATTGATTTAATCCATCAGCCTTCTTCCCCGCAAGCCCCCACCGCCATATCCATCAGCTTAATTAATTCCAGGAGGCTGCGGAAACTTTCCTTCTTCTCTTCATCCAGCCAAG
>CAJUDX010000108.1 GCA_910584785.1 uncultured Lachnospiraceae bacterium | reverse complement strand
GCTACCCGGAAAGCTGGGTGGAATTTGTTTCGATTGTAAAAAGTATGATACGAGGAGGATGAGGAACTAAAAAAAGCAGTATAATCTTTCGACTTTTTTGTCCAGAGTATTGACATAGGTCCAATAAAGAAGTGACAGATATATTTGTAAAGTATTTAAAGAAGTGCTGTGAAAAAGAGAAGAATGGAACTTATGAAAAAGAGGAGTTGGCGAAATTAAGAGGAATTTGGAACAATTTAAAGAAAATAGAAGATGTGGAAGATTATATTATTGAAATTCGAAGGTTTATTGAAAAATTATAAAGAAAAGTGGATTTTAGAATTTAATGATTTTTGATAAAGAAAGGATGACTAGAGACGATGACACTTATTTACTATGATATCGGTTTAAACCTGTTTTGCAAGCAATTTCCTGATCCGAAACGTGTGATGGATGAGGCAGCGAAAAATGGAATAGGTTGTATTTTAACGGGAACGAGTACAAGGGAGAATAAGAAGATTCATGAATTTTTAAAAGCACATGATGAGTTTGGTATATTTGGAACGGCAGGGATTCATCCGCATCATGCAGACCAGGCAAAGCAGGAAGATTTTCGGCAGATAGAGCAAATTCTTGCAGAAAATCCAAAGATTGTTGCTGTCGGTGAGTGCGGACTGGATTACGATCGGATGTTTTCAACGAAAGAAAATCAAATCCGCTGCCTGGAAAAGCACATTGTCCTTGCAGAGAAATGGGATAAGCCCTTATTCCTTCATGAGCGAAGTGCGTCGGAGGATTTTATTAAACGACTGAAAAAGCATCCTGAAATCTGTAAAAAATCGGTAGTGCATTGCTTTACCGGAAATAAAAAAACGTTGGAAAAATACCTGGAAATGGGGTTTTCGATTGGGATTACCGGATGGATTTGTGATGATGTGCGGGGAAAGGCGCTGCGGGAGGCGGTAAGTATAATTCCTCTGGATCGGATCTTGATTGAAACCGATGCCCCTTATTTAACTCCAAAAAATGTAAAGGGACTTGGGAGGGTGAATGTGCCGCAAAATATTGTCTATGTGGCAAAAGAACTGGCAAAATGGATGAAGGTTTCAGAGGAGGAATTAGTGGAAGCGGCAAAAAAGAATACAGAACATGTATTTGCGCTTTGCTGATGCGTTTTCCTGAAAAACGATTGATGCTGATTACATAATAAAAATGTTTGATTCTGATTAGATGATAAAAACGATTGATGCTGATTACATAATAAAAACGGCTGTTGTGCCTGGATGAATCATCCTTGCGTGCAACAGCCGCTTTTGGGAATGGTAGGTATAAAATAAGAAAATGTTTAGGGGGCCGGACGGCTGTTGCCATCCGGTATGAGTATGAAAAAGCTTTATTAAGCGGTTACCCTTTCGAGTAACTATACTTAGTATAAAAGATAAATGTGTCCTAAATATGGCGGCAAACTATAATATTTATAAAATTCCTAAAGAAATTCTTATTAAAGAAGGAATTAAAGCGGGAAATTAAGAAAGAAAAAATAAAAAGTCAAAAAGTGGGAAGAACAGGGGCAAAACAATGGCGGTAAAAGGAGGAGAGAGGAAATAAAGAGAATGTACTGTCAAAAACAGAAAACCGCTGGCAGGAACCAACGGTTTTTTAGGAATGGTAGGTAGTTGCATTTTTATTAAAAATTATAAAGGGGGGCCGGATGGTTATTCACCATCCGGTATGAGTATGAAAAAGCTTTGTGATTTCAAGTGTGTACTTGAAACAAAGGCCTGTCACCCTTTCGGATGACTGTATTCAGTATAACGGCAAATTGTGACCAAATTATGACCGTTACCTTAAAAAAATATAAAGAAAATAAAAACTTAAAAAAGCATTGGAAAACTTGGTAAATTCGTATATAATAGAATAGATAAAGTGGGTTTTGGAAAAACTAGGAAATAGATGAAAATATTAGGAAGTGTGCGGGATTGCTGAATCGTTAGGGTTTACAGGCGCATTTCCTGGGGAACATATAGATAGACCGAGATGGATAGCCGGACAGGAGGAAGAAGGAATTATGTTTACGATGATGTCAAATGACATTGGGATCGATTTAGGTACAGCCAGTATTCTGGTATATATCCGTGGCAAAGGAGTTGTGCTGAAGGAGCCGTCAGTGGTGGCGATTGACCGGGATACCAGCCGGATTATGGCGATTGGTGAGGCAGCCCGGCTGATGATAGGCCGCACTCCCGGAAATATTGTTGCTGTCCGTCCCCTGCGTCAGGGGGTTATTTCTGATTATAGAGTGACAGAAAAGATGATGAAGTATTTTATTGATAAGGCAGTAGGGAAAAAGACGTTAAGAAAGCCGAGAATTAGCGTATGCATTCCCAGCGGTGCGACTGAGGTGGAAAAGAAGGCTGTGGAAGATGCCACCTATGAAGCGGGGGCTAGGTCGGTAACGATTATCGAGGAGCCAGTGGCAGCAGCGATTGGGGCAGGGATTGATATTTCTAAAGCCTGCGGAAATATGATCGTGGATATCGGCGGAGGAACTGCGGATATTGCTGTGATTTCTTTAGGCGGAACGGTGGTCAGCGCTTCGATTAAGACAGCAGGAGATGATTTTGACGAGTCTCTGGTGCGCTACATGAGGAAGAAGCATAATCTATTGATTGGCGAGAGGACAGCGGAGGAGATAAAGATTAATATTGGGGCAGCCTCGCGGCGGCCGGAGGTATTGACCATGGAGGTTAGGGGGAGAAACCTTGTAACCGGACTTCCTAAAACCATTGTGGTGACTTCGGATGAAACACTTGAGGCGTTGCGTGAGCCTGCCATGCAGATTGTTGATGCTGTGCACAATGTTCTGGAGAGGACACCACCAGAGCTGGCAGCAGATATTTTTGACCGGGGGATTGTCCTGACTGGAGGTGGGTCTCTGCTCAGCGGGCTGGATACGCTGATTGAGGAAAAAACAGGCATTAATACCATGATAGCAGAAGATCCTTTGACTGCTGTGGCGATTGGAACAGGGAAATTTATTGAATTTGCCCAAGGGGACAGGCAGGATTTTTCCAGGATGTAGGTGAGTGCAGCAGGTAGGTATTCATCGTACGAAGAATAAAAAGCAAAGGAATATCTGTATAAGATAAGGGCGGATCTTCCTTTGCTTTTTTGGTGTATTTTGATGAACTGAGGGGAAAAATGGAAACGGTACAGGGATTTGTAGAGAGAATTAAATTTCGAAATGAGGAAAATGGCTACACTGTGTTAAATCTGCGCACGGAGGGCGAGGAAACGGTTTTGGTGGGAACCTTCCATTATATTCGTGAAGGGGAAATGGTTGAGGCATCAGGCACAGTGACGGAGCATCCTATTTATGGTCGGCAGCTTCAGGTGGAGGCCTATGAGATAAAAACGCCGGAGGATACACTTTCCATGGAGAGGTATTTGGGTTCAGGGGCAATTAAGGGCATTGGGGCAGCATTGGCAGCAAGGATTGTAAAAAAGTTTAAGGCAGATACCTTTCGGGTAATGGAAGAGGAGCCTGAGCGTCTTTCGGAGGTCAAGGGTATCAGCGAAAAGATGGCGATGGCGATCAGCCAGCAGGTTCAGGAAAAGAAAGAAATGCGTCAGGCCATGATGTTTTTGCAGGACTACGGAATTTCTGTAAATCTGGCAGTGAAGATTTACCAGGAGTACGGCCTGCGGCTTTATGGAATTATCCGGGAAAATCCCTATCGGCTGGCGGAGGATATTCCCGGCGTGGGCTTTAAGATGGCGGATGAGCTGGCCAGGAAGGCGGGAATCCTTGCAGATTCAGACTTTCGGATTAAGTGCGGACTCCTCTATACCCTTCTTCAGGCCGTGGGCAATGGGCACACGTTTTTACCGGAGGCGGAGCTGTTTTCTCAGGCTGCAGAGCTTTTGGGTGTGGATATTTCCCTGATGGAAAAACACCTGACGGATATGCAGATTGACCGTAAGATTATGGTGAAGGAGCAGGAAGATGTGCATGCGCAGAAAGAAAAAACAAAGATTGTCTATGCTGCCCAGTATTATTATCTGGAATTAAATACAGCACGTATGCTCCACGATTTGAATATCCGTGGGGAGATAACCAGGGAGCAGATTAAGCGCAGGTTAGTTCATATTCAGCAGGAGGAAAAGATTTGTCTGGATACGCTACAGGAGGAAGCGGTTTATCAGGCGGTGAATTGCGGCCTGCTGATTATCACCGGCGGTCCGGGAACAGGAAAGACGACTACGATTAATACGATTATCCGTTTTTTTGAACAGGAGGGCATGGAAATTTTATTAGGGGCACCCACCGGACGGGCAGCCAAGCGGATGGCAGAGGCTACGGGCTATGAGGCAAGGACGATTCATCGTCTTTTGGAGTTGAGCGGCGGCATGGGGGAACGTGAATCGTCAGTGGCAGGAATGCATTTTGACCGAAATGAAGAAAATCCTCTGGATGGCGATGTGGTGATTATTGACGAAATGTCCATGGTGGATATTCATTTAATTCATTCGCTGTTAAAGGCAATTACAGTGGGAACCCGGTTGATTTTAGTTGGCGATGTCAATCAGCTTCCCAGCGTGGGACCGGGAAATGTTCTGCGGGACATGATAGAGAGCGGGGTATTTCCCATGGTGAAATTAACCAGAATTTTCCGGCAGGCGGCAGAGAGCGATATTGTGATGAATGCTCATCGGATTCATCACGGAGAACGGGTGGACTTACACAAACCAAGCCGGGATTTTTTGTTTATCCGCAGAGAAAATCCCGATGCAATCATCAATGCCATGCTGACTTTAGTGCAGAAAAAATTGCCTTCTTATGTCCATGCGCAGCCCTTGGATATTCAAATTATGACGCCAATGCGGAAAGGTGCCTTGGGTGTGGAAAGACTGAATGGAATTTTGCAAAATTTCCTGAACCCTCCCTCACCAGATAAGGCTGAACGGGAGTATGGACTGACCATTTACCGGGTTGGGGACAAGGTGATGCAAATTAAAAATAACTACCAGATTGAGTGGGAAATCCGAAGTCAATATGGGGTGACTGCGGAAAAAGGGATGGGAGTATTTAACGGAGATATAGGAATTATCCGGGAAATTAATTCCTTTTCTGAACTGGTCAGGGTAGAGTTTGATGAAGGAAAGATGGTGGAATACAGCTTTAAGCAGCTGGAAGAGTTGGAGCTGGCGTATGCGATTACCATTCACAAATCGCAGGGAAGTGAATATCCGGCAGTGGTGATTCCTGTCTATACAGGACCAAGGATGCTGATGACGAGAAACCTGATTTATACCGCAGTTACCAGGGCAAAGACCTGTGTCTGTCTGGTTGGAATCCCTTCTGGTTTTTATCATATGGCGGATAATACGCTGGAGCAGCGGCGGTATTCCGGGCTGAAACGAAGGATTTTAGAGCTGGCAGAGATGGAAGGCTGACATTGTAAGCAGAAAGGAATTGTGAATTGGGAGAAGAGAGGGACAGAAATGGGTTTGAGTGGTGGAAGGAGCAGGCCGCAGGGTTTTTGTTTCCCCGACGCTGTCCGGTGTGCGGGGAGATTGTAATGCCAAGGGGGGAAATGATTTGTCCGGGCTGCAGAGTGATGCTAAGTGAGGTAAAAGGAGCATTGTGCTTAAAATGCGGGAAAGAGCTGGTGTATGAGGAGGGGGAATACTGTTTTGGCTGTATGCGGCATCCCAAAAGCTTTGTGTCTGGGGCGGCTCTTTTGAATTATAATGAAGTTTCCGCGCAGTCTATGGTGCAGATAAAGTATAAAAATAAGCGGGAATATTTGGATTTTTACAGCAGGGAAATGGCAGATAAGCTGGGCAGAAAGATTGCGCAGATGAACGGAGAGGCACTAATTCCTGTGCCGGTTCACCCGGAAAGGCTGCGAAAGCGCGGATTTAATCAGGCGCAGGAACTGGCAGTGCGGTTGTCAAAATTAACCAAAATTCCGCTCTGCACTGACCTTCTTATCCGCACAAAAAAAACGCTGCCGCAAAAGGAATTAACGCCGGGACAGCGGCTGAAAAACCTGGAACAGGCTTTTTCCGTCAGAGAGGGAAGTGCTTTTTGCAGCCTGAAATCGGCGATTTTAGTGGATGATATTTATACGACGGGGAGCACAATAGAGGCCTGTACCAGGGTGCTGCATAAGGCAGGGATAGGAAAGATATACTTCCTGGCAATTTGCATTGGCGGGGATAAATAAGACAGGAATCTACAGGTAAAAATAGAAAGGACAAAAGGTTGCTTTACAGGAAATGAAGACTTGTAAAGACAGCAAAAGAACAGAAAAAATGACGGAAAAATCCTATAAGAACCGGGAAAAAATGGTGTATGAAAGTTTAAAATAAAATATCTTGGATTTGGAATTAAAGCCGGGACAGTTATTAAAGGAAACCGAGCTATGTGAGCGCTTTGGGGTGTCGCGGACATCTGTCTGGGATGCTCTCCGCATGCTTCAGGAGCAGGGATTTGTGCGTGCAGTTCCATTTATGTTACCCTGCTGAGTTTAAGCAATATTAAGCAAATGATTTATATGCGTATTGCAGTGGAAACAATGGTTTTGCGGGATTTTACAAAAACAGCGGGGCTTTTGGTGCTGGAGGATATCTGCTATCTGATCTGAAAACAGCAGGCAATTATTCTGGAGCCAGATTTTAAACCGGAGCAGTTTTTCCGGCTTGATGCACAGAGGAGGCCTTAAAGGAACACCTGTATTTTATTTTGAAAGTTCGCCGCCGAATAGGCGGCATCAATTCAGGGATTCCAAGTGCGCCCAGCAGACTTTTATTCGTGGTGGTGCACACACTTGTGGGCGCATGAAGGTTTAGAAATATTTCTTTGATGATTTCACCATTTGATATTGACAAAAGATGGAAAATAGAGTAGAATAGCAAAAAACAGAACATACTTTCGGTTTTAGCAGTTAAGGCAGTAAAGGAACGGTTTCTGACATTCCTTTAATATAAAAGATAAACGATGATAGAAATATGTATAATAAAACAAAAATGAATGGTAAAACAAAAGATAATTTAAAGTAAGTTAATGATGAAG
>CAJUDX010000107.1 GCA_910584785.1 uncultured Lachnospiraceae bacterium | reverse complement strand
CGGCAGATTTTTATTTATGGTGGTACGACTACTTGTGGGCGCATGAAGGTTACTGTACAAATGGAAAAAGATGAGGAAGGAAAGCCGGATTCCAGGGAAAGCGACCAAAGAAAAGAAAGGGGATGACCTTGTGCATATACGGGAAAGACTGGAACAGTTGGAGAGGGAGCAGCTCAGTATTTATGCTTCATTAAGCAGTGCATCAAAGGGACGGGCAGTCAGGGAAATTCCCTGTGATATACGCCCGGATTTTCAGCGGGACCGGGACCGGATTTTGCACAGCAAAGCATTTCGCCGTTTAAAGCATAAGACCCAGGTATTTCTTGCGCCGGAAGGGGACCATTATCGGACGAGATTAACCCATACGCTGGAGGTGTCACAGATTGCCCGGACGATTTCTAAATCGCTGCGGCTGAATGAGGATTTGACAGAGGCCATTGCCTTAGGTCATGATTTAGGGCATACGCCCTTTGGTCATTCGGGGGAGGAGGTGCTGAACCGGATTTGTCCTCAGGGGTTTGCTCATTATCAGCAAAGCGTGCGGGTGGTGGATAAGCTGGAAAAGGATGGAAAGGGTCTGAATTTGACCTGGGAAGTCCGGGATGGGATATTAAATCACAGGACCAGTGGTCATCCTTCTACCCTTGAGGGGGCTGTGGTTCGGCTTTCAGATAAAATTGCCTATATTAACCATGATATTGACGATGCGATCCGGGCAAAGCTTTTTACCGAGGAGGACTTGCCGGCAGAATATACAAATGTCTTAGGGAAAAGTGTCAGGGAACGACTGGATTTGATGGTGCATGATATTATTTTCAGCAGTTTAAATCAGCCAAAGATTTCCATGTCGCCTGAGGTGGAGGAAGCGATGCGCAGCCTGCGCCAGTGGATGTTTGCCAATGTTTACCAGAGCAATATTCCCAAAGCAGAGGAGGGCAGGGCCCAGCAGCTAATTGTATTTTTATATGAGTATTATTGCCAGCATGTGGATGAGCTTCCGGGGGAGTTTCAGGTGATGATGGCAGAGGGGGAGACAAAAGAGCAGGTAGTGTGCGATTATATTGCCGGAATGAGTGACAGTTATGCTATCGACCAGTTTGAAGAGCTGTTTGTGCCTAAGGCGTGGAAGGTGTAGTGTTCGTAGCGGGCTGATATTTAACGCTTGGAAAATGAAGTTTGGGGGGAGACGTTAGGAGAGGTTTGGGCTTAGAAAGGACGGTTTCATGCGTTATTCGGAGGATATTATTGAAGATGTGCGGATGAGAAATGATATTGTAGAGGTGATTTCCAGCTATGTGAAGCTGCAGAAAAAGGGAAGCAGCTATTTTGGCCTCTGTCCTTTTCACAATGAGAAATCGCCCTCGTTTTCCGTATCGCCCGGAAAGCAGATGTATTATTGTTTCGGATGCGGGGCCGGGGGAAATGTAATTACATTTATTATGGAGTATGAGAATTATTCGTTTGGAGAAGCGCTGCAGTTTTTGGCTGATCGGGTGGGGATTACCCTTCCCAAGCAGGAACTTACTCAGGAGGAAAAGCGGCAGGAGGATGTTAAGAAGCGGCTTTTGGAGGTCAATAAGCTGGCGGCAAATTATTTTTATTTTCAGCTGAAGCATCCCCAGGGGCAGGACGGCTATTCTTATTTAAGGAAAAGGCAGCTGACCGACGAGACAATTCTTCATTTTGGACTGGGCTATGCGAATAAGACCAGCGATGATTTATACCGCTATTTAAAAAGCAGGGGTTATGAGGATGATTTCTTAAAGGAAAGCGGCTTGGTGACTATCGAGGAGAGAGGTGGTCATGACAAGTTCTGGAATCGGGTGATGTTTCCGATTTTGGATGTAAATAACCGGGTGATTGGTTTTGGCGGACGTGTGATGGGGGATGGTATGCCCAAATACCTGAACTCGCCCGAAACCAGGCTTTTTGATAAGAGCAGGAATCTGTTTGGCTTAAATTATGCGCGGATCTCAAGAGAGAACTACATCCTGGTTTGTGAGGGCTATATGGATGTGATTGCCCTGCATCAGGCTGGATTCACCCAGGCTGTGGCGTCTCTGGGGACAGCATTTACTCCTCAGCATGCTATTTTGCTAAAACGCTATACCAGTCAGGTGATTTTAACCTATGACAGCGATGAGGCAGGGACAAAGGCGGCGCTCAGGGCGATTCCCATTCTCCGGGAGGCGGGGCTTTCGATTAAGGTGTTAAATATGAAGCCGTATAAGGACCCCGATGAGTTTATTAAAAACCTGGGGGCAGAAGCATTTCGCCAGAGGATTGCCCAGGCGAAGAACAGCTTTTTGTTTGAGATTGAAGTGCTAAAAGCGCAGTATGCGTTAGAGGATCCGGAGCAAAAGACCAGGTTTTACCAGGAGACGGCAAAAAAACTTTTGATTTTTCCTGAAGCGCTGGAGCGGGACAATTATATCCAGGCAGTTTCTAAAGAGCATTATATTCCCTATGAGAATTTAAAGCGTCTGGTTAATCAGCTGGGAAGTCGGATGGGAACGGGATCGGGCTCTGCGGCAGAAAGCCGATGGGCAGCAGGAAGTCAGATGAGAAATTCTTCTGCGGCAGGAGGTGTAGAAACTGGAAATCAAATGGGAATTTCTGGTCTGGATGGACAGGAAAAGGCAAGGGAGCGAAGGAAAAAGGCCGGAAGTGAAAAGGAGGAAGGAAGCAGGCAGTCTCAGCGTCTGCTGTTAACCTGGCTGATTGAGCGACCGACATTATTTGCAAAGATTGAAGGAATTATTTCGGCACAGGATTTTGTTGAGCCGCTTTATCATCGGGTGGCTGAGATGGTATTTGCGGCACATGAACAGGGGGAAATCCAGCCGGCTGGGATTTTAAATCATTTTATTAACGATGAGGAGGAATATCGGGAGGTGGCTGCGCTGTTTAACGCCAGCCTTAAGGAATCCCTGAATAATGAAGAACAGAAGAAGGCATTTTCGGAGACTGTGCGAAGGGTAAAGAAGAACAGCCTGGACTGGGCTGGAAAGCAGGCGAAGGATATCCTGGAATTTCAGAGGATTATCCAGGCGCAGGCCGCCCTAGGAAGTCTGCATATTTCTTTGGATTGAGGAGAGACTAAAGAAGGAAATTCAGGATTAAACAAGTGTGCTGGCTTGAGAAAAGGATGGGGAATAATGGAAGAAAGAATACAGGGATTTGCAGAAAAGCTGGCGGGGCTTCGGGAGGCAGCAAAGAAGAAAAGAAATGTCCTTGAACTAAGGGAAATTTTAGATTATTTTCATCCAGAGAATTTAAACCCGGAACAGTTGGATCAGATTTATGAGTTTTTGGATGCCAATCATATTGATATTTTGCCGGATTTAGATGATGATTTGGATATCGATGCCGAGCTGTTTGACGAAAAGGCTCTGGAAGAGGAAGAAGTGATTGATGTGGAATCGATTGATCTTTCAGTGCCGGAAGGGGTGAGCCTGGGGGACCCGGTGCGCATGTATTTAAAGGAAATCGGAAAGGTGCCCCTTCTCTCCATGGACGAGGAAATCGAATTGGCTAAACGGATTGCCCTGGGTGATGAGGGGGCAAAGAAACGCCTTGCCGAGGCGAATCTGCGTCTGGTGGTCAGTATTGCCAAGAAATATTCGGGAAGGGGGATGCAGTTTCTGGATTTGATTCAGGAAGGAAATCTGGGTCTGATTAAAGCAGTGGAAAAGTTTGATTATACCAAGGGTTATAAGTTCAGTACCTATGCTACCTGGTGGATACGCCAGGCGATCACCCGGTCAATTGCGGATCAGGCCCGGACAATTCGGATTCCTGTTCATATGGTGGAGACGATTAACCGTGTAATCCGTACGTCAAGATCCCTGCTTCAAACGCTGGGACGTGAGCCTGCCCCGGAAGAAATTGCCCAGGAGATGGATCTTTCTGTGGAACGGGTGCGGGAGGTGATGAAAATTGCCCAGGACCCGGTTTCTCTGGAAATGCCAATTGGCGAGGAGGAAGACAGTCATTTGGGGGATTTTATCCAGGATGAACAGGTGATGGTGCCCGTCGATGCGGCGACCTTTACCCTGCTGCACGAACAGCTGATGGAGGTTTTAGACACCCTGACAGAAAGGGAGCAAAAGGTGCTTAAGCTGCGGTTCGGTCTGGATGACGGAAGGCCCAGGACGCTTGAAGAGGTAGGAAGAGAGTTTCAGGTCACCAGGGAAAGAATACGCCAGATTGAGGCCAAAGCCCTTAGAAAACTCCGCCATCCCAGCCGAAGCAGAAAGTTAAAGGATTATCTGGACTAAATGCCGGGCAGAGGAAGCTGGTGCAGCCAAGTTTGCGTGCTAAGTTTTTGTGGCGGCGGGCAGGAGAAGAAGAGAATACAGGGTTAGGAGATTAGAAAATGAAATTGTCAAAACGCCTGGAAATGGTGGCTTCCTTTGTGGAGAAGGGAAGCCGAATTGCCGATATTGGGACAGATCATGGCTATCTTCCCATTGCCCTGGTGGAACGCGGCTTGTGTCCCAGGGCAATTGCCATGGATATCGGACAGGGACCTCTTGCACGGGCCAGGGAACATATTTTGGCCTGTGGGATGGAAGACAGGATTGAGATGCGGCTAAGTGACGGATTGGCAGAGTTAAAGCTTAATGAGGCGGATACCGTGGTAATTGCCGGGATGGGCGGTGAGCTGGTGCTACATATTTTAGAACAGGGAAAAGCGCTGTGGGAGAGCACAGGCGCGTTTGTGCTTTCACCGCAGTCTGAACTGGATAAGGTGAGGAATTATCTGGAAAAAAATGGTTTTTTTATTGCGCGGGAGGCGATGGTTTTTGAGGATGGAAAGTTTTATACCGTTATGCTGGTAAAGCGGGGAAAGATGAGTATTGACTGCCCGGCGCATTATTTGTATGGGAAATGTCTGATTGAAGCAAGGGATTCGGTGCTGGTTTTGTATTTGGAAAAAGAGAAAGCAAGGATGCAGGCTATCCTTCAGGATCTTGAGGGCCAGGAAACCAAAAAGGCGGAAAAAGCGAGGGAAAAGCTTCTTTGCGAACTTAGATGGATAAAGGAGGTACAGGATGAAATGCAGGGAAATCATTGAATACTTAAATTGCCTTGCGCCGGAAAGGATGGCCTGTAACTGGGATAATCCGGGGCTTTTGGCTGGTCGGTTTGAGAAAGAGGTAAAAAAGATTTATCTTGCGCTGGATGCCACAGATCAGGTGGTTTCGGCGGCAGTGGCAGCGGGAGCCGATATGTTGATTACACACCATCCTTTGATTTTTAAGGCAGTGAAGAAGGTAAATGACGGAGATTTTATCGGGAGAAGGCTGGTGGCACTTTTGCAGGCAGATATTTCTTACTATGCCATGCACACAAACTTTGATAGTGCGCCGGGCTGTATGGCGGATATAGCGGCGGAGAAGATGGGATTAACCGATACCTGTGTATTGGAGCCGGAAGGAGAAATGGATGGGATAGTCTATGGGATTGGAAAGATAGGAAACCTAGAAAGTGAAGTTAGTCTCATAGAACTGGTTGAGCTGGTAAAGGAGAGATTCGGACTTGAAACTGTGACGGTGTATGGGGAAGGAGATAAGCCTGATAAGCCGTATTTGCGCTGTGCGATTTCACCAGGATCTGGAGGGAGTATGGTGGATATTGCGATAAAGGAGGGAGCACAGGTATTAATTACAGGAGATATCGGGCATCATGAAGGGATTGACAGTGTGGCAAGAGGAATGACAGTGATTGATGCGGGGCATTATGGACTGGAACATGGGTTTGTGGAATTTATGCAAGGGTATTTGCATAGAACGTTTGGGGGAGAGGTTGAAGTGATGAAGGAGGAGAAGAGGTTTCCGGGGGTGGTTTATTAAGGGGGAAGCCGGGTTGTATTGGTTTGATTGGGGAATTAAGTCCGTCCGCTCCGGCAGGGCCTGTTCCAACGTCACCACGCTCTCGCTCCGCATAGAACGCAGCGGACGCTAAGCTCGAAAAGACCTCGCTAAGCGCCGGCGTTATATAGGGGATTCCTTTTGGAATAGCCCCTGCCTGCGCTGCAATATGGGCTAACGAGTCGATGAGTAAGCTTTGCTACGTTATATTTGATTTTTTCTTTAGGAAATAAATTCTATTTAGTATACCAGCGGAAGCAGAGCCATGTTCCGTGAGGAATCCCCGATAGAACGTCGGCGCTTCGCATTGAGCACTTAATGAGGTTTTTTCGAGTTTAGTTCGAAAGTGGTTCCTCTGAACAAAGTGAATGGGAACTTCCATGCCTGAATTTAGCGTCCGTTACGTTCTATGCGGAGCAAAAGCGTTGTGACGACGGAATATGGCTCTGCTGCAGCAAAAAAAGCATGACAAATTTTTTAATAATACTTTACTGTAAATGTTCACCGCCGATTAGGCGGTCTAAGTTCAGGTATTCCAAGTGCGCCCGGCAGACGTTTATTTATGGTGATACGACCACTTGTGGGCGCATGAAGGTTTAGAAAACGATTTACATTATACAAAAATATAAAAAACAGGAGGACCTTAATGATTCAGTTGACAGTAAACGGAAAACACCGGGAATATCCTTTTGGGACGACCTGGCAGACAGTTGCGGAGGATGTGCAGGCGGAATTTACGGATGATATTTTGCTGGTGCAGGTGGATGGGAAGCTTCAGGAGTTACATAAGCGGGCGAAGGAATGTAAGGATCTGCGGATGATTACGGCCCGGGATAAGGTGGGAAAACAGACTTATCGGAGAAGTTTGAAGTTTTTAATGCTGAAGGCATTTTATGCGGTGGCGGATGAAGTATTGTCGGGTGCGGGAGAACATCCGGCGAGTGAGGCGAATGGTTCGGGGCAGGCTGCGGGAGGGCGTTCGCAGGTCAGGAAGCTTACGGTGGATTTTACCGTGGGGAAGAGTTTCTTTATCCGACCGGAGATTGATTTTGTGCTGACGGAGGAGTTTTTGAGGCGGGTGAAGGAGAAGATGCAGGAACTTGCAGCGGGGCGGATTCCGATCATGAAGCGGAATATGGCCCTGGATGAGGCGATTGAGTTATTTCACCGGAACGGGATGTATGATAAGGAAAGGCTTTTTCGGTATCGGCGGGTTTCTAATGTGAATATTTACA
>CAJUDX010000106.1 GCA_910584785.1 uncultured Lachnospiraceae bacterium | reverse complement strand
CCAGTTCCTTTTGGAAACGGATAAGGTTTTGCTTATGGTTTTCCAGGCTTTGGGGGATTTTTTCCAGGGCATTATTAATGCGGGTGATATTTCCTGTGATGTCATTAGAAAGTTCTGCGGTATAGGTCAGATGCTGTTTCATTGTCACCGTAAATTTTGCCCCGTTAAAGTTTAACTGCATGGGAAAGCCACGATATTCACCCAAATCTATGCTTTTTTCCGGGTCGTCCAGAAGACGGCAGGCAGCTACAATGGCTTGCCCGGCTTCTTTCCGTTCTGTGTAAACTGTCCCCATAATCATCATTGAAAAAGCATCATCTTTAACCGGATGGGACTGCAGCAGGGGAAGGTCGGCATTTAAGCAGTCAATGTAAAGCTGGGTTTCTTTAAGCTTATCCGGGTAATACCGGTGTACCCTGTCCTCCATTTCATATTTTTGCGCCAGATGGTTGGATTTTAGCATTTTCAGTTTTGTTACCTGGATGTCCAGATCCATCTTTTCCTTAATCCGCACATCGCCGGTAGCCAGCATTTTCACCTCAGCGTAGGAAAGGGCGGTAGCATCTACATCTTCAATGGATCGGGCTGGGGATTTGCTGGTCATTACCTGGCCGATAAACTTTTGCTTTGATTCCACCAGCCCCCAGGTATAGGCATCAAAAATTCCTTTCGTTACATACCGGAAAATCTTTACTTTTTTATTTTCATTCCCCCGGCGGACAATCCGACCGGCCCGCTGCTCAAGATCTGCAGGCCGCCAGGGGCAGTCCAGATCGTGGGAAGCAATAAGTTTCGATTGGACGTTGGTACCTGCCCCCATTTTTTGGGTGCTGCCAAGAAGGATACGCACCTGGCCGCTCCGTACTTTCGCAAAAAGTTCTGCTTTCTGCATATCGGTGTTGGCATGGTGGATAAAGGCGATTTCTCCAGAAGGGACGCCTTTTATCATCAGCTTTTTCCGTATATCCTCATAAACACTGGATTCCATCAAACCGGTTTCTATGCTGTCTGATTTTTGGTCTTGGTTTTGTAAAGTTTCGGGAGGGCTGGTTTCTGCATTGCCGTTTTCCTGCTCTTTTCCTCCTTCTTTTCCTGCTGCTTTTGGTGTGGAAAGATCGCTGAAAATCAGTTGGGTTCCCTTCATCGGTGTGCTTTCCTTCCAGATCCGGAACACATTTTCCACACAGGCATTGACCTTGCTTCCCAGATCGTCAGGAAGCAGGGGGTTCATGATCCGTTGGTCTAAGGCCAGCTTGCGCCCATCGGATGTGATTTTAAGAAGGTTGTCAATGCTTGGATCAAGACGTTCTTTCCGTATCTTTTCCGCCCGCGCCGCCAGCTCCTGCACCATCTGCTTCTGTGCCGCGCTTGGCTCTGTCTGGATGGTGACGTATTCCACTTCCGGCACAGGGAGGTTTAGCATATCCGCAGTCTGGATGTCTGCGGCTTCTTTCCACAGGTTCATCAGTTCCGGGAGGTTATAAAACCGGGAGAAGCGGGTTTTTAAGCGGAAACCTGTCCCTTCCGGCTTTAATTCCACCGCAGTTACCTGCTCCCCAAAGGTGGCCGCCCAGTTGTCAAAGTGTTTTAAACTCCGGCTTTTCCCGGTGCTGTCGGTAAAGCCGCGCTCCAGCACATCGTTCTGGAGGTAACGCATCATGGTGTAAAGTTCAACTACAGAATTGCTGATGGGAGTTCCGGTGGCAAAGATAATCCCACGCCCGCCGGTGAGTTCATCCATGTAGCGGCATTTGGCAAACATATCGCTGGATTTCTGGGCATCGGTCTGGCTGATCCCGGCTACGTTACGCATTTTGGTATGGGTGTAAAGGTTTTTAAACGCCTGGGCCTCGTCCACAAACAGCCGGTCAATGCCCAGTTCTTCAAAATACACGGTATCGTCTTTTTTCTTGTCATAAAGCTTATCCAGGCGGGCCTGCAGGCTCTTTTTCGTCTGCTCCATCTGCTTGATGGTGAACCGTTCCTCTTTATCTCTTTTCGCCTCGGAAATGGCAAGGATGATTTCATCTATCTGCTCCTGGATAATCGCGGCCTGCCGCTTGGGGGAGATGGGGATCTTTTCAAACTGGCTGTGGCCGATAATCACCGCATCATAATCCCCGGTGGAAATGCGGGCGCAGAATTTGCGCCGGTTTTTTGGCTCAAAATCTTTTTTCCCGCTTACAAGGATGTTTGCGCCGGGGTAGAGCCGTAAAAAATCCCCGCCCCACTGTTCGGTCAGATGGTTAGGGACAACGATCATGGATTTCTGGCAAAGTCCAAGGCGTTTGCTTTCCATAGCGGCGGCGACAACCTCGAAGGTCTTGCCGGCCCCCACGACGTGGGCAAGCAGGGTATTCCCGCCATACAGAATACGGGCGACAGCATTCTGCTGATGGGCCTCCAGCCGGATCTCCGGGTTCATGCCCACAAACTGGATATGTTTTCCGTCATACTCGCGGGGGCGGGTAGAATTAAAAAGCTGGTTATAAGTGCGGCAGAGATCGGCGCGGCGTTCAGGGTCGTTAAAAATCCATCCCTGGAAGGCTTCTTTTATGGCTTCCTGTTTCTGCTGGGCGATGGCGGTCTGTTTCTCATTCAGTACCCGGACTTCACGCCCATCGACTTCACGGATATCAAATACCTGGACATTCCGCTGGTTTAAGCAGGCTTCCATAATGGCATAGGCATTTACCCGTTTGCTGCCGTAAGTGTTCCATACACGGGCGTTTGTCGTGCTGTCAGAGCTTTTCCCCTTGATATACCACTCCCCGGAGAAATCATTGTACATCACATCAATTCGCCTTTCCTGCAGGTGATAGGGTGTCTGCAAAAGTTCAAACATAAACTGGCGGTAGTAGGCCAGGTCAATCCACGGTGCGCCGATCCGGACACTGATTTCCGGGGCGGTTAGGTTTTTGGGCTGGACGGCTTTCAGCGACTGGGCATTGATGGAAAATTCCGGGTATTGTTCGGAGGCGGATGAGGCTTCCTCCAGTTTTTTACGCACGTTCCCGGAAAGGTAAGCATCCCTGGTCTGCCAGCCTTTATCCCAGTTTTCGCCTTCCCCCTTAAAAAAGGGGCCGGTGGAAGGGTCTTTAAAGATAATCCCTTTTAACTCCTCGACCATCTGAGGAATTTTTTCTTTTCCGCCCAGTAAAGAAGCCATAAAGTTAAGGTCAACCGCCGCCCGTTCACCGATAGATACCCCAAGTGCTTCCACTGCCGTATCAACACTGGTTACGGCCTGGTGGTGTTTAATGGTGCACCGGGTAAACATATCGGCTTTGCGTTTTAAGTTCCCCTCATCATCCAATACCTCCAGGGAACAAAGAAGGGGGTAGGAAGAATCCTGACGGAAGGCAAGGCGGTTGGCTGCGCTGTTTAACAGGCCATATTTGGCGGTGAACAGGTCATAGGTTTTAGAAAGTTTTTCCTGTTCCTGTTTGATTTGTGCGTCATCTGCCCCCAAAAGCTGCAGGTCAATCAGGTGTCTTGCGTGGTCACGGACAGCAATCATGCCCTGAATCCTGGCTGTGGGAAGTTTCCCCAGCTCCATCTGTTTCATTCTGGAGTTTTCCCGGAAATAGATGTGGTTTTCTTTTAAAGTAAAGCTGAAATTCCGCACATCGGGATCGGCAGGGATGGAGGATTCCCCTTGGGCATTTTCCTGTTTAGGGGCGTCCATTTGCAGCAGTTCCTGATTGGGTGCTGCGATATGGGTGATGGCCTGGGAAAGCTGCAGGGATAAATCCTGCCCCGGTTCAGGAAGGCAGGCGGTTTCGGTTTTATTGCCATACATATTTTTCCAGAAAGACATCTTCCCAAGAACCATTTCCGGGTGCTGTAAAAAATACTGGTTTAAGGGTATGCCCTCGTCGGTCTGGCCGGTCTGTACCCAGTCCGGGAGTTTTTCCGGTGCGCCTGCCCGCTTCTGGAAAAACAGGATATCCGCAGTAACCATTGTCCCGGCGTTGGCCTGAAAAGCATGGTTTGGCAGGCGGATTGCACCTAACAGGTCGGCTTTCTGAGCCAGGGCCTGCCGGGTTTTTGTGCTGGCTTTATCCATGGTCCCCTTGGTGGTGATCAAAGCGGCAATTCCGCCGGGACGTACTTTATCCAGGGATTTGACCAGGAAATAGTCATGGATTAGGAGGTTTTGCTTATCATAGCGTTTGTCGTGGACTTGATATTCCCCAAAGGGTACGTTGCCGATGGCAAGGTCAAAGAAGTCGTCGGGATGGTTTGTATGTTCAAAGCCGCTGATGATAATGTTTGCTTTCTGGTAAAGCTGCCTGGCTATGCGCCCGGTCAGGGAATCCAGCTCCACGCCGTACAGATTTGCCTGGTTTAATTTTTCCGGCACAAGGCCGAAAAAGTTTCCAATCCCGCAGGAAGGCTCCAGGATATTTCCCGGAGTGAAGCCCATGTTTCCTATTGCTTCATAAATTGCCCGGATAACTACAGGGCTGGTGTAATGGGCGTTCAAGACGCTTGCCTTGGCAGATTCGTATTCCTGGGGAGTCAGCAGCTCCTTTAGCTGGGCATATTCCTTGGCCCAGGAAGTATTCTCCGGGTCAAATGCCTGAAAAATCCCGCCCCATCCGGTATATCATGAGAGAATTTCCTGCTCATCCGGCGAAGCAAGGCGGCCTTCCTGTTCTACCTCTTTTAAGGTGCGGATGGCCGCCAGGTTATTCTGGTATTTCGTTTTTGCTCCCCCGGTTCCCAACTGGTTATCCGTGATATGGAAGTTGTGAGGCTGAAGTTTGTGGAAGGGCTGAGATGGAGAAAGTTCGAGTACCGTCTGCAGAAGCCGCTCGCCTTCAATCTCTGTCCACGCTTTGTCAGGGACAAATTTATCTTTGGGGGAAGAGAGTGAATTGCCAGGGAATGTTTGTGTGTCAGTTATAGGTAAAAATGCTGCATCCTGGATTTGGTCGGGAAGCGGCGAGGGCATTTGCCCGAAATCTTCTGGAGATTGTGGAAAAATCTGCTCTTGGGCTTGCTGTGGGGTTTTTACCTGTTGTGGGGTTTCTATCTGTTGTGGGTTTCTTATTTGTTGTGGAGTTTCTATTTGTTGCGAAGTTTCTATCCGAACAAGTTCATTCCATGCCAGAGTGCGTAGTGCCTTATCGGCCATTTCCTGCAGGCTTTGATAAGATTGTTTTTCTATACATTCACCATCAACAAATTTGCTGATCGTAAACTTTTGCAGGTCTGCTTCTACCTGGATTTCATGCTTTCCATCTTCTGTGACGGTGTAGGCAAGAGGGATGTGTTCCAAGTCCCAGAAGTCTATTTCTTCGTTGTTGTATGCTCTGGAAGCAAATGCCTTTATCTGCTCGATAGCCTCCTTCAGCTCTTCGCCATCCGAAAGAGGCTGTCTTTCTATTTCTTTTGTAACAATGTATTCTGCATTATCTGCATTTGATGAGCTGCCTTGCAGCATTCCGAAATCAAAAGAAAGCTGGCCATCTGCCGATTCTTTTGTCCTGGCTTGCTGCTTGTAAGAAAGGGCGCGGGCGGCGGCTTCCAGGTCATCTTCAGAAGCGGAGGCAGGTTCACTTGGGAGGGAATCCGTTTTGTTTTCTGCCGTCAGATTTGGCGGCTCTGCCGGTGTTTTTGGCGTTGCAGTCCTGTTTGCATTGGGGGTAGACAGGAAAGGTTCTCTATGCAAAAAAGTATCCATTTCTGCTTCGCTTAAATAGCGTCCCTCGTTAATCAGCTCCCCGATCTGCCACTGTACCTGGTTCCAGCTTAACCACAGGGTATCGTAACCTTTTTCGCCGGAAGCATCATCCCCGCGCTTTAACTGAAGCCCTTTGGCATTGTGCCATAAATCATAGCCGAAACTGCTGCGCCCGCCTTTACCGTATTCCTGCTTTAAAAATTCCACCCGCTCTTTGGCGGTATGCCCCTCCATAAAATAGGCATAGATCTTAAGTTTTCTTACGGATACACCATTTCCATCGGTCAGCATCCCGTCGACCTCATCCTGGGTGATAAAGATTGCCTTTGCCGGCACAAAATCTTTTTTGGCCTGGAATAGTTCGGGGATAAGCCCAAGATCAGAAACCTGCCGGATCAGCCGATCCGGATGGCTCCGTTTTAAGGAGAGTTTTAATAAACCGGGGTTTTGTTTGCAGGCAAAAGCAAAATCGTTTAAATCGGCAAGGAAGTTTTCCCTGCCTTCTGTTGTCGTTAATTGCTGGTAAATAGCAGGGATACTGCCGGTAAAGCCCCCATAAAGCGGGAAAATATGTGGAAGAAACCCCTGTTCCCTGGCTTCATCGCTCAGGTTCTGGCAGAGATACCACAGGCTGACCGATAATTCCTGCAGTTCATTTTCCCTTGCCGCATCCAGTTTTTCCTGGGAAGCATATCTGCCGTCATGGAGGAGGATGGATACCCGTCTGGCGGCTTCTTCCCAGGAAATAAGGGCAGCCGCCGAGGTATTTGCCCGATGCCCATGGGCAATACGAATTCCTTCTTCCCCAAACCATAAGGAATAGTCATCCCTTCCCGTAAAGATTCCTTTCCCCCCAGTGCCGTATTCTTCCTTTAAGAAAGCGGCGGCGTCAGAAAGTAAGGGGGATTTCTGGTAAAAGGCAATAATCCGTTCAATGCTGTTTTTCTTGTTCCCGCCACTGGACAGGGCATAATCAATGATGGAACCTTGAACCTGGGCAATGGTTTTTAACTGCTCATCTACCGTAGGAAAAAGGGAAAACTGGTAATCCTCCGGTGCTATGTCCTGAAATGAAGAAACGGCAGGATGTTCTCCCGCCGTTTTGCTTTCTTGCTGTTTTACTGGTAAACGATTTCGGTCAGCACCATTTCCTCCGCCTGCATGGTCAGACGGTTTACTGCCTGAATCCAGGCCATCTGATTTTGTTCCTTCAATGTTTCGTTGATTCCCTCCTGTTTCATCATCTCGGCTAACATCTGCTCCACTTGTTCCTGGGCTTGCTGGTCGATCTGGGTTAAGTGGGGCATCAGCCGCCCGGTCAGCAGCATGGACGTATAGGTTCCCGGATGATTGTCCATCAGGAAGCTTTGCCGAAGCATCCCGTACTTGCCAGGGGCATTTCCTCCATCTCTTCTTCCTCCATCATCAGGTTGGGAATCAGGTATTCCCCGCTTTACTTTACTTAAGGATAATTCTTCGGGGAACTGCCACAAATGGCACAT
>CAJUDX010000105.1 GCA_910584785.1 uncultured Lachnospiraceae bacterium | reverse complement strand
CTCTGCACGCCCCAGATCGGAAGGACATGGTCAAACTGTGCCTGGAAGGCGTAGGCGGCGGCAGAGTTGGTGATCAGCCCGCCGGATAAAGCCTTCATGGAGATAAAGCCCATATTTTTTTCTTTGCACATCTGCACAATTTCAAAGTCCGCTTCCGCAGCCAGATAACAGAACGGGAACTGAAGTGTTTCGTATAAACCGGATGCGATGGCTTCCTTTGCCACTGCCAGCCGGTGGTTGGTAATGCCGATGTGGCGGATTTTTCCCTTTGCCTTTGCTTCTAATGCCGCCTCGTAAAGCCCTGAGCCGTCCCCTGGTTTCGGGCAAAAATCCGGGTTGTGAAACTGATAGATATCGATATAATCGGTTCGCAGGCTTTCTAAGCTTTCTTCTAATTCTTTCCAGAAAACATCGGCGGTTGTAGCCGCCGTTTTTGTGGCGATGTAAATGGTTTCCCGGACATCGTGGAAAGCTTCGCCCAGCTTTTTCTCGCTGTCGGTGTAGGCATGGGCCGTATCATAAAAGTCGATGCCGCTTTTATATGCCTTGTGCAGCAGATAAACAGCATCCTCTGTGGAAATCCGCTGGATGGGCAGGGCGCCGAAGCCGTTTTTATTCACGGTAATTCCCGTGCTTCCTAAAGTAACCATCTGTTTCATTCTGTATCCTCCTAACCTTTTGCTTGTCAGAGGTTTTTTGCCCAGATAAACGTAAACCTCTGACTTTTTCGTCTATTTTGCAGATATGCTCTTATGAACAGTTTACCTGTTTTTAGAAAAATTGCAATGCTAAATCATGAAATTTCTTTGACTTGAATCTTATAGGATACCTGGAGATGAATTGCCTGTGCCGGAATAATAGCTGATGCCTGGAGATAAATCGCCTGTGCCAGAATAATAGCCGATACCTGGAGATAAATCGTCTGTGCCGGGATAATGATTAATGAAAGGGATGATAGTTCTTCCATCTTCGCCAAAGCAGAAAAACCCGCACCACTTCATCCAGAAAAAAAGCAGCAAATATTCCGGGTAAGCCTAAATTCAGGGGAATAGCAAAAAACCAGGCAAGAGCCGTACCGATTCCCCACATAGAAAAGATGGAAATAATGACGGGATAACGCACATCTCCTGCTGCCCTCAGGGAATTTCCCAGGGTAAGATTTCCATTTTTGGCAAACATAGTTACCATATCCATCATCAATACAACATAAGCCAGAGATAGGATCAACGGATCATGCGTGAATAGTTTCAGCCATTGACGAGCGGTAAAAAGAAAGAATACATCCAGAATGGCGATGGCGGCAGTTCCTTTTCGGATACAGATAAAAGAGGTTATTTTTGCTTTATTTAATTCGCCTGCGCCAAGGTGGACGCCGACCATAATTCCAGCGGCAGTTGCAATGGCATTGGGGAGAAGAACCAGCAAATAGGAAAAATTCATGGCATAGATTTTGGCAGTTAATGCTTCTGTCCCTAATAAGCCGATGATCATTGTTACAACCATCTGTGAACATTTATAAGAACAGGATTCCCCGGCAGCGGGGATGCCCAGTGTAAGGATTTCACAGCAGGTCGTTTTATTCGGTGAGCCAAAGAGCGTTGTCTTTCCTGCGCTTATCATCGCCTTGTTTGTATTTAAGATACTCTTTTTTGTGTTGGCAAATAGATTTTCTGAATGGATAAACAAGATAAACGTAAGCAGGGCAGACAGGAGATTAGCGATTACTGTTACCAGCGCCACATCCTTGATTGTTCCGAAGATATGCAGGTACCCGCTGACAACCAGCAAATCACCAATAACATTGAACAGATTGGCAAAAATGGCAATCGCTGAGGTGCAGGCCGCCTTTCCGTAACTGCGGAACAGGGAGGTAAAGACAGCAAAAACGGACTGAAAAAACAGTCCAAAACTCATGATTTCCAGATAATCCCTTCCAGGCCCATGAAGTGCTTGATTTAAAATCAGCAAGCGGATAACAGGATTTCGGAAGAAAAAAACCAGCAAAAAGGAAAGGACGCCCAGCCAGATCGACAGCCAGAATGCCGCTGTGCAGATGGACGTTTGCCTTTCCTTATTTTGTGCTCCGATGGACTGGGCAAGGAGGATGGAAGTTCCCGATGCAGCGACGCGGAAAATAAGCAGGATGATACTGAGAAACTGATTCACATATCCTGCCGCAGCAACGGCTAAATCGCTGTATCTGCTTAAGACATAGGTATCCGTAAATCCAAAAAGCATCTGAAAAAAAGCTTCAAAGGCAATGGGAATGGCTAAACTCCACAGGCTGTAACTTCGGGATTCTTCCATGTTTTTATTCTCCTGTATCGATGGTTTATCTGTACTAACTGGCAAATTATCGCCTATACCAGCATTTCACATAAAATCTTTACCACCAGCGTTCGCGGCAGCAGTACAGGAAGGCCGGTAATTTCCTGAATCCGGTGTTTCATTTCCATGGAAAAGCCCATGCAGTCGGTACAGATAAAGGCAAGATCCTGATCAATAAACGTCTCAGCTGCTTTTTCTATCTTTTCCATTTCCAGATACGGCGATGCCGATGCTGCAAGGATATCCACGCCGCTTTTTCCCCAGGTGCGGTACGCCTGTTCCACCTGATCCGGTTCGGGAACGAGCACGCCGATTTTTTTTCCGTCGGCAAGCTTTTCGGCTACAGCATGGAACAGCGGCTGAGGCTCCAGAAATAATCCTCGGTGCTTAAATGCAGGAAATACGCCCGTGCAGAACAGGATGATTGCCGAAACACCGTCGGCTTCTGCCTGGTCGATTTTTTTCTGCACCAGAGGCGTGATAAAGCGTTCAGTAAATTTTGCCTGCCGTCCGTCACGCATCCGGGAAACTAAAACTTCATCGTCCGGGTGCGGGTCAAATTCTGCCATGACTTCCTCGTAAGAGTAATCATCCAGGGCACCATACTCGGTTAATTGGATTTCCTGGGGTAAAAGAGGGAGGATGTCCGCGGTGATATCCGTGCGGGGCGATTGTCCGATGGTGATTGCGCCGATGGTAATTTGCTGTTTTTCCATAGCTTTCCTGCTTTCTGGCATGCCTGCCCATTTGTCTTTTTTACTTTCCAAAAGTCTGAAATACATTCATCGGGCCATACAGCTTTAAAAGGTGCTGAAATTCCTTTTCGTCATAGAAGGAAATCTGTCCGTTTCCATAGCCCTTTGCCACTTCCACAGCAAACCGGGCGGCTGCTTCCACATCCTGGAAATGACTTGCTCCAGTTGCGCATCCGGCAACCGGCTGTTCTGTGGTAATCGCCACACCGACCACCGGCACATTCGTTGCTGTTGCGGGCTGCAGGATACTGTTTAAATGGTGCAGGTCATTGCCGTAGGGGGTAATATCCTGCTGGGCAACCGGGAAAATGGCGGGGAGTTTTCCGGTAACGCGGGTCATAACATCCATCAGGTCGTTGCTCACCTCCAGAATATAGCCTTCTTTGATAGTGGGAGAGATGGCAAAGCCATTGACATTAATTACCCGGTTTCCTTTTGTGGTATCGATGGAAAGGATAGCATCCATTTCAGGAAGCACTTCCTTTTCATTATTCGTGGTCATATCAATGGGAGATCCCATAAAGGGCACAGGGAAGTGCTCCTGCGTCGGGGCATCCGGGCAGATGTGGGTGGCAATCAGCACATCTCCTTTTAAAACATCGCCGTTTTTATTCATCTCGGCTAATTTCAGTCCGGCTGCCAGTGCCGCCAGCGCACCGTCACCGTCGGACACAAAGCCAGTTACCTCCGGCCTTGCGCCCAGGCCGCCCAGACGTCCGATAATGCCCAATGTTGGTGCATTGCCGCCGGAGGATTTTCCCTCGCTTCCTTTAATCAGGATGGTGACACAGTCGGTATCGCCTTCTTCTCCGGTTACTGTTTCCACGGTTACTTCTGCGGCACCGCGTTCTTTTAAAAGCGCAGTTAGAGTACCGCCGTTTGCCGCGGGTGTATCCAGATAATCAAAAAGTTCAAGAATCTGTCGCAATAACATTGTTATCAACCTCCATGGATAAAAATTTTTTGTCATTAATTGGCTGTTCTCAGTTTATAGCAAAATAGTAGATGGGTCAATAGAAATACTTGACTTCCAGCAAAAAATATACGAAAATCACGAAAATAACTTGCATAATCCTGCACTGGTATAGTATAATATGCAAGAAAAAACGCAAAATTTGCATATGGACGAAATTTCAACAGAGAGGCAGTTTTATGAACCATTCGATTTTATCCGAAGCAAAGGCCATCAAAGATGAGTTGACGGCCCATCGCCGATATCTCCATCAGATCCCGGAAACCGGTTTCACCCTGCCGCAGACGACGGCTTATGTTATGCATCAGTTAACCCTGTATGGACTCGAACCAAAGGTGGTCGGGAAAGCAGGGATCACTGCACTTATCGGTCCCGAAACGGGTAAGACATTTCTTATTCGCGGCGATATGGATGCTCTTCCGATGGCGGAAAACTCAGGATTGCCGTTTTCTTCATCTAACGGAAATATGCACGCCTGCGGGCATGATTTCCATACTTCCGCCCTTTTAGGCGCGGCGAAGTTGTTAAAGGCCCATGAGCATGAACTTAACGGTCAGGTAAAACTGATGTTTCAGCCTGCTGAGGAAATTATGGACGGCGCCAGGGATATGGTGGAAGCAGGGATTCTTAATCATCCCCATGTAGATGCGGCGATGGCCCTGCACGTCCTTCATGATAAGTTTGGGATTGCCGGATATGCCAGAGGGAAAGCCTGCGGATCGAGCGATGTATTTACCATTACGGTTCACGGAAAAGGCGGTCACGGTGCTGCCCCGCAGCACAATATTGACCCGATCAATGTGGCCTGCCATATCCAGCTTGCCTTACAGACGATTAACAGCCGGGAGATTAACCCCAATGAACTGATTGTCCTAACTGTCTGTTCCATCCATGCCGGAACGGCGGCTAATATTATGCCGGAAACAGCAGTTCTTAAGGGAACCATACGAACGATGGATATGGAGGTCAAGGCATTTGCCAGACAGAGGCTGATGGATATCTGTGAAGGCGTGTGCAGAACCTTCAGGGCTTCTTGCAGCATTGACTTTATCGGGGAGGGCATTCCTCCTATGATCAACGATGATGCCCTTTTGAATGATACTTCGCGCTATATTGATGATCTGCTGGGGGAAGGAACTGCCCGGCCCATCGAGCGAATGACCGGATCGGAGGATTTTTCCGTCCTGTCCGTAAAGGTTCCGTCTGTGCTGTACTGGTTTGGCACGGGCAATGAAGAAGAAGGATATCATTTCGGTGTTCATGACTGCCGCGTCACTTTTAATGAAGCGGCGCTGCCTTGTATGGCTGCCGTCTATGCCGCAGTTCCCATGCAGTGGCTGAAAGAGCATCGATGATAATAAATGAAGCTGTTCTGAAAATTTTAATGTTTCATTTTATTCTACCAGGGCAAAAGGCCGAAAATCTGATGAGAGCTTATTTTCAGGAGAATTTTGTACTTATAGCCTGCCAAAAAGATGAAGGAAAGTTTTGGAGCACTTTAAATTTTTAAGGAGGAACATTACAATGAAAAAGAAGTTATTAGCACTTGCGCTGACCGCAGCGATGTGCGCTTCTCTTGTGGCCTGCGGGGGCTCTTCTTCTAATAACGCCACGACAGCAGCCGGAGGGGAATCCACAGCTCAGGCATCCGGCGGGGAGAATGCAGCATCGCAGACCCCGGCAGAAGAAGCAGGGGACCCGGTAAAGGGCGGGACACTGACGATCTCCCTTTCAGCTTCCCCAAGTAAGTTAGACCCGATTCACTACACGGGCACGTATGAGAGCCAGATTATTAAGGAAGTCTGTGATACCCTGATTGAGTACAATTCTCAGCTTTCCGATTATGAACCCTGCCTTGCAACAGAGTGGAGTGTATCCGACGACGGCACTCAATATGTCTTTAAGATCCGCGAGGGCGTAAAGTTCCATCCGGGCCAGTACCAGGACGGGCGTGAACTGACTGCTGAAGATATTGCTTATTCCCTGAACCGTTCCGGCGAACTTTCCGACAGCAATCGTCTGTCCATGTTGGAAAAAGCAGAAGTGACCGGCGACTTTGAAGTAACCTGTACCTTAAAATCCCCGAACTCTTCCTTCCTGACAGCCTTAACGGACGCGGGAAATGCCATTGTACCCAAGGAAGAGGTAGAAGGCTGGGGCGAGGAATTTGGTAACCATCTGGTAGGCACCGGTCCCTTTATTATGGAATCCTTTGCCCTGGATCAGGAAGCCGTTCTTCAGAAAAATGCAGATTACTGGATGACCGAACCCTATATTGACACCCTGGTATTTAAGGTGATTACCGATTCCACCCAGGCAGCGAATGCCTTACAGACCGGTGAGGTGGATATTGCCATGGATTTAAAGGGTGAATCTGTAGATACTGTTAGAAATAATGCGGATTTAACCCTGCTTGAAACTCCCGGACTGCATGTGGCTTACCTGTATTTTAACATGGAAAAAGGCCCGACCGCTGATCCTAAGGTAAGAAAAGCTTTAATTGAAGCAATTAATGTCGATGAAATGGTTGCTGCTCTTTATAAATACGGCGAGGCGCAGAGTGCAAAGCTTCCTCTGCCTCCGGGTTCCTGGGGCTATGATGCCGGTCTGGAAGAAAAGATTCCCGGCTATGATCCGGAAGACGCCAAGGCCCTTCTTGCCGAAGCCGGCTATAGCGACGGCCTGACCCTGGATCTGTATATCAGCGATACCGAAGTTCGTCAGAACATGGCAGTTTTAGTACAGGCTTACTGGGCGCAGGTCGGTGTAACGCTGAACATCCATGCGAATGAGTGGGGAACCTTCTCTGAGGTAGCCATGTCCAATAATGCCGATGTCTTTGGTATGTCCTGGACCTGGTATCCCGATCCGTATTTCTTCTTGAATAAGCTTTTTGCCACCGAAGAATTTGGCGGTATCGGCAATGGTCAGCACTATTCCCGTGCTGAGGTAGATGATCTGCTGCAGAAGGCCTTAGAGGCAACCGACCAGAACGATCGTGCCGATTATTACAAGCAGGCATTGGCGCTCATTACCGATGACCTCCCAGGTCTTTTCTATGCAAATGAAAATGTTATTTATGGCGTAAGCGGCCGTGTTCATGATTTCATCCAGCGTTCCGACGGTACGGTGAAAATCGTTACCCCGGAAAATAATGTCTGGGTATCCGAATAAAATGATACCAGGGTCAAAAGGTCGAAAATTCGACGAAAGCTTGCTTTC
>CAJUDX010000104.1 GCA_910584785.1 uncultured Lachnospiraceae bacterium | reverse complement strand
GACTGTTTGAACTGGAATTTGCCCAATAAGTTCCTATCTGCCTTTTATCCAGATAGTTTAAGATGGACCATGGATTATAAATATCCTTTTGTTTGCCAAAGGTAAAACCGTCATACCATTTTTTAACTTCCTGTCTTTTTTCCGATAATCCATATTCATCTATTGCGGCAAATACCTCCTCTTCCGTAAAGCCAAAGCAATCCATATATTTTCCCGATGTCGTAGTAATCACTTGTAAATTATTTAAATCTGAAAATATGGATTCTTTACTCACCCTGGTTATTCCCGTCATGATTGCTCGCTCAAGATAAGGATTTGTCTTAAATGTTGCATTAAACAAACTTCTGGTAAAAGATACAAGCTCATCCCAATAGCCATTCACATAAGCTTCCTGCATTGGCGTATCATATTCATCCAACAAAATAATTACTTTTTTCTTATAATAACGCAATAAATAATCAGATAATGCCTTTAATGAATAAGATGCTTCATTGTCCTCCATATCAACGGAAATATTTAAAAAATCGTTCTTTTCACTTTCATTCAGCAAATCATTTTCTAACAAAAAATCATATTTATTATACAATGCTTTAATAATACGACAAATTTTCTTTTTTGTCTGTATATATGTGGTTTCTTTTACATCAGCAAAACTGATAAAAAGAACCGGATAAGTTCCCTGAAGCCTTCTATATTTCTCATCTTCCCATATTGCAAGCCCACAAAACAAATCTCCCCGACCCGCAAACTGAACAGAAAAAAACTTTTCCAGCATACTCATATTCAATGTCTTTCCAAAACGCCGGGGACGGGTTATTAATGTCACATCATCCTCGCTTTCCCACCATTCCCGAATAAATTTTGTTTTATCGATATAAAAAGCATTTTCTTTTCGCACTTTTTCAAAGTCCTGCTTCCCTATGCCCAACGTTCTTGCCATATTGCCACATCCCTTCGCTATTTCACATCTGCCTTAGCGTTTACCGATTTAGATTTATGTTTCAGCAAATCATCTTCGCACTCCTTCATTCGTAAAATTTCTTTTCAATGCCTGTTCGGTAAAAAAGATAGGAATAATCAGACATACACATTGTATCGCACATAAAATACTGCCCATGAAACCTATTTTATCTTCTGAACTGTTATAAAATGGAAAATGTATAATAACCGAAGGCAGCAAAAGAACCCAACCTATTTTCCACCATAATCTGCCACAATAATCATGTGCATACTTCCACGTATCTCTATTTTTCATGGAGCGTGTCGTTCGATAACCTATTATTCCATTAATAGTTTTAGGAGGATGCTTCCACATCATTTTTCCAAAAATAATCATTAATGCAGGAATAAGTAAGTCAAAAGCAAACATAAACCACCAAAACCACATAAAAATATTCTCCTTCTTAGAAATTAATGTGATGATTAACCCGCTGAATCTTGTTTACTCACTCCTATGTTCGTTCAATTTCAAATAAAATAAATAATAAAAATATCTCCGAATCCCATAAAAATCAGTCCGTCCACAAGCTATCCGTCCTAACTCTCTATCAAATTCTAATCTATCATAGCTTTTATTTTCAAGTACAGATTTAATAAGGTATAATGCTACAATTTCATTCGCTGCAAAGGCTACTGTTTGTACCATAGAAGCATATTCATCTGACCGCATAAGTTCCTTTAAAATCATTTGTTGAACTTTATCTATTCCATAAAATTCCCAAGAAGCTCGCGGATTTGCCTTACTCTCTCTCATATCTTCTCCATTTCTTTCATATTACCTAATAATATTCACCCTCTATCAATCAACACCTGCTTTCCGCAAAAAGCAAATCCATAGCTGCGGATTTTCTCTCTGGAAATTCCTTTTTCTATCAATACCGTTTCATATTCCTTTTCTTTTATCTGTTTCAATGCTGCATCCACTGTATCAGAAAGTTCCTTCTCTTCCGTTCTGTCCTGTACCTTAAATTCCATAATTATCCCAACATCCCCTGGCCCTCTCGGTTCCAGCATCACATCATAGCGTCCAAATCCGCTTTCCCGATTAGAAGTCAGCACATATCGATCCGCAAGTTCTACCATCATCCCCAGTACAAAGCCATGGTAGAATCGCTCAGGGGCTTCTTCCGAAGGACTTTTTCCGGTATCAAAATAACTGAAGGTAGCCATTGCCACCTTATTCATATAAACATTCATACCTTTTACATCATCAAGCAGTAACGCCTTGATAAAATCATTATAACCTCCTGCGGAACAACTGAACCATTTTCTAATCATCTGGCGGAACATTGCCCCTACTTCAAAATTGGTCAGTTCCAGTTCATATTCCTGCTTCCATTCTCCAAACTCTGTCGCATAAGTACTTCTATTTTTTACTTTTAAATAGCCGCTGGCAAGCAGCAAACTCCAAATTGCCGATTCATCTTCACCTAATTGATCATAAATAATTTGCTCATCTAATTCCATAATAATAGACTTTCCTTGCAAAAGAAACTCAAAACTTTCTTTTACATTTCGGCTTCCTTCCCGAATCAGCTTTCCTGCCAGACTGTTTGAACTGGAATTTGCCCAATAAGTTCCTATCTGCCTTTTATCCAGATAATTTAAGATGGACCAGGGATTATAAATATCCTTTTGTTTTCCAAAGGTAAACCCATCATACCATGTTTTTACTTCCTGTCTTTTTTCCGATAATCCATATTCATCCAATACAGCGAAAACTTCTTCTTCACGAAACCCAAAGCAATCTGCATACTTTTCAGACGTGGTTGTGACCACTTCCAGATTATTCAAATCAGAAAATATAGATTCCTTACTTACTCTGGTAATTCCTGTCATGATTGCCCGTTCCAGACAAAAATTTGTCTTAAATGCGGCATTAAACATGCTCCGGGTAAAGGAAACCAACTCATCCCAATAGCCATTCACATAGGCTTCCTGCATCGGCGTATCATACTCATCCAACAGAATCATAACCTTTTTTTCATAATAGCGAGATAAAAAAAACGATAACTGATGAATTGCCATTGTTGCTGTCGTTTCATCCATACCCACATCTACCGATAGAAAAAAATTCTTTTCCCTATCGTCCAAATTTCCATTATACAGAAGAAACCGATTTGCAGAATACAAGTTTGCCAAAATCTGATTGATTCTGCGAACGGTTGCTGCGTAACTTTTTTCTTTCACATTGGCAAAAGATAAACTAATCACAGGATAAGTTCCCTGAAGCATCCTGTATTTTTCATCATCCCATATCGCTAATCCCTGAAATAAATCTTCACGCCCCGCATATTGAACAGAAAAGAACTTTTCCAGCATATTCATATTCAACGTCTTTCCAAAACGCCGGGGACGGGTTATTAATGTCACATCATCCTCGCTTTCCCACCATTCCCGAATAAATTTTGTTTTATCGATATAAAAAGCATTTTCTTTTCGCACTTTTTCAAAGTCCTGCTTCCCTATGCCCAACGTTCTTGCCATATTGCCACATCCCTTCTCTTTTTACATCGCTTATCGTTTGCCGACTTAAATTTATGTTTCAGAAAATCATCTTTTTCCCCTTCATCCGCAAAACTCAATATAAAGATTATCCTGCTGAAATAAGTATTCCTATATTCTTTTCAAACCTTGTAATGATAAGTATAACATATTCCTAAAATTAAATATAGCCTGTTTTAGAAATTCTATTCCTATCTAAATTTATAGTTCATCCAAGGTTTACTCTAACTTTACTTTTAAATTTCCCCTAAGATCCATTCCTAAGTCTAAACATTTGACAATAAACTAAAAAACCATCCTTCAGAACAGATTTCCGTTCCAAAAGATGGCTCTATCGATTTTCAAATATTTTCGCTGTCAGATTCCATTTCTCTTTCTTATTTCATCATAGCAACTACATCACCCGCCAAACCACTCGTTCTATTTTGTTACAACCATATGTACCGTCGATTTACTAATCCCAAACTTCCTCGCCGTCTGCCGCACCGTTGCGTTGTGGTCTATGATATAATTGGCTATAGCCACCGCCCGCTCTTCGATATACTCCTTCAAGGTTTTCCCCCTGAATATGTTTTTTACAGCATATGCAGGGGGATGGAGGAATATGTTTGGATGATTTTACTTGATGAAGATTTCTTTATCCTTTTTTAATTAACACTTTCTTCCCGAAAAAGCAAAACCATAGTTGTAAATATTCTCATTAGAAATTCCCTTTTCTATTAATGCAGTTTCATATTCCATTTCTGCACCCTTTTCTGTAAAAAAAAATATCTTTACTGGTAGTATAACGAATAAACACATATAATACAGATACTTCTTTATAATACTTTTATCGTACACAAAACAGTAGTATGGTGGTGTAGGAGGCTGGTAAATAAATAATTTTTTGCCTCCTACCTGATTCACAGTAAGCCTAAGGCTAGAAAATGAACTCATCTAAATTAAATGATAAAACTTTGTTTTTTAATTTTTCCCTGTCAATTTCCAGATCATCGCTAATATCCTCCCTGCGCTGCTTCGGATCGCTTCCTCGGAAAGCTCTCCTTTTTCATAAGCCTGGCGGATATTTTGATCGTCGTTAGAGTTTCCCGGCATAATAATATCATTTCCGGCTGCTATACACTTCCACGGGACACTCCCGTTTTCAGGAACTGTGGTATTCCAGTCGGACATGATTACCCCGCCAAATCCCCATTCTTCCCGCACAAGAGTCGTACATAGATCCCTGTTGTTTGCTGCATAAACCCCATTGATTCGATTATAGGAAGACATAAGAGCTGTCGGAGCACTTTTTTTCACGGCAAGTTCAAATCCCCGGAAATAAATCTCTCTAAGCGCCCTTTCAGAAACACAGGCATCCACGCCCATCCGGTTATCCTCCTGGTTATTGCAGGCAAAATGCTTCATGGTTACGCCACAGCCAGGATGGCTCTGTACGCCCTTGGTCACTGCCGCTGCCATCATTCCCGACAGATAAGGATCTTCCGAATAATATTCAAAGTTACGTCCGCACAGGGGGTTCCTCTGGATATTCATTCCCGGAGCCAGCCACAGATCTACATAAAATTCTTTCATTTCCACAGCTACGGCGTCGCCAAAACGCTCCATTAATTTTACATCCCAGGTCTGTGCCAGCATCGTTCCGACCGGAAAAGCCGTACAATACTGATAATACCGGTCGGCATCTTCATGTTCTTCCATCTCTTCCAGAAAACCATTCTCCAGGGACCCCAGCACGCCTGCCCCATATACGGTACCGTTCTTTCGATCAACCTCATAACTCTGCCTCAGGCGCAGCCCCGCCGGGCCATCCGCCATAATTAATGAAGGAATCCCATAACTTTCTTCCAGAGCCTGTGTTGTTTCACCCGCGGAACCAGGAACACGGACTCCGGCAGAACCAAGGGTGCTGCCGTTCGGCGTAACATTTCCATACAGCAGATAAATCAAAGCTTTCACTTCCTGTTTCCCGGCATAGGATTCATCTCTTGCCTTTTGAACTTCCCGTTCCGGCAGAAAAGAAAGCACCGGTACATGCTCCTCCTCTGCCCTAGTCAGCCATTTTCTTTCTTTCTCTCTGGCAAAGGAAGAGGCTTTAATCTCCTCAAATACTGCTGTTTTTGGACAAACCCGGCTTGTCTTTTCAATCACTGTGGTTTTTTCCACCTCCAGCAAAGCAACTATCTGTAAGGAAGCCGAATCCTGCCCAATCCATATTCCGTACCTTCCCGCCTCAATCACCCACGCACATGCTTCTTCTGCATAGCTTGCAAACTGTTTCTGTTCCAGAACAACACGTAGTTTCTGCCTCTCTCCCGGTCTTAGAATATCCGTTTTTGCAAATCCTGCCAGCCGTTTTTCCTCTTTTTCCATCTCTGTCTGCGTCGGTGTCACATAAACCTGGACTACCTCTCTCCCCGAATAGTTTTCACCGGTATTTTCGCAGAAAAACGTTACTTCCACACCCTCTTTTATCCGTCTTATTCCCGAAAACGAAACCGAAAATGTCGTATAAGAAAGCCCATAGCCAAAAGGAAACAGGGGTTTTAACCCAAAACAGTCAAAATAGCGATAGCCCACATAAATTCCTTCCCGATATTCTTCCGATATTAAGTTTCCGTTCAGGGCGCCAAAGCTTTCTGCGGAAGGATAATCCCCATACCGTCTTGCCCATGTAGCGGTGAGTTTTCCTTCGGGCACGGCATTTCCAAGCAGTACATCGGCAATGGCACGTCCTCCCTCCTGCCCCGGCAGAGAAACCAGAAGAACCGCCTGAACATTCTTACATTCTTCAAGGATGCCTGTTAATTCCACCTGTGCTCCCACATTTAAAAGTAAAATCACCGGGATTTCCATACGATTCAGAAAACGAATATCTTCTTCTTCTTTTCTGCTTAAATTATAATCCCCCTCTGTTCTTTGCCGATCCTTTCCTTCTCCTGCAATCCGGCTAAGCACATAAATTGCTGCCGAGGCCCCCTCTAAATCCCCGGCAAAAATCTCACGACCCTCCGGCAGTACAAAAGGGGTTGCCGAATAAGCGTCAAAGGGATTTTCCACATGCTTCGCATCCTCCAGAATTTTTTCTTTCCATACAGATCTGGCATGTGTATAGCGCTGTTCAGCATCCTTTAACCAGTCTGTGCTGATAATCGTCATTCCCGCTTCGCGCAGTCCCCGGACAATGGAAATGCTTTCCCGACTATTCACATCTCCGGAACCAATCCCTCCTTTAACCGTTTTTACCGCGCCGCAGCCAAATACAGCAACCGGTGCAGAAGCAGGAAGGGGAAGCAGACCGTTATTTTTCAGCAAAACCATTCCTTCCGCCGCCAGCTTCCTTGCCAGTTCTCCATGTATAATCTCTCTTGCGGAAGGAGACGATTCTAAGCTTCCGCTGTGTATCAATTTTTCCATATTTTTCGCCATTCCTTTCCAAGGCACAAACAAGTTGTGAAAGTTTTATCAAATTCTTTCACTCTTTTTTCCTTTCAAACGTTCAGACCTTTTATTCCATAAAACCATTTTCTTTTTGGTATCACTGGAAACAGCCAGCCAGAAAAGCAAAAACAGCAGCAGGTTCCTGTAAATGCATCAAAGCCTTCCAGACAAAGAACCTGCTGCCTTTTTCTGTGGTAATCGTTCCTTCAAAAAAAGCTTACTCTTTCACACCTCCAAGGGTAACTCCCGCAATAATGTATTTGGACAGGAACAGGTAAACCAGGATAATCGGAACAATCGCCACCATAATCATAGTATAAATCTTTCCCATATCAAAGTTCATATAATCCGCACCGCGCAGTGTGGCAATCAAAATCGGAACCGTCATCTTATCCTTTGATTGAATCACCAACGCCGGAACGAAATAATTATTCCAGGAACCGACAAAGGTAAAGATAGCCTGTACGGCGATTGCCGGTTTGGTAATGGGAAGTACGATGGTATTAAAGGTTCTGAATTCCC
>CAJUDX010000103.1 GCA_910584785.1 uncultured Lachnospiraceae bacterium | reverse complement strand
AAGCGTCCCCTTCACCACCGCCATAAACTCAGCCTTCTGCTCTTTTCTGGCATTCTTTGCCACCACGGAAAAAAAAGGCTGCAAAATACCGCTCTCATATCCGCCAAAAATATCATCCCCTATCCCCGCATCCAGAAGTGCCTGTTTTAATGCTGCCCCAGGGGCGTCAAGCAGCGTATATTCCAAAATCTGAAAGGCCACGTAAAGTTTTGGATCAAGACTGGTTCCCACCACCGTATTCACTGAAAAATACGCCTGGCCTTCCTCCTCCTCATCCTCGGTTATCGAATAAAAAGCCTCTTTTTCCACAGGACAGCCAAATGGCTTCTGGAAATGAATTTCCGAATCAATTGCCCTGGCTTCAAACCGGCTCAAATACTCCCGATCCAGCCAATCCAATTTCTCCTCCATCTCCATATCGCCATAGAGATAAATAAAACTATTCCCAGGATGGTAGTAGGTGCGGTGAAACTCAAGAAAATCCTCATACGTAAGGTTGGGAATTTCCGCCGGGTCCCCGCCCGACTCAAAACCGTAACAGGTATCCGGGAAAAGTTCATGCGTAATCATCCGGTCCAGCAAACTTTCCGGCGAGGAAAACGCCCCCTTCATTTCATTATAAACCACGCCGTTAATCGTCAATGGCCCGCGGATATCCTCCAGCTCATAATGCCACCCCTCCTGCTGAAAAATCTTTTGCTCGCGGTAAATATTCGGATAAAACACAGCATCCAGATAAACATGCATTAAATTCTGGAAATCCTTTGCATTACAGCTAGCCACCGGATACACGGTCTTATCCGGGTAAGTCATGGCATTTAAAAAGGTATTCAGCGAGCCTTTAACCAGCTCCACAAAGGGGTCCTTAACCGGAAACTTCTCTGAACCGCACAAAACACTGTGCTCCAAAATATGCGGAAGTCCCGTACTATCCCCCGGCGGAGTGCGAAAACCTATACTGAACACCTTATTCTCATCATCATTTATCATCAAAAACAGCCTGGCCCCCGTCTTTTTATGCGTAAGCACAACACCAAGCGAATTCATTTCCCTGATCTCTTTTTCCTTTACCAGCGTATACGCCGCCAAATTTTCCAACCCTGATTTCTTCATTCTGCTGTCTTTTTTCCTTTCCTAAGCCTTTCTGCGCCCATAAGCAAAAACACTAGCATAAATAAATATTTGCCGGACGCATCACCACAACCCATTTTACATATTTCCCATAAATTTATCCTTCAATATGGCAATACTTTCCCTTACACAGAGATGAATGAACAATACCGGGTCCGCGGTGGATGCAACACCATAGAGATGTTCAAATCCGCATTTTTCGCCAATCTTCATTGCCCGGTAAAGATGAAAATTACTGGTCAGTACCCCAATCTGCAATGGCTTATCCGGTAAAAGCTCCGCTGCTCCGGGATAAACCTGCATCAGCGCTTCTAAATTTGCATCCTGGCTGCCGGACGAAGCTGAATAAAACTCCTGCGCCGGCCCATAGCTCTTCCTCTGCCTGCCCTCACCTTTTGCAAGGTTTTCACGAATTTTTTTTATCATTTCCCTTCGTTTTTCTTCTTCAGGGTCTGTCGGACTCTCAAGCATCACCACATGCTCTTCCACTTTTGCTTCCTCTTCTGTCTCCAACTGCGCCAACGCCATCGAAAGCTCCAGCCGTGCCAAACTTTCCTTCAGCTGTTCTCTCTGCAGACTTTCCTTTTCCTGCTCCCGCTGTTCATCAATCACACGCTTACTGTACAGCATATTTTCCGTCGTACTCGTCGAAACGGATTCCAGAAGCATCTGCTCCCTGGCAATTCCATTATAGGCCAAATACTCCGCCATTGCCTGCGCCTCTGCTGTTGGCTCCCCCTCGCCCTGTCCACCAGAAAGCACCAGCTTAGTCTCCGGGTGCTCCTGGGCAAAACGAATCGCTTTATCCAGCCGGTGCTTTAACGAAGAACTGATATCATCCTCCCTCACCTTGGCTCCAAGCACAATCAAATAATCCAAATGCTCCGGCGCCGTCCGAATCATTCCCCCAAAAATCAGGATTTGAAGGATCACAAAAATCACCACTCCCGCAGTACAAAGCGTAGCCAAAGAAACCGGAATCCACAAAGGAACCTTATGCTTATGCTGGTGATAATAAACATTACCCTGCGAAAGCAAAAAAAACACCACCGCCAGCGCCAGCCATATCCAAACCGCCGACGTCTTAATCCCGGAATAAAACGAAATAATCCCAAAATACGCCAGACACACTGCCGACAGGATTCCCAAAATCACTGAAAGCATTCTCTTTCCCTCACTTTTCAATCAACTCCACCCTGTCACTCCTCTTCCTTCCTGCGCAGAATATCATAAGGTGCCAAATCCACCCCCAAATCCACCCAAATCACCTGCCGGGCGTGGGGCGCACTCTCCTGGCTCCTTCCCTCCTCGTCAAAAATCCCCAGAACATCAGCTTCTAAATTCCTTCCGTCCGGCTTCATCACCTCAATCTTCTCACCCACAGTAAACTTATTCTTCTGTTCAATCCGGCAGCGCCCCGTTTCATCCACAGTCTCCGCTGTTCCCAAATACGTATAATTCTTGATATAGGTGCTGCTCTCATAAATCTGCCCATTCTGATCCGGTCGTTCAAAATAAAACCCGGTAGAAAACTCCCGGCAGGTACACTTCCCAATCTCTTCCCTATACCAGGACAAATTCTCCCGATAAAGCCCCGGCTCCTTCACAAAATCATCCATTGCTCTGCGGTACGTCCGGGCTACTGCCGCCACATAAAGCGCCGTTTTCATCCGCCCCTCAATCTTAAAGCTGTCAATTCCAGCCTCCATCAATTCAGGAATATGTTCAATCATACATAAATCCCGTGAACTGAACACAAACGTCCCCCGCTCATTCTCCTCCACCGGAAGATACTCTCCCGGACGGCTCTCCTCCATCACGGCATATTTCCAACGGCAGGGATGGGTACAGGCCCCCTGGTTTGCATCCCTGCCCACAAAATAATTACTGAGCAGACAGCGCCCGGAATAAGAGATGCACATTGCCCCATGAACAAAACTCTCAATCTCCATCTCCTCTGGAATATGACGGCGAATCTCCTTAATCTCTTCCAATGTCAGTTCCCGCGCCGACACCACGCGCTTCGCCCCAAGCTCCCACCAAAAACGATAGGTTTCATAATTCGTATTATTTGCCTGTGTACTGATATGAATATCCACCCCAGGTAAGACACGCCGGGCAATACGAAATACACCCGGATCAGAGATAATCAAAGCATCCGGCGGGCATTCCTTTAATTCGTTAAAATAGACTTCCACCCCCGCTAAATCCCGGTTATGTGCCAGGATATTGGCAGTAATATAAATTTTCACTCCCCGCTGGTGTGCAAATGCAATTCCTTCACGAATTTCCTGCATCGAGAAATTCTTTGCCTTTGCCCGAAGCCCAAATGCTTCGCCGCCGAGATAGACTGCATCAGCGCCATAAATAACAGCGGTCTTTAAAACATCCAAACTTCCGGCAGGAATTAAAAGTTCTGGTATTTTCATGTGTACATCTTCCTTTATGTTTCTGCCTATTTATTTTTCATCGGCATTGTTGGTTTTATATCATCATTTTAACCAAAATTTTCACTTATGTGGCTCTTTTTACACTCACCGTTACTCCATCCCCCACGGGCAATACCGCTGTTTCCAAATCTTTCCTATGCTTAAGCTGATACAAATATTCCCGCATCCGGCGATGAATCGTCCTGTCTCTTCTCTCCACCGCAAACCGTGATTCCAGTATAGTCCCATCCTGAAGCACATTATCCGAAACCAGTATCCCCCCAGGCGCCAGCAATTCAAGTATCCGGGGAAGCCAGTGCAGGTACTGCCCCTTAGCTGCGTCCATAAAAATAAACCGATAGGCAGCCTTGGGCAGATTTTGAATGATTTCCCCGGCATCTCCCTCCAGCAGCGTAATCCTCTCTTCCATTCCCGCCCTGCGAAAGTTTTCCCTGGCAATGGGGATTCGTTTTTCATAGTTTTCAATCGTTGTAATATGCCCCTCTCTCGGCATTACATTTGCCATCAGAAGGGAGGAATATCCCACGGCAGTCCCCACCTCCAAAATCTTTTCCGGCTGCAGGGCTGCGATTAACGTTTTCAGCAAGGCTCCGGTCTCTTTGCGGATAATGGGAATCCTGTCCTCCCTTGCCTTTGTTTCGATTTGTACCAGTAAACGATCTGCTGCAGGTTCCAGGGAAGCAAGGTAATCCGCCAGACGTTCCTTTTCACTCATGACGATGTCTCCCCTTCCTCCGGCTTTACACTGAGTTCATCTAAAATCTCACGGGAAGTCATCGATGTGTTTAACGTATAGGTTCCCGGATAGATTTCATAATCATAAAAAATCGCCTGAATCCAAAAAGCATACGCATTGTGAATCAACCCCTTTTCTCTTAACAGCTTTCCTGCCTGGCGTTCTGATACGTCAGAAGAAATCTGTATGGTTACTTCGACTCCCGGCTCTGGTGCCATTGCCACATCAGCAAATATTTCATAGCCAAAGTTAAACCCTGCATGCATTCCCTCATAAAGCACCAAAATCAGCAGGGCGATAATAATTAATTTCAGGGAGACCTTGATAATCACTCCTGTCACCCGATTAATATCGTTTGCTGCGTCGTTCATTTGTCTCCCCCTTTCCCAGACTTTTTATTATACTTCCATGATAATCGGAAGGATCATTGGGTTCCGCTTCATCCGCTTCCATAAAAAGTCGCTTAAGCTATCCTTAATCACATTCTTCATCTTGCCCCAGTCGCTTACCCGGCGTTCAAGACAATCTGCCACAGCCTCGTCCACCACCCGTTTGGCCTCTTCCAGCAAGTCCTCGGATTCCCTTACATAGACAAAACCTCTTGAGACAATATCCGGCCCAGCCAAAAGCTGGTTGCTGTATTTTTCCAGGGTTAACACGACAATAATAATTCCATTCTGTGCCAAATTCTGCCGGTCGCGGAGAACAATATTGCCCACATCGCCCACGCCAAGCCCGTCCACCAGGATCGCGCCTGCCTGGACATGACCGGTGACTTCACCCTTTGCCTGACTCAGTTCCAGCACATCCCCGGAATTAATCATCAGCACATTTTCCCTGGGGATTCCCACATCGCGGGCTAAGGTAGCCTGTGTCATACGGTGGCGGTATTCGCCGTGGATGGGCACGGAATATTTCGGATGCACCAGGGAATAAATTAATTTAATTTCCTCCTGGCAGGCATGCCCGGATACATGGGTATCCTGGAAAATCACCTCTGCGCCCTTCATGGACAGCTCATTAATTACCTTGGCTACCGCCTTTTCATTGCCTGGAATCGGGGTGGAGCTTAAGATAATCACATCGTTGGGCGTAATGGAAACTTTTTTATGGATGGAGGAAGCCATGCGGGACAGCGCTGCCATCGACTCGCCCTGGCTCCCGGTGGTAATCAGCACGGTTTTTTCCGGCGGATAGTTTTTCAGCTGTTCAATCTCAATTAAGGTTCCCTCAGGAATCTTAATGTAACCCAGCTCACTGGCTGTCCCGATAACATTGACCATGCTTCGGCCCTCAACCACGCATTTTCTCCCATATTTATAGGCGGAATTAATAATCTGCTGCACCCGATCCACATTGGACGCAAAGGTAGCTACGATAATCCGCTTATGCTGATGATCGGCAAAAATAGAATCAAACGTCTTACCCACGGTTCGCTCAGAGGCGGTAAAGCCGGAGCGGATGGCGTTCGTACTGTCGCACAGCAGGGCTAAAACGCCTTTTTTTCCCAGTTCGGCAAAGCGCTGCAGGTCGATAGAATCGCCGAATACCGGGGTATAATCAATCTTAAAGTCTCCGGTATGGACGATAATCCCCGCCGGAGAAAAGATAGCCAGGGCTGACGCGTCGGCAATACTGTGATTTGTTTTTACAAACTCCACACGGAAACATCCCAGGTTCACCGACTGCCCATGCTTAATCACCTTGCGCCGGGTATTTTTCAGCATATTGATTTCTTTTAATTTATTTTCAATCAGGGCAATGGTCAGCCGCGTACCATAGACCGGAACATTCAGTTCCTTTAAAATATAAGGGAGGGCACCGATATGATCCTCGTGACCGTGCGTAATCACAAAACCCTTGACTTTTTCTATGTTTTGCTTCAAGTACGTGACATCAGGAATCACCAAATCAATCCCCAGCATATCATCCGTAGGAAAGGCCAGTCCGCAGTCCACCACGATAATGCTGTCCTGACATTCAAACGCCGTAATATTCATTCCAATCTGTTCCAATCCCCCTAAAGGGATAATTTTTACTACATCATTTTTTGTTTCTTTTCCTTTCAATCTTTTACCTCCATTTGTTACTTTACCCATCCTGTTTACTTTTGAAGCTCCACGTCTGCATCGTCCAAAAGCTGGGTAAAAATCTGAAATACATCATTTAATTCCTGTTCGTCCTCTACAAACTGGTAAACCGCTTCTTCCTCCTCGTCCCCGGAAGTATCCTCAAGGATATAACATTCCCCGTCTGCCTTTTCATCCTCTTCGTCCGTTACAAGCAGATAGTTTTTTCCGTTAATCCTGGTTTCCTCCAGCACAAAAAAGTCCAGCGACTCTCCATTTTCTGTCAGCAGAGTAATTTTCTCTTCCTTATTCATGATTTTCCTCTTCCGCGTCCGCATTAACGCCTTCTTTTGCGTCTGCATTAACGCCCTCTTTTGCTGTACTCCTGAAATCCAAATAGTTTTGCAGGATGAAGACGGCTGCGATCTTATCAATAACAGCCTTCCGATTCTCCCGACGGACACCACTTTCCATTAATACCCGTTCCGACGAAGCTGTGCTGAAACGCTCGTCCCATAAAATCACAGAAATTCCGGTGCGGCGCTCTAACATCACCTGAAATTCCATGGTTTTTTCTGCCCGCTCTCCCACGGTATTATTCATATGCTTAGGATACCCTAAAATAATGGCACTAACCCCATATTCTTCAATTAATTCCTCAATTCGGGCACAGGTTTTGCGGAGCTTATTCTCCTCCTTGCGCACAATCGTCTCAAGCCCCTGTGCGGTAATCCCCAACGGGTCGCTGATTGCCACGCCTACTGTCTTTGCACCATAGTCTAATCCAAGTATCCTCATCGTCTCCTCCAACACAAAAACAGCCGATGATCGCCTAATCATTCGTATGAACGTAAGCACCCCTCGCCGACTGCCTCCTTATCGCCGCAAAGCAACAGCCACAAACTTCTCTTCTGCCACTTTTTACACGCCCCGTCGCTTACCGAAGCTTCCTGTCAATATAGACCTCCATCAATTCCTCCAAAAGCTCATCCCTCTCCACCTTCATGATAATGCTTCTGGCGTTCTTATGGCTGGTAATATAGGTTGGGTCCCCGGACATAATATACCCAACGATCTGATTCACAGGGTTATACCCCTTCTCCGTCAGGGCAATAT
>CAJUDX010000102.1 GCA_910584785.1 uncultured Lachnospiraceae bacterium | reverse complement strand
GGTCCCATAGAGGCAAGTTAATTTGGCTATATATAATACAGACAGTACACTAGGTAAAAACAGTATTTTCTGGTATAATGGGTTGGGTGTAAGGAAACTTTAATGAATATTAAGATAAAAGGAAAGAAGAATAAAGTACAGGATGGTATAATAAAATTATCTTTGGAATTTTTTGTATGAAGAGTTCCGGGTGATAGCAGGAAGCAGGAAGGAAATAGAGAGGAAGATGGAAAAAACTCCGATAATTCGGGTGAAAAACTTATATAAGATCTACCGGGTCGGGGAAACAAGAGTTCGTGCCTTAAATGGTGTGGATTTTACACTGTATCGAGGAGAATTTTGTGCGATTGTCGGAACCTCCGGTTCGGGAAAGTCCACTCTGTTAAATATGCTGGCTGGACTGGAAAAACCTACCAGGGGAGAGATTGAAATAGGGGGAAAGCATATTGAAAAGCTTTCGGAAAAAGAGCTGGTGACCTTCCGCAGGGAAAAAATCGGCTTTATTTTTCAGTCTTATAATTTATTAAATACGATGAATGCCCTGGAAAATGTAGCGATGCCTCTTTCTTTTCGGGGCATAGGCCGCAGGGAGAGGCTGACCAGGGCAAAGAAATATATGGATTTAGTCGGCGTGGGCGGGCAGGCTAAGCACATGCCAAATCAAATGTCCGGCGGGCAGCAGCAGAGAGTGGGCATTGCGCGGGCACTGGCGGTAAATCCGCAGATTATCTTTGCCGATGAGCCTACAGGAAACCTGGATTCAAAAACAACGATGGAAGTGCTGCATCTGATGCAGAAAATTGTGCGGGAGCAGAAGCAAACGCTGGTTATGGTAACGCATGATAATAACCTGGCTTCTTATGCAGACCGCAGAATACGGATTATTGACGGAAAGATCGTAAGTATCGAGGAAGGGGCAGCAGAGGTTTTGGTTGAAGATGCCGTGGGACTGAGTGAAAATGGAAAAGGCAGTGAAGGCAGCTTCAAGGAGGAAAAAGAAAACAGCAGTTCCGATAAAGCTGAGGAAAACGTGCAGGGGAGGAAATGACAGAAAATGAATTGGAACAGTGGAATTAAACGGGGACTGGCGGGTGTAGTGGCTATGGTGATGATTGCCCTTTCGCCGGGAGCTGCGATGGTGGCAAGGGCGGATTACGCGAATGTTTTGGATGATAGGATTTACCAAAATGAATATCTGGTGATTCGAAAAGATCCTGCGGGTAAAGTGGGAAAGACGATGAATGTTCCCGTAATTATCCGTGCACCACAGGATTTGGATGAAGTTTGGGTGGGTTTTTCGGATGAGATTAATTCCTTTTTATATCTGCCGGAGGACGGAGGAACCGATTCAGGTCTGCGCAATCAATACCCGTTTGAGATTTATGAAGATTTGTTTGAACCGCATAAGCTGGGAAAAATTAAAGAAGGAAATACCAGAAGTGTAACCTTAACCGCACGGGTAAGGCGGGATATGAAAGAGGGTTATTATTGTATTCCGATTGCGATTTATCCGAATGGGAAGAATGGGGCAGTAGAAGTGGATTACATGAACATCTGGATCGGCGCACAGACCGCTTCGGACACAGAGTCGAGCGACGATGAAACGACCGAGGATGTGATGTTTGCGCTGGGGGAGGATCAGAATACTCCCTATGGTGTTTTTCCCAACGTGATGGATTTTGGCGTTAATGTCCGTAACCGGAGCAAGATACCTGCATATGATGTAACAGTAAGTATGAAGGTGGGGAAAGGGGACGATGAGTTTCCTTTTATGATTACGGATGGGAATTATGACCGTCATTTTGAGGTAATTGAGGCAGGGCAGACGGTGACAGCACCCTATGCCATGATGATTCGAAAGGACAGCTATACAGGATTTTATCCGATTAAATTTACGATATCTTACCGAGAAAGCATTGACGGAAAGAAAAAGGTTGCAGAGGGCCCTGGGGCTGAGATTAATGCTCAGAACGGTGAGACCCAGAGTACAGACACCACAGTTAAAACAAAGGAATATGAATTTTACGTACATATCACCAGCAAGGAAAAGGAAGAGGACGATAACCTGGGGGAATTTAACGAGAATGACCGTACCAAGGCGAGAATTATTGTGGACAGCTTCCGCACCGAGCCGGAAAAGATTATGGCAGGGGATGAATTTACCCTGATTTTAACCATGAAAAATGCCTCGACATCGGTAACTGCCAGCAATATTCTCTTTACCATGGAACCGGAAAAGGTGGAGAATGCCTCAGTCTTTTCCACGGAGTCGGGTTCATCCTCGATGGTGGTTAATACCTTAGGAGCGGGGGCTTCGACGGAATTAAAGATGAAGTTTCTGGCAAAGCCCGGTATCGACCAGCGATCGTATACGATGACCATTAAAGAAAAGTTTGACAGCCCGGAGTTTAAAAATGCCGAGGAAACGGTGACTATCGATATCCCTGTCTACCAGAAGGCAAGGTTCAGCACCAGCACCTTTGAAGTGATGCCGGATTCGATTGAGGTGGACGGCGAGTCGAATATTATGTTCGGTGTCAATAATACGGGGCGGATTCAGCTTTATAATGTCAACGTCCGCTTTGAGGCAGACTCCATCCGCACCACGGAATCCTATGTGGGCAATATAAAGCCCGGTGAAACCGGGAACGTGGATGTGATGGTTGCCGGGGTGGCACCTACGGAGGATGACGGAAAGATTAAAGTTATTATTTCCTATGAAGATGAAAACGGCGATGTGACCGAAACGGAAAAGGAACTGACGCTGTTCGTTATGGAGGCGGCAGAAGAGTTTGACCCTTCGATGTTTGAGGGAATGGATGGGATGGAAGGCATGGATGGGATGGAAGCAGGCAGCCCTTCGGGGATTGCCGGATGGCTGTCAGACCCGAAAAAAAAGAAGATTCTTATTGCTGCGGGTGTACCGGCGGTTGCCGCGGTCGTGGTCGGGATCATTGTCCTGAAAAAACATCTAAAGAGGAAGAAACTAAAGGCAGAGGAAGAGGGACTGGACGATGAAGATGCATGACCTTCTGATCATGAGCATAAATAATCTGCGCAGACGAAAGCTGCGGACTGTGCTGACGGTTCTGGGTGTGGTGATTGGCACAGCGTCGATTGTGGTTATGGTTTCCCTGGGAATCGGCTTGAGTGAGAGGACGGTTGAGCAGATTTCCTCCTATGGAAGCCTGACGACGATTGAGGTTTATTCGGAATCCCGGTGGAATTATGACAGTTCGGATTCCAAGTCGGAGCCGAACTATATCACGGATGATGTGGTTGACCAGTTTCGTCGTCTCCCCAATGTGCGCGGGGCCTCCCCTGTGCTCTCGCTCTATGTGCTGATGCGCCAGGGAGCTTACGAAGGTCATACCTCGATTAAAGGAGTGAGCGATGAATTTCTTAAGGAAATTCCCATTGGGGAGGGAGAACTTCCCAGTTCTAAGGATAAGGAACTCCGGCTGGTAGTAGGCAATGCCATGGGCACGCAGTTTTATAATACAAAGACAGGGAAGGGCTACTGGGATAATCCGGGAAGCCCTCCGCCAGTAGACTTTATGAATAAGCCCATGTATATTATTTTTGATATGAATGCTTATTATTCTTCACAGGGCGGGGGTGAGGGCGCTTCCAAGCCGCCGAAGAAGTATCTGGTTTCCACAGCCGCCATGGTGGAAGGGGGAATCGAAGATTACAACGACTATGCCTATGATGTCTATGTCAATATCGATCTGCTAAAAGCTCAGTTAAAGCGGATTTTTAAGAAAAATCCTATTCCCGATCAGCCCACGACGAAAAAGGGGAAGCCATTGCCCTATTTTGTCTATGATTCCGCCAAGGTCTTTGTGGACGATATGGATAATGTGATGAAAGTGCAGGATTTGATTGCCGATATGGGCTATCAGGTGAACAGCCGTATGGACTGGCTGGAATCGTCCAAGGCACAGCTGCAGATGGTGCAGGCAGTCCTTGGCGGGATCGGTGCAGTGTCGCTCTTTGTCGCGGCGATCGGCATTGCCAATACGATGATGATGTCCATTTACGAGCGGACGAAGGAAATCGGCGTGATGAAGGTTTTGGGATGCGATATGGGAAATATCCGGGATATGTTCCTTTTAGAATCCGGGTTTATCGGATTTTTGGGAGGGGCTGTCGGAATTTTGCTCAGCTTTGGCATTTCTCTGATTATTAACCGCTTTGCGGGGGCAGAAGGCGATTTGTCCCGGATGCCCCTATGGCTGAATATGGGAGCGATGGGATTTGCAATCTTTGTCGGTATGGCGGCTGGATTTCTCCCAGCGACCAGGGCGATGAAACTCAGCCCTCTGGCGGCGATTCGTAATGAGTAGGGTAAAAGGTGAATGTTTATGCAGATGAAGCAACAGAACAGAACTTGGCAGTTGATTTTTTATGCATTTCTTTTCCTCGCTGCGGTATTTGTTTTATTTTTCAGCTATACAATGCAAAACCGGTCGCGTATTCAGGAACAGAATAAAGTCTATGCAAAGGACTGTGCCAGGCAGACGGCAGACCGCATTGCAAGCGAGTTTGATAATGCCCTTCAACGTATTCAAAACAGTGCTTTTTTAGTCAGCACAGAGGGAAGTACAATACAGATTGATGCAAAGATGCTTAGGGCTCTGGAAGCTAATACAACCTTTGATGCCATCCGCTTTACCAATGCCGACGGCATTAACCTTGCCTCGAATGAGAAAACCAGCGACAGTTCAGACAGAAACTACTTTATCCGGGGGATGCGGGGGGAGAGCGGTCTTGAAATTGTGACAGAATCCCGGATTACCGGGAAGCCCATGATGGTTTTTTTTGCTCCCATTTATTCGGATGCTGAAATTTCGGGAATGTTTTTAGGACTGTATTTTGCTGAGGACTATCTGCGGGATATGTTGACCACGAATTATTTTGGAGAACTGGCAGATGTTTTTCTCTGCACAGAAGAGGGCAGAATAATTGCCAGTTCCGATGATAAAGAAGAGCATGGAACGGATATTTTAGCTTCCATGCTGCAGTCGGGCATTATCGATGCCGGGACTTATGCATCGGCAAAGAACGTCTTTACAGAGGGCGGGGAAGCAGCCCTTCTATGCAGTAAGGGCAGTAAAATTGATAACCTCTGCGTTGTGCATCTGCCGGGCTACGATTATGTTCTTGTGCAGGCATTTCCGCAGAATATTACGCAGGCCATGATTGCACGGGCAAATATGGCTGGCGTTCGTCTGGAAATCTGCCTGCTAGTCCTGTTTATCATTTACGTTGTGTTTCTTATTATCTGTGCCAAAACACAGAGAAAGAAGCTGGAAGAGGAGAACAAGCTGATCAATGACGTGCTTCGCGGCATCAATATTCTTTTTGATTCGCGTTATTTTATCGTGAATCTGGAAAAAGACCATTATTCCTACATATCTGGAATCGGGCCGTTAAATACCAATATTCCGATGGAGGGTGCATACAGCGAAGTGGTAAAGGTGCATGCGGAGGAAATTTTGGGAGAAAAGGAAAAAGAGGAATTTTGCCGTTTCTGCGGCATCGAATCGGTGAAAGAAAATCTTGGTGTTAAAGACTCCATCGTCCATGTCTGCCACGTTTCCCGGAATGGGAAGGAGGAATGGGAACATCTGATTGCCGTTTGCTTAGAACGCCGGGAGCAGACACCTGTCCGGGTACTCTATGTCCGTCAGAATGTTACGGATCAGGTAAAGAAACAGCACGAACAGACCCAGATTTTACAGGATGCCCTGATGCAGGCCCAGCATGCAAACCAGGCCAAGACCACCTTCCTGTCCAATATGAGCCACGATATCCGCACGCCGATGAATGCCATTATCGGCTTTGCCACCATCGCTGTCAGCCATATGGAGCGCACGGATCAGGTGCGGGACTGCCTGCATAAAATCCTTTCCTCCAGTAACCACCTGCTGGGTCTGATTAACGATATCCTGGATATGAGCCGCATCGAGAGCGGAAAGCTGCAGATTCATAATCAGGAGTGCAACATCCCTGAACTGATGCACAATCTGGTCAATATTATTCAGCCTCAGGTAAAGGCCAAGCAGCTGGAGATGTTTATTGATACCTTTGAAGTGGTCAATGAGGATGTGATTACCGATCCACTGAAGTTAAACCAGATTTGTATTAATTTAATGGGCAATGCCGTCAAATACACGCCGGCGGGAGGTGTCGTATCTTTCCGCATTATTCAGCAGGCGACCTTTAAGCATGGATGGGGCGAATATGTTTTTGTGATTAAGGACAATGGAATCGGAATGTCCAAAGAATTTGTCAGGCATATTTTTGAACCTTTTGAGCGCGAATCGACAGCCACAAGAAGCGGCATCCAGGGCGCGGGACTTGGCATGGCGATCACGAAGAACATTGTCGATATGATGGGCGGGGAGATTACCGTGGAAAGTGAAGTGGGCAAGGGGAGCACCTTTACTGTAAAGATTCCTCTCCAGCTTCAGGATATTGAAAAGAGCACAGAGCAGATCAGGGAATTAGAAGGGCTGCGCGCGTTAGTGATTGATGATGATTTTAATGTGTGCGACAGTGTGAGCAAGATGTTAAAGAGCATCGGTTTGCGTTCTGAATGGACGACTTCCGGGCGCGAGGCTGTCTACCGCGCCAAATCATCCCATGATGATGGTGATCCCTATCATACCTATATTATTGACTGGCAGATGCCGGAAACCAGCGGAATAGAAACGGCAAGGCGAATCCGAAGTGTGGTGGGGCAGGATGCACCCATTATTATCCTTACAGCCTATGATTGGACGGATATCGAGGAGGAGGCAAAAGAAGCGGGAGTTACCGCTTTCTGTGCAAAACCACTGTTTATGTCAGATTTAAAATCAGCTCTGCTGGCGGCAAATAATATCGGTGATCACGGGAGCACCCAGGCAGGAGATTCCTGGACGCAGAAAGACTTTGGAGGAAAGAGAATCCTTTTAGTGGAAGATAATGAGATGAACCGGGAGATTGCAGGGGTAATCTTAGAAGAAGTCGGCTTTGTGATTGAATCCGCCCCGGACGGAACCGATGCTGTGGCTATGGTGGAAAAAGCTGAAGAAGGCTACTATGATGCTGTGTTGATGGATGTGCAGATGCCAGTAATGAATGGATACGAGGCCACAAAGGCCATTCGCGCTATGCAGCGAAAAGATGTGAAAACCCTCCCCATCATTGCCATGACGGCGAATGCAATGGAGGAGGATAAGGAAGCGGCATTGAAAAGCGGCATGAACGCCCATGTGGCAAAGCCGCTGGATATTGAGCTGCTGATGAGTGTGCTGCATCAGTTTTTGCATTAGGAATAAAAAAAGCTTGCAGTTTTAGAAGGAATCATTTATCATAAGATTAGGACGTGCAACTGGCGGATAGAGTGGGAAACCACAGGGGAGCACGGGGAAGAAGTAATCGACCGCCTGGGTGCCTTTGGGCATGTCCAGGCGGTTTTTTGATTACTTTAAAAGATCACCGCCGATTAGGCGGTCTAAGTTCAGGTATTCCAAGTGC
>CAJUDX010000101.1 GCA_910584785.1 uncultured Lachnospiraceae bacterium | reverse complement strand
ATGGAGAAGGTTTCCAAGGACGGCGTTATCACCATCGAAGAGTCCAAGACCATGAAGACCGAACTGGATTTAGTGGAAGGTATGCAGTTTGACCGTGGCTATGTATCTGCTTATATGGCAACCGATATGGATAAGATGGAAGCTGTTTTAGATGATCCATACATCTTAATTACCGACAAGAAGATTTCCAATATCCAGGATATCCTTCCTCTGTTAGAGCAGATCGTTAAGACTGGTGCAAAGCTTCTGATTATTGCCGAAGATGTGGAAGGCGAGGCCCTGACCACCTTAATTGTAAATAAATTAAGAGGAACCTTTAATGTGGTAGCCGTTAAGGCTCCTGGTTATGGTGACAGAAGAAAAGAAATGTTAAAAGATATTTCTATCTTAACCGGAGGACAGGTAATTTCCGAAGAACTTGGTCTGGATCTGAAAGATATCGATATGAGCCAGTTAGGTCGTGCAAAATCCGTAAAGGTACAGAAGGAAAACACGATTATCGTAGACGGCTACGGCGAAAAAGAAGAAATCAGCGCAAGAGTTTCCCAGATCCGTGCACAGATTGACGAAACCACGTCCGAGTTTGATAAAGAAAAACTTCAGGAAAGACTGGCGAAGCTGGCTGGCGGTGTAGCTGTAATCCGCGTAGGCGCTGCAACCGAAACCGAGATGAAGGAAGCAAAACTGCGCATGGAAGATGCTCTGGCAGCAACCAAGGCAGCCGTAGAAGAGGGCATTATCGCCGGAGGCGGTTCTGCTTACGTTCATGCGGCAGTGAAGATTAAAGACATTGTTAAAGAATTAGAAGGCGATGAAAAGACAGGCGCAAAGATTATCTTAAAAGCCCTGGAATCTCCGCTGTACCACATCGTAGCCAATGCAGGACTGGAAGGTTCTGTTATCATTAACAAAGTAAAAGAGTCTGAGGTAGGAACAGGTTTTGATGCATACAAAGAAGAGTATGTGGATATGATTAAAGCAGGCATCCTTGACCCTGCAAAAGTAACCAGAAGCGCTCTGCAGAATGCAACCAGTGTTGCCTCTACCTTATTGACAACTGAATCTGTTGTTGCTAATATTAAAGAAGAAACCCCCGCCATGCCCGCCGGTGCTGGAATGGGAGGAATGATGTAAGCGAAAGCAGAGTCAGATAAACCAAGGGAAAACCTGACCATGCTTGCATGAGTCAGGTTTTTTCTTGGTTTATCTGACGAGCAACGGTAGTGAGGAGGAGCGAAGCGGATTCGAACTACTGTTGCGTCAGAACACAAAGTGTTCTGACTCTGCGAGGTAGAAAGAGGCAGTTAAAACAACCACCACCAAAAAAACCGAAAGGAATCACACAAATGAATCAGGACACTTATGTAGAATGGTTAGTGAAACGAAAAGAACCCGCCTATGCATGGCCCGTTCGCATTGTTATGGGAATACTCTGTATTTTCTCTCTTCTGATGGCACTCACTCAGGCTTGGGGAATCCTGCTTTTAGTTGCTGCAGGCATAGGAACCTTCTTCCTTTTCCAGACCCTAAGCATCGAATACGAATATCTCTTTGTAGACGGCACCCTATCCATCGATAAAATCCTTGGAAAAGCCAGGAGAAAAAAGGTTATCGAGTGTGCAAAAGAAGACCTTCTTATTGTTGCCCCCTTCGATTCCTTCGTATTAAAAGACTACGAAACCAAAGATATCAAGCTTATCGATTGTTCCTCAGGAGAAAAAGGAAAAAAGCCCTACGCATTCATCTACAAAAAAGGCCCCCAGCACATCAAACTCTTGCTGGAACCCAACGATAAGCTCATTCAGGCCTACCGCAACACCTCTCCATCCAAAGTGGTATTATAATTCATTGCATTGCCCGGACAAAACTAAAATAACCAAAAAAGAGCCAGAATGATTCCCTCAAATATGATAGGATACCCCCTAATTAGACAAGGCAAATAACCAAAATCTACTTAGGGGCTATTTTTGTTTACAAAATCTTCACCCCTCTCCAATCCCCGGATTCCCACGATTCCGCTCCATCGATATATTAGCTAATCCCTTTTTTCCTTATAAGTAAAATGAATAAATCATCGCGCACAAGTATTTGACAAGCACTTAAAAGTTTGTTAAAATTAGCTACTAATAAGCAGAAATGAACTAAAATTGCACAAAAATATTGGACAAAATTACAAACCAACTGCATACAAACAGTTACTGAAAAGAAACATTACAATTAAATTGCTGAAAAAAAAGAAACAAAACAATTAAGCCACTGAAAAAGAAAAGAAACAAAACAATGAAAAGAAAGAGAGGAAAACAACATGGGTATGATTATAGGGGAAGGCATTACATTCGATGATGTACTTCTGGTACCGTCTTATTCTGAGGTAATTCCCAACCAGGTGGATTTGTCCACACAGCTGACCCAAAAAATCAAGCTGAACATCCCGTTAATGAGTGCCGGCATGGATACCGTAACCGAACACCGTATGGCGATTGCCATGGCAAGGCAGGGCGGAATTGGAATTATCCATAAGAACATGTCCATCGAAACGCAGGCAGAGGAAGTGGATAAGGTAAAACGTTCAGAAAACGGTGTTATCACTGACCCATTTTCTTTAACTCCCGATCATACACTTAAGGACGCCGATGAACTGATGGCAAAGTTCCGCATCTCTGGTGTGCCGGTAACGGAGGGAAAGAAGCTTGTGGGGATTATTACCAACCGTGACCTGAAGTTTGAAGAAGACTTTTCCCGCAAAATCAAAGAGTGCATGACCTCTGAAAATCTTGTAACTGCCAGAGAAGGTATTACCATGCTGGAGGCCAAGAAAATCCTTGCAAAAGCCAGGGTAGAAAAGCTTCCCATTGTTGACGGGAACTTTAACTTAAAGGGCCTGATTACCATTAAAGATATCGAGAAGCAGATTAAATACCCGTTGTCCGCCAAGGACGGACAGGGAAGGCTGCTCTGCGGCGCTGCGATAGGTATTACAGCCAATGTGTTAGAGCGTGTGGAAGCCCTGGTTAAAGCCAAGGTAGATGTTATTGCCCTCGATTCCGCACACGGTCATTCGGCAAATGTAATCCGATGTGTAAAAATGATTAAAGAAGCCTATCCTGAAGTGCAGGTTATTGCCGGAAATGTAGCAACGGGAGAAGCGACCAGGGCTTTAATCGAAGCAGGAACCGACGCTGTAAAGGTAGGTATCGGCCCAGGTTCTATCTGTACAACCCGTGTGGTTGCCGGTATCGGTGTTCCGCAGATTTCTGCGATTATGGACTGCTATGCTGTGGCAAAGGAGTACGGGATTCCGATTATTGCCGACGGCGGCATTAAATTCTCCGGCGATATTACCAAGGCGATCGCTGCAGGAGGAAGCGTCTGCATGATGGGAAGCTTGTTTGCCGGCTGTGATGAAAGTCCGGGAACCTTTGAATTGTATCAGGGAAGAAAATATAAGGTATATCGCGGCATGGGTTCTATCGCAGCGATGGAAAACGGAAGCAAAGACCGCTATTTCCAGTCTGACGCGAAGAAACTGGTTCCTGAGGGCGTGGAAGGGCGCGTGGCCTACAAGGGACTGGTGGAAGACACGGTATTCCAGCTTCTGGGCGGTCTGCGTGCCGGGATGGGCTACTGCGGGGCAGCCAACATTCCTACCTTACAGGAGAATGGAAAGTTTGTAAAGATTTCTGCGGCATCATTAAAGGAAAGCCATCCGCACGATATTCATATTACAAAGGAAGCACCTAATTATAGTATTGATGTGTTGTAAATGGCTGAAATAAATTGAGCGTGAATAAGTCTCCCATTGGGGTGGATTGATAAAACAGTAGGATCAAAATTATTTTCAGGAAACGGCGTAGCTTGCGGGTTATGCCGTTTCTCCATTTTGCAGGTCATTGAGAAAGAATGCGGAAAGTATTCTTGATAAGATCTTAGAAAATTTTATAAAATGCTAAAAGAACAATAGAATTTTTTAACATCAAATATCATGATTTCAGTACCTTTGGTTGGCATCATTCCTGTTTTGTGCTATACTGAAGCAAATGTAAAATGAAATTAAATTAGCTATTTTGAAAAACATATTGAACAAATGAAGCGTTTGGGACAAAATCCTAAATATAAGCAGGTGGAAAATATTGAAGATTTTTTAAAATTATAATTGATGCCATTTACTAGGAGTTTAAAAGATGAAAGAAAGACAACTATCATTACCCGCCGCTTTCATTTTTGCGATTTAGAAGCGGAAAATTTAGAATGTAAACCTTATTTAGATGAATTATTTTACAGGAAAGGACGAAATCACATGGGAAAAGTCGCTATCCTTGTACCGCGTGAGGAAATGCTCTATCATGCCCACAATATTCTCCAGGAAAAAAGCAAGCATAAACAACATTATGAAATCGGAGATATGAAGGTAGTGCGGACCAAAAATGTTGTGATGGAGGCCAGGGAATCGATTGCCCGCGGGGCTTCGATGATTATTGCCCGCGGATTACAGGCTTCCTTAATTAAACAATATACGGATATTCCGGTGATTGAGATTGTTATAACAGCACAGGAAATGGCGCTTTTGGTGGTTAAAGCCAAGCAGATCTTAAAAAAGGAAAACCCGGTGATTGCCGTTGTCGGCTCACAGAATATGTTCTGTGATATGTCTTATTTTGATAGTATTTATGCGATTGAACTTCGTACCTTTTATGCCGAAAATAATGAAGATCTCCGTATTACCACGATGAGAGCAGTAGAGGAAAAAGTGGATTTAATTATCGGCGGGGATGTTGCTGTGGAAACAGCAGCCCAGGCGGGGATTCCCTCCCTGTTCCTCTCCAACACCGAAGATTCCATCCGCAACGCGTTTTCCATGGCGGACAGCGTCAGTTACGCAATGGAGGTGGAAAAGAAAAATGCGGCTCAGATGGAAACTTTACTGGATTATTCCTTTGGCGGTGTAGTTAATGTGGACGGAAAGGGAAAGATTATCACCGTAAACCCATTGATGGAAGGGATTCTTGGGCAGTCCAGAAAAAAGCTGACGGGAAGTCTTTTGACTGAGGTATTTCCCGACCTGGACAGGGTGAGAACGGAGAGGGTGTTATCCCAGGGGGGTGATGGTTTTTCGGCTTTTCTTATGGTAAATGGAACATCGGTGCTTGCCATGCTTGCCCCGGTGCTTATCGAAGGACGGGTGGACGGGCTGATTTTAACCTGCCATAAGATGAGGAAAAAATTAAGCACAGAACAAAAGGAAGCGCAGAAACACCGCACAGCGAGCGGTCTGGTTGCCCTGGGCAGGTTTGAGGATATTTCCCAGTTGTCCTCAGCGATGCAGGACTGCATACATTTGGCAAAACTATTTTCCCTCTCGGATTTTCCCGTGCTGATAGAAGGGGAGGCGGGAACGCAAAAGCGGCTGCTTGCCCAGAGTATTCATAACGCCAGCGTTAGAAGCAGAAATGCATTTGCTGATATTTCATGCCGGGGATTAAGCGAGGGAGAGCAGTTTTCTCTTTTATTTGACGAAAAAGGGGCAGCCATGCAGGCGGATGGAGGGACGATATTTGTGGAGGACGGGGAGTACCTTCATCCGGCAAACCAGTACCGGATTTTGCAACTTCTCCGCTATAAAATATGCTGCGGAAAGGAGCTGCAGCGGAATAAGCATGCCGATGTGCGGGTGATTTTTTCTGTCAGCCATCCGGGGAATCTGGAAAGGGCAGTGGAAGAGGGGGTGTTTAGAAGGGATCTCTACTATATGCTTAAAGGACTTTCTGTCAGAATCCCTCCGCTTCGGGAATGCAGAGAGGATTTAGAGTGGCTGCTGGAAAAAATAATACGGGACTGCTGCGAGAGATTTGACCGCTATCATGCGCTGACCAGGGAGGCGACGGAACTTCTTTTAAATTACCCCTGGCCGGGAAATGGGTATCAGATTGAAAACTTCTGTGAACGGCTGATTCTTACGGCTTCAAAGCGTCTGCTGGATGAAAAACTGGTTTTAAGGCTGCTGAAGGAGTTGTTTGAGAATAGCACAAGCCTGGGATTTTCCAGGGAAAGCGTACACACAGAGACAGAAAAAGAAGATACTGTAAAAACGGGTCATGCAGTGCAGGAAAAGTCAGACGCAGAATCCGAACCATGGGCAGATGAACGGGAAGAACTGCTTGCAAAAGCGCTGAAAAAGTATGGCGGAAACCGAAAAAAAACGGCTCAGGAATTAGGCATCAGCAAATCAACACTTTGGCGGTGGATGAAAAGATATGGCTTATTCGAAGAAAATATGATTTAACCCATGAAAGAAGTCCCCCCGCTTTTAAGTCACAAAGACAAAAATGGCAGGCAGGGGGACTTGTTTTTCTTCAGCAGCCTTATTTTCTTTGATTTCAGCCTTTTTGGAATATGGTTTTAACGTCATGTCCTAATGTCAAATCTTAAGATTTAACAAAACCAATGCCGACAAAATCAGCACTAAAGCCAGTTTCTTATGAAAATTGAGTTTCTCATTAAAAATCAACAGCCCTGCCATGCTGGTTATCATAATTGTACCGGAACTGTATACTGGGTAGGCAATGACCGCTGGTATCTTTCCAAGGGAGAGCAATAAAAACCGGGCAGAGAAGTAGTTGGGAATACCAATCAGCAGGCCGCTGCCGATGTCCGCTAACCTTATTTTCTGTTTCTTTAACAAGGCCATGACTAATGCGGTGAGCAAGGCGGCGAGGAAGGTATAAAAAAGATAGTGATTTTTAAGCACTTCTGTGCCTGTTTTATCGTAAATATTTGCCATCGTGTCGGTTAAACCGCTGCCCAGAAGCAAAAGGGTAAGCCAGAGCTTTTTGCGCCCCTGACTTATATGGCCTTTTTCTCTGCTCCCTTTTTCCATATTGATAAGAACAATTGCCGCTGCAGCAATGCTGATTCCTGCAAGCTGTATCCAGCCCATTGGTTCGTGAAACAGCAAGATGGCGATTAGAACCGGAATCAAAACCGAACCTAATTTCATTGTTGCGCTGGAAAGAATAACCCCATTGTGACAGATATTTTTTTGCAGCAGGACAAAACACAGCAGATAGAAAAAACCGCTGATAACGCCCAGAACAACGGCAGCCCCTATCCCTTTTTCCTGGGTAAAGAAACGGGTATTGCCGATGTATAAGCGGGAGAAAAGCAGACACACTGCATAGTTTGCCGTAAACATAACCATTGCATGGCGGACATATTTTTCGGTTATCCGCATAACAATGGAAACCATGGCGCTGCTGGCGATTGCTGACAGTAAGTAAACCATGGCTTATAGCGGTTTCCCTGCCAAAATTTCCTGATAATCCTTATAATTGGTTTCCAGCAAGGCTGGTGTATCCAGTCCATAGGGACATTTTGACTTGCATTGACCACAGTGGAGACAGTCGGCGATTTTCCCCATCTTTTCCTGCACCTTGGGGGTGAGCTGGGCAGCAGAGGGGGAGCGGCGGATAAGCAGGGACATCCGGGCGCAGTTATTGATTTCGATTCCCACCGGACAGGGCATACAATAGCCGCAGCCCCGGCAGAAGTTCCCTGCCAGTTCTTTCTTATCCTTGGAAATAATAGTTTCCAGTTCTTTAGTCATCTTCGGCGGATGGTCAATATAGCTTAAAAATTCATCCAGTTCTTTTTCTCTCTGCACGCCCCAGATCGGAAGGACATGGTCAAACTGTGCCTGGAAGGCGTAGG
>CAJUDX010000100.1:6065-7736 GCA_910584785.1 uncultured Lachnospiraceae bacterium | reverse complement strand
TCACCCCATCTCCCTCACCACCTCCACCGCATATCTGCCCAGCCCATTTTTCAAATCCTTCGGCGTGCACGCTTTTTCAATCCCTGCCCGCACCCGGTACTTTTCAAAAATATTCACCACCATTTTCATCGAAAGCGGTTTCCCCAGCTTTGACAGAAACATTCTATTTTGATACATCTCATCATGTTCAAAGTAATCATGGTCATCCAGCCACTGAGCCATCCGCCCCTGCAGCTCCTTAGAAAATAAATACACCGTCCGTTCCTTCTCCCGTTTCCTTGGCACGGTCAGTACCGCTGTCTTCCGGTTATAATCCGACACTTCCAGCCGAAGAAGTTCGCTGACTTCAAGCCGGTGATAAAACAGCAGCTCCATCATCACCTGATCTCTTAAGCAGACACGTCTGCGGAACTCGCTGTCCAATTCCTCATATTCCTGCTGGATCGCCAGAAAAAATCGGTCAATCTCCTTTTTGGTCAGGTAGCGATCTAAGGAAATCTCTTTTGGCAGTTTAGGCTGTTCCCTTAATTTCAGCGGCCTGTACCGCTCCACAAGCCCCTGCTTTGCCAAATAGGCCAGATAATAGCGGAATACCCGATGCCTTCTGCTGATTGTGGAAGTGCGCAGCCCTTTTTCTTCGGAAAGATAATTTAAGTACTTCTCCATCCACTCCTCATATCCCCATTCCTTACCTTCTTCCAGGCATCGTTTTTCCTGCAGTTCTGCTTCTCCCAGCTGTAATCCCGGCTGAATCCCTGATTCTGGTTTTTTCCGCACTCCCTGCAAATCCGTCAGCACTTGGCTTACTAAATGACCGCTTTCCGTCTGCTCCCTTTTTTCTTTTATTTTCAGCTCCATCCAGGAATGGAACTGCTCCAGATCCATCCGGTAAGCTATGGCTGTCCGTTCATCTAATCCCCGGCTGACTACCTGGGTATTGATAAAGCCTTCTATCTGTTTCTGAAGATTTTGGCTTGCCATTTTCCAAATGCCCCCTTCCTGGATCTTCCTATGCCCAAACGGCTCTAAAACGCTTCTTTAATTCCTCAGTGGTTAACCAGCAGTCCAAGGCCTGCATCGCTGTATAACGTGGCTGATAACCAATAAACCATTGCCTGGCATTTCCGGTTAACATCCTTGCCTCACGAAAGGCTCTTTCCATTCAATCTTTTCGTTCAATTTTTGATACAATAATCCATACAAAACCTATGCAACACCTAACACTGTACAAAATCAGTCCCTGCGCATTTCCTTGGCATCAAATCCCCTGTTTGCACAGGGCACAGCCTGTTTGTCTGCAAAATTTCAGGTATCTGTTAGATAATTATGATTATTTGTAGGTATTGGCTTCTATCATTACCCCCTCTTGTTTCGTGGATTCCTCCAATCTGCGAAATCTTTAACTTGGCAAACCTATTTTAACCGCCTAAACACCTGAAATTCTTTGCAAACACCGACAAATACGGACACTCCTGCCCTTTTTCTTTTCCTTATCAAAAAGATTTTCCGCCAAACTGACCACAAATTTGACCACAAATTATTTACATATTTAAGTATAGATTCAGTCGCATATTCAATTACATATCCAGCCAAACAATTAGCCGCATATCCAACTACACATCCAGCCATACATTCAATCGCACATCCAGTCATCCATTCAATCACGTATCC
>CAJUDX010000100.1:0-5965 GCA_910584785.1 uncultured Lachnospiraceae bacterium | reverse complement strand
CATCCAGCCGCGCATCTGATCACACTTCTAACCACACATCCCGTTGCACATCCCGCCACCCTGTCCGCACATTCGTTCATAAAATCCCGCCAGTGCATCTAAATGCCTGCGTTTCGTATCCATAGATGGATGCACATATCGATTTAGGGTAATCTGCACGTCAGAATGTCCCAGAAGTTCACTCAGGCTTTTTACATCCGTTCCGCCCTCTATGCAGTTGGTCGAAAATGTATGACGCAGGGCATGGAAATTTTTGTCAGACAGCCCCGCTTTTTTCAATATGCGTTTAAAATGGTTCTGCATGGTTCTTGGTTCCACCGGCTTGTCCCCGCCGAACACATATTCTTTTTTGTTTTCTTCTTGAAGTGCCTTAAGCAGGGCAAAAACAGCGGAGGGCAATGGGATTTCGCGCCGGGAAGATGCACTTTTAGGCGCAGTCTCCAGCAAAACCGTTTTTGTCATATGCCCTTCCACGTAAAGCCTTTGCACTGTCCGCCTGACTGCAATTAACTGGTTTTCCATATCGATATCTTCCCATTTTAATGCGCACAGCTCCCCTAGCCGTAATCCTGTATACAGGCATAAAAGAATGGCTGTTTTAAATACATCCCTTTCCTGGTAAAGCACGGCAAACAGTTCAGATTGTTCTTTTCTGGAAAATGTCTCCACAGTCCTTTTCGGCATATATGGTATTTGCCGTTTCAGCGGCATTAACCGTAAAGCGTATTTTTCCGATGCATATTTTAGAATCTGGTTCAGCACACAGTAAACACTCTTTCCAATGCTTTCCGATAAAGAAGCAGGGATTTTTTCCTGAACAGTTCGGTCAGTAACCAAAGAAATTTCCATATTTCGGAAATGCTTTTCTAAGTAGTTTTTATAAATCAGCCAATATTTTATGTAAGTTGAAGTTTTCCTGGCAAACCGAACCTTCGCCAGCCATTCCTCCGCCACTGCCCAAAAATATATTTCTATTGAGGCACACTTATTTTCTGGATTTTCCTTGCCGCTCCCGCCGTTGCTATTCCCTTCGCCCCCATGCTCTCGACCATCACGTTCCCTGTAATCACTTTCCCCGCAATAACTTCCTCTGCCATTTCCCTTTCCTTCATTGCCGTCTGTACCGCTAATCTCTGCTTTACTTTCCACACCACTCTTTTCCCGGACATCCTCCGCTGTCATCATTTCGATCCTCCCCGCAGCGGATTCCTTTAATGAATTTTTCCAAAAATGCAATTTCTCCCTAGCTTCTTCGTATGCTCTTCCATAGACCGAGCGATAAAGCCACTTCTCCTTTTCCTCACTATAAGCCAAATAACGCCCTTCCCATCGTCCGTCCTTTCGCTTCCTTATGTTTTCCCCGTGTCTTGCCATCTTGTTATCCTCTCCTTTTCGTTGGATTTTGACCACAAATCTGACCCTAAATCCTGCCAGCGAACCCTGTTTTCTTCCAATTTCAGCCCATATTCCCATAACCTAACAGAAAAATCGAAAAAAATTAGTAGCAATTCCTTTTGATCTGTGGTAGAATTACGTCAGTGTAATCATAATTAAAGCAAAACCCCTTCTTTTTATCGAGAAAATCCGCGATTTTCCCTTTCGCAGATTGGAGGAATCCACGAAAAAACGCCTGGCGAACTTGCCAGACGCTTTATTTTTCCCCCTTTTAAATAGCGGTTTTTAATATTTGATTAGTTAACGCTAACTTACACCCATAAAAACAAATATGTGTTCATATTAAAAACCATGCCCAATATACGCCTTACTCTTTCGCACCATAGCCATCGCTTCCATAACCCTTCAGAAGTTTAAGCGCGTCCCAGATGCCAAGTCTGGCTCCAAATGCTGCTGCGAGGAGCTGTAAAACGCTAACTGTACTGTTAAAAAATGCCATAAATGTTACAGACACCAGTCCTATGCAACATCGCCAAGTGATTTCACTTGACAAACCCAATGAAATTAATTTTGCACACAATAGTTCAGCCAGCGGGAACCGCATGGATGAAAATCATGCTCGCACGAATTTTCATCCATCGGCTTCCACTGGCTGAACTATTCTCATAAAAACAAAGGACTCTCAAACCTTTTCCATATAATATCCCACTAAAATTCCATATCTTTATCTCGCCGAAAGCTTGACCATCCGCCCCGCCTCAGATATAATCAAAAAAGCTCCTCACCGCTTTCCTGCGGCCGGGGAAGCTGCCATACATAATGAAACGAATTGCCGTTGACAGTGTTTATCTTAATAACCATTGGCGATGTTTGCCTTGATTGCTATTAGCAATGTTTACCTTAATGACCATTGGCAGTAATTATTTTCATTGCCATTAACGATACTTACCTTAATCGCCACTGGCGACAATTATCTCTTAGGAAAGGATATTAATATGTGGAAAGCGACAGGCTGGAACGATTATGAAGTCATTGACTGCTCAAAAGGCGAAAAACTGGAGCGCTGGGGGGATTACCTGCTGATCCGCCCTGATCCTCAAGTAATCTGGGACACGGAGCGGACGCTAAAGGGCTGGAAAAAACCCAATGCCCATTACCACAGAAGCTCAAAAGGCGGCGGGGAATGGGAATTTTTCGACTTGCCTGCCCAATGGGCCATCCATTACGGGGAGCTTACCTTCCAATTAAAGCCCTTCAGTTTCAAGCACACCGGCCTGTTCCCGGAGCAGGCGGTAAACTGGGACTGGTTCGGGGACAAAATCAGGAAGGCGGGAAGGCCGGTAAAAATCTTAAATTTATTCGCCTATACCGGCGGAGCCACCTTAGCCGCCGCCAGGGCCGGGGCCTCGGTAACTCACGTGGACGCCTCTAAAGGCATGGTGGGCTGGGCGAAGGAAAACGCCAAGGCCAGCGGGCTGGAGAATGCCCCTGTCCGCTGGCTGGTAGACGACTGCATAAAATTTGTGGAGCGGGAAATCCGCAGGGGAAACCGCTACGACGGGATCATCATGGATCCCCCTTCCTACGGAAGAGGGCCAAAGGGCGAAACCTGGAAGATTGAGGACTGCATCCATCACTTGGTCAGCCTTTGCGCCAAGCTGCTGTCCAAGGAGCCTCTGTTTTTCCTGATCAATTCCTACACCACCGGGCTGGCCCCTTCCGTGCTTTCCTATATGCTGTCCATAGAAATCGGGAAAACACGGGGCGGAAAGGTCAGCGCAGATGAAGTAGGCCTTCCCGTATCCTCCACCGGGCTGGTGCTGCCCTGCGGGGCTTCCGGAAGATGGGAAATGGAATAAGCAGCAAAACAGCCCAAAAGGCCGAATTAGGAAGGCACTGATATGGACGGAAAAATCCGGCCAGTTCTCTATCCACTGGGAACTTAGCCGGACTTTTGCGTGCAATTTATGGATATTATAACCCATACAGAGCAAAAAAGGCCTAATTTATTTTGCTTTTCTCACGAAACCAAAATATATGTACGTCTATTATTCATATTGCGTTTTACCTTACCCGCCTGCATTATCTATACTCCGTAAACCACCATGCCCATACAAGCTGATAATAGGATAAGCAGGATGGGAGAAATTTTCTTTTTCAGTACGGGTTTGCTGCCAAACATAATTGCCGCTAATACAATGGCAATGATGCCGGCTCGGGTATCTGCTATGGCGTGATTAACGGTCATAAATACACCCGTTGCAAAAATTATGCCAATAATACAAGGCTTTAATCCTCGAAGAACAGCTTGAATATATTTGTTCTTCAATGCATTTTTTAAACAGGCCATTACCAGAAGAATAATGATAAATGAGGGAAGGACAACCGCAAGGGTGGCAATAATGGCTCCTAACAACCCGCCTTGACTGCTGCCGACATAAGTTGCAAGATTGACCATGATAGGGCCAGGTGTGCTTTCGCTGATGGCAATCATATAAGTCAGCGCCTCATCCGTCATCCAGCCATAAGACAAAACCACATCACGAATAAGAGGAATGGCTCCATAAGCGCCGCCAAATGCAAAGCAGCCTACCCGCAGAAAGCCGAAAAGCAAATCCAGATAAATCATTTCTCAGCACCACCTTCCTGCCCTGGCTTACCCTTAACGCAGAAGATGGCAAGGCTGATGGCTGCTGCCACAAGCATAAGTGCGATAGATGAAAAATCCCAGGCAAAAATGTTGATAAGCAGCATGGCTGCAAAGGAGCATAGCATAATCACTTTTGGCAGAACTCTCCTGTGCATCTTCCTAATCATTGTGATTGCCGCATCCAATACTAAAATGCCGACTGCGACTTTAATCCCTTTAAATGCATTGGCAATTAACGTAATTTCCAGAAAGTTATCTAAGAACATTGAGACGGTATAAATAATCACAAAAGATGGAAATACCATTCCAAATGTAGCAATCAATGCGCCCAAAAGACCAGCTTGCTTGAAGCCTACAAAGGTAGCACAGTTAATGGCAATGGGGCCTGGCGTGGACTCGGCAATAACGGTCACATTCATCATTTCATCATGGGTAATCCACTTCTTTTTTTCGACGCAGTTGTTCTCTATCAGCGAGAGCATGGCGTAGCCGCCGCCAAAGGTAAATAAACCAATTTTTGCAAAAATAAGAAAAAGCTCAAATAAAATACTCATTTCCGTTCCTACTTTCTATATTCACATTGTCAGACAACCATATCGCAGCCAAAATCTATGGATTTTTGCTGCATTGCCTTAATCAGTTCCAAAAGGTCATCCAGTATTTCCTGCTTCGGCAGATAATGGGTGTGGCATGCCAACTTCATCCGGATCAAGCGTGTATACAACCTCATAACCGCTACACTCTTTCAAAACATAATCGACAAATGCCTGCGTATTTTCTTCACCCACAAAAAATTTTTTTCCTGTTGATAAAATATTGGTAATGATATACCCCTCTTCACGGACACTAAGACTAATATTCTCATATCCAAGGATAGGAACGCTAACACAAATGTCTAAAAGTTCTTCTGGCTGCTCATTATCAAAGTCGCTATATTCATTTACAGCTTCCCCATTAGATAATAGCAAATCAAAAACCTTACTTATGTCTACATTTTCAAAGCGGACTTCGGTATCTTTGCTAATAGGTTTATGGTATTCATAGGAAGCCCAGTTGACAATCAGCGTATCTTTGAGGTTTATGTCTTCTATAAATTCTCCTAATGTGTCTGGATGATAAAAATTATTTACAGCAGCATAATAGGCACTTGTACCCTCATACTGAACTGCGACAGCGCATTGAGCAGATATATTTTGAATTTCATAAATGGCTGCATTGCAATAACGGATTGCATCCTCTCCGGCAATATTCGCATATTCATCCCAACCATATGCGGTAATCTTGCCCAGCTCCACACCTAGCTGACTTGCAGAAACCTCTCCCCAATTTGCTTGATACTCTAATTCATTGATGATAATTTGAGGATACTGGTTGTAAATCTCCATATCTTCCCAATGCGGCAGTGTATATATTTCTGCTGAATCACCGTTATTTGTACTTGCGACTTCTTTCATTGGATAACGGTTTTCGGCCTGATACAGAAAGCCGCCAGACAATACAAGACACAAACAAGCTGCAATAGCTCCCCATTTAGCCCAAATGGGTTTCTTAGTTTTCCTTTTATAATTGATGGCTTCATCAACATACTTGGCGTCAAGCTCACTCATGGCTTCGGAAAACTTCTTTGCATTCATACAAATACCTCTCTTTCCGCTAAATAGCTTTTCATTTTCTGACGGATACGGCTCAGCCGGACAGAGATGTTTTTCTCCGTAAGCCCTACAAACTCGGCTATGTCCTTACAGCTATCCAAAAACCAATAGCGGCGCATGAAGATAACGCGGTTTTCAACAGTCAGCGTGTCCAGAAAACTTTCCATGATACGTGCTAACTCTCTGGCTTCAATCTCGGCTTCCACTGTGTTGGGGTCTGCTATACAGGCTTCGATTTCCTCCATAGCAATCGTGTAAGTGCTGTTTC
>CAJUDX010000099.1 GCA_910584785.1 uncultured Lachnospiraceae bacterium | reverse complement strand
ATCCAGACACAGTCCCACCTCCTAAATCTACCGTAGTATCATAGCACATTTTTCCGGCAATTACAAGCATTTCTTGGGGTTTTCATTATGCGGTTTTCATTAAGCGTTTTCATTAAGCATTTTTTTCGGCTTCCAAGTTCAAAAATTATCGGGAAAGAAACGTTCTATCACCTCAGCCACTCCATCATGATCATTATCCCTCTCCGTCACAGTATCAGCCACCATCTTCACATCTTCCGGCGCGTTTTTCATCGCTATACCGACACCGGCATACTGCAGCATCCGAATATCGTTATAGCTGTCGCCGCAGCACACCATTTTCTCCCGCGGAAGTCCAAGCGCACGAAGAAGGTATTTCAGGCCATAGGCTTTATCAACATTTTTAGGGCTGACCTCCAGATAAAATGGTTCTGAATGAAAGAGCTGTGCCTCATGGAAATAGCGTTGAAACAGAATAGGTTCAACCCTTTCCAGAACCTCCGGCTCCCCGGTCAGGATACACTGGTTCGCGGCAAAACCATCCGCAGCAAAATCAAAATCGGTGCCAAAGTTTTCATGATATTCAATCGGAAGCCTGCTTATCCTAGATTCCAGTTCCAGATATTTATCCGGCACGGTTCCGGCATAAATCACCCTGTCCCCATAAGCCGCCATCCCGATACCGTACTTCTGCGCATCCTTACACAGCCTCTTAGGGATGTGCCGGGGAAGACGTTTTTCAAAAACACATTCCCCGGTATTCAGGCGGATAATCCTTCCCCCGTTAAACGCAAGAAGAAAACTGTCATATTTTCCCAGACCCAGTGTCCTGGCAACGGGATAAACCCCCTGCGGCGGCCTTCCCGAAGCCAGAACCACCTTAACCCCCTTCTTCTGGATCTGAATCACCGCCTCCCGCGTCCTGTCCGTCACTTCTTTTTCAGTATTCGTCACAGTCCCGTCAATATCCAGCACCAGCAATTCATAATCCAATGCATGACCCATAAAGCAAACTCCTTAAAGCCCCATCTTCAGATATGCCTTTCTTGTTTCCTCCGGCACCATACTTCCCCCGGTGGCCCAGGCGATATGCGTTGCATTCTTCATCTTATCGGCAAGCCCCCTGGTTTCAATATAGCTCTTTAACTCTTCCGGGCGGATCAGCGCGGCAAAGGAAGCGCAGGAACTTGGTTCGATAAAGATATCTTCGCTGGAAAGCAGACCGCGCATTAAATCATACAGTTTTTTATCTTCAATCGTGGCAATGCCGGAGAGCATAGGCTCCACAACCTTTCCCACAAACGCCGACGGTCGTCCCACAGCCAATCCGTCTGCGTCCGTTCTCCCGTCAATGCCGAAATCCTTCACACTCACCTGATCCTGCAGTCCCGTCGCCATCCCCAAAAGCATACAGCAGGCATGGGTCGGTTCGGTAAAGAAACAGTGTACATGATCGCCGTAAATCTGTTTAACCCCATAAGTCACACCGCCTGGAGCGCCGCCAATCCCACAGGGAAGGTAAATAAACAGCGGATGTTCTTCATCAACCAAAATCTTCTGCTGTTCCAGCTGATTTTTCAGCCTTTCGCCAGCCACACTGTAGCCCAAAAACAGGTTCTGGGAGTTTTCGTCATCCACAAAATAACTCATCGGATCTGCGTCCGAGTTTTTTCTCCCCTGCTCTACGGCTGCACAGTAATCGTCAGCATATTCAATCACTTCCACCCCGCGGCTGCGCAGTAAATCCTTTTTCCACGGTTTGGCATCCGCCGACATATGAACAATCACATGAAAGCCAAGTTTAGCACTCATAATACCAATGCTCATGCCAAGGTTTCCAGTGCTTCCCACCTGCACGGTATATCTTCCAAAGAAATCCCTGCATTTTGGCTCAGCCAGGACAGCATAATCATCGGTTTCCTTTAAAAGTCCCGCCTCCAGCGCCAGATCCTCTGCGTGCTTTAATACCTCATAGATCCCGCCCCTGGCTTTTACGGAGCCGGATATCGGCAGATGGCTGTCCATCTTAAGCATCAGCCGCCCTTCAATCTCCGCCGAATACGATGTATTTAAAAAATCCTTCATCCCGGAGATTTCCCGAAGTTCCGATTCGATAATTCCTCCGGTTTCTTTTAATTCCGGGAATACTTCCTCCAGATAAGGGGCAAAACGCTCCAGCCGTTCTTTGGCATCCCGGATCTGCTCCGGCTTTACCTGGGTGATCCTCTGCTCATTTTGAGGAACCATCTTATCATTCATCCAGAAAACTTCCTTTAACCGGGCAGCATCCCCCACTGCCGGAATACTGTCCATATATGGTTTTAACTCGATATTCATGGGTGTTTTCTCCTTTTTCTTTTTATCTTCTTAACTTCCTTCATCAGGTCAAATACCCGTTCTTCGGGTCCATAAATTCTTTTACAAGCTTTCTCACCTGCGGTGCCAGGCCAATCAGTGCGGCAATATTGGGCAAAATCAAAAGCCCCAGCGCACAGTCCTGAATATACCAGACCATATCAATGCTTCCCAAACTTCCCAGGATAATCAGCACAGGAAACAGATAGCGGTAGGCAGCCGCCAGCCCCGGCTTTTTTAAGTAAGTCAGGCTGACATGACCAAAATACCACTGGCTCATCAGCGAGGTACTGGCAAATAAAATCAGGCTGATATAGATCACATACTGCATCCCCGGAAACACCGTTTGAAAAGCCACAGCAGCCAGGGTTGAAGCATTTTCATGAAATCCATTTGCCCCGGTAATCAGCACCGTAAACCCGGTCGTGCTGCTGATTAACATAGTATCAATAAAAACTTCAATCACACCGTACATTCCCTGGCGTACCGGGTGATCCACCTCAGCGGAAGCATGAAGAACAGCCGCCGAACCTTCACCGGCTTCATTGGAATATAATCCCCTTGCCACACCAAAACGCATGGCTTCTCTTATCGTAATCCCGGCAAGGGCACCTGTTCCTGCTTTCAGAGAAAAGGCTTCCTTGACAACGGAAACCAGCATCGCCGGAATCTGCCCCACATGCAGAAGCAGTACAACCAAACCGCCGATGACATAAATTCCTGCCATCACCGGAACAATATTCTGCGCCACATGAATCAGGCGCTTAAATCCGCCCCGAATCACCAGACTCATCACCACGGCAAACAGCAGCCCGGTCAGAAGAAACGGCAGACGGAAGGCTTCATTGACCACATTGGAAATCGTATTGGACTGAATTAGGGTTGCGCCGGAGTTTTGAATAAATAAAAGAACTGCTACAAATACCCCAGCCCATTTCCAATGCATCCCATGTTCAATATAATACATCGGCCCTCCGGCAATATTCCCTTTCTCGTCATGACCATGGTATTTCACGCCCATCACAATCTCACCGAATTTCGTCGCCATCCCCAAAAATGCCGCCGCCCACATCCAAAACAGTGCACCCGGGCCTCCGGATAAAATCGCAGTTGATACCCCTACGATATTCCCGCTGCCCACACAGCTTGCCACCGCTGCACAGAGCGCCTGATAAGAAGAGCATTTCTTCTCATCCCTGACCTGAGCCTGCTTTTTGTCCAAAGAAAAGAAACCCTTCCGCAAAAGATGCACACATCGAAACTGCACACCTCCGGTAATCACCGTATAAAGTACCCCAAGCCCCAGAAGGGCAGCCAAAAGCCAGTCGCCCCAGAGGAAGTCCGCCAGACTTTTACACAAATATTCTATTTTTTCCATGAGTTAAGCCTCACTTAAACACCGTCAGTTCCTGCGGTTTACCTGTCAACGCCGCTATTTCCTGCGGTTTATCTATCAATACTGCTATTTTCTACGGTTTGCCTGCATTCACAGTACCGATTTTCCCTCTGCATCCGGCAATTCCACACCCATAATTTTGGCAAGTGTCGGGGCTACATCAATTAAGCGGGCATGTTCAATATTTCCCCGACCAATCCCTTTTCCGGTCAGCATAAAGGAAGCTCTCATCTCTGGAAATTCTTCACTATAACCGTGCTGTGCCTTCTGGGTCAGCCGTGTGCGGCAGTATTCCCCGTCCACATCGTCACGGATTTCATAGCCTTTTTCGGATACCAGCACGTAAGCAGCTTCCGGGAAACCGCCCCTTTTCTTTGCTCCCTCATGATCCACAACCTCTAAAATCCCGCTTTCGGGATCGGCAGCCAGGCGATCAACCACTTCCTTAACCAACGCAGCTGCTTCTTCATCCTTCGGGTCAGCCAGACGGATTTCCGCTGTTCCTCCGGCTCTCTGGCAAAATGCCCTCCAGCTTATCACATTTCCCTGTTCATCGGTTTTAATTAAACCGGCCTCTTTTAAGAGAATATTCGGGGAAATATTATGGGTATTATCCAGGGTTCCATGATCCGATACCACGCAGACCACCAGATCTCCGCCGGTAATCTTTTCGGCTTCCCGGATCAGATCACCCAGCATAACATCGATTTTTTCCAGGCTCTCTGCCGCTTCCCGGCTGTAAACACCGTGTTGATGGGCGCTTTCATCAAAACTTGCAAAATAGGCAGACATAAAAAACGGTTTTTCTTCTATCTGCGGCAGAAGCTTATTCCTTAACACCCACATCGCCGCCTTTCCCCGCTGTGCATCTCCTGCATCGGAAAGATCCAGACCGCCGGCATAGGTGCCGATTTCCTTTTCCATCGCAAGAATCATGCCCTGCGGCTTGGCTACGGCATCGATAAAGCGGCTGTCAATCGCTGAACCGTCCCACCAAAACTCCGGTGCAATATAATCGCCCTTTGCCGCCACCGAGGTGGGAAAGGCCACGCTCGCCGAACAGTAACCGCCCTCTTTTGCCGCCTCCCACATAGTTTTTACCTTGTCATTGGCAAACCAGTGCCAGGCACCCTTATGCTCACCGGTCGGGTCAAATATCCCGTTATTGACAATTCCATGCACTGCAGGATTTGTCCCGGTAATCATGCTCTGATGGCAGGGATAGGTAAAGGTAGGAAATACACTTTTGCTTCCTTCTCTTGCGGTAAGGCCGTTTTCTACAAAATAGCGGGTAATATTCGGAAGCTTTACTTTTAAGCGTTCCTGTTCAAAAACAAACTCCGGTTTTAATGCATCTACAGAAATAAGCAATACGCTTGGGCGTCTAAACTCCTGATTTTTTGGTGTTGTCATCGTTTTATCCATTCCTTTCTTTGGCAATTGCAACCCTCACCCCTGCCTGTTCAAATGCCTTAACCTGCCCGGCAGAAACACCGGAATCCGTAATCAGCATGGACACTTCCTCAATCCCGCACATTTTTACCAGGGAATTATTCCCAATTTTAGAACTGTCGGCAACAACAATCGTGCGATCCGACGCTTCCATCATCTTATTTTGTACGGAAATCTCATCCATCCGCTGATACGTAATCCCCCGCTCCACCGAAATCCCGCAGGTGGTAAGGAAAAATATATCTACATTAATTTTAGAAAAAATAAGTGCTGCCATGTCTGATACAAACGCTTCTTCATCCGCCCGGTAAACCCCTCCGGTTAAAACCAGAGTGATTCCTTCTGCACCTGCAAGCTCCTGCGCCACGGCAAAGGAATTCGTAACCACAGTCAGCGAATGAAATCTGGTTTTCAGCGCCCGGGCAAGAAAAAGGGAAGTCGTCCCCGAATCCAAAGCAATCGCCTGTCCTTCGCTGATATAGTTCAGCACTTCTAAGGCAATATCTTCTTTATGGCTAAGATTCTCATCCCGCCTCTTGCTGAAGGAAGTGTAGGTTACATTTTTATTCTGGGACATATCCAGCTTCATGGCTCCGCCCCGGATGCGCCTGAGCATTCCTTTGGCTTCCATCGCTTCCAGATCCCTTCTTATCGTTTCCCTGGATGTCTGCAGGGCATTGCAGAGTGTGATCGTCCGTACACTTCCTTCCCTCTCCAGTAAATGATAAATTTCCTCATATCTTTGCTCTGTCAACATTTATTTTATTCTCCTTATTACTTGTCAAATCCATTTTTCAGTTTTGATAATAGCACACTTTTGCACAAATTGCAACAGGTTTTTATTAAAAATCACACAAATCCGCAACCCATCCCGGTTATTTCTTATCTAATGCATTTTTCAATTACTTAAAATAACAAGTTTTTGCAACTTTTTACACGTTTTCGCTTGACATTACACAAAAATGCAACTATACTAAGAACTGTCAAATCCATTTCCCACGAAAATAAAAAAGAGCGAGGTAATTCATTATGTCCCAACCAACCAAAGGAAGAATCGACAAAAAATGGATTTCTTTTGGAATCCTGATGCTGGGTGCCGGCACCATCTATAAACTTGGATTCTTAAAAGATGCTTTTTACGTACCCATGCAGGAATTTATGGGTCTGTCCCATACACAGATTGGAACAGCGATGAGTATAGCCGGATTGATTTCCACCTTCAGCTTCCTGACTGCTATCGGTATCACGGACAAGGTATCCAAAAAGATAATGATTCCCTTTTCCCTAATTAGCATTTGTTTATGCGGAATCTGGCTTTCAACCTTTCCCTCTTACCCGGTATTTCTTTTGATTTACTGTCTGCTCGCCATTTGTGCTGATATGCTCTACTGGCCGACGATGTTAAAAACCGTCCGGCTTCTGGGTACAGAAGATGAACAGGGCCGAATGTTCGGTATTATGGAGGCAGGAAGAGGCTTAATGGATACCATTATCGCCTTTGGTGCCCTGGGTATCTTCTCCGCGATGGGAAGTACGGCAGCCGGACTAAAAATGGCGATCTTATTTTACTCCATTGTTCCCGGCGTAATTGGAATTATTATGTACTTCATGCTTGAACCCGATGATGCACCTGCACCAACACCGGTACAGACTCAGGAAAACGCTTCCGGTGCAAAAGAAAAAAACACATCGGGCATTATGCGGACGTTAAAAAACAAAAATATCTGGCTTGTATCCTTTAATATCTTCTTTGTATACAGCGTTTACTGTGGTTTAACCTACTTTATCCCCTTCCTCGAAGAAGCCTATGCGCTTCCGGCGGCACTGGTCGGGGTTTATGGAATTATCAACCAGTATGGATTAAAAATGCTTGGCGGCCCGGTCGGAGGCTTTATCACCGATAATATTCTCCACTCCGCAACCAAATATCTGCGCATTGCCTTTGTTATTGTGGGCGTAATTGTTGCTGTATTTGCCATGCTTCCGCATAAAAGCATGGGAATCTTCCTTGGAATGTTTATCACACTGACCATCAGCGCCTGCGTTTACAGTATGCGTGCCATCTTCTTTGCACCGATGGATGAAGTCCATGTTCCCCGTGAAATCACCGGTTCCGCCATGGCAATGGGCTCCTTTATCGGCTATCTTCCAGGCTCCTTTATGTATGCGGTATACGGCGGCATCCTGGATAAATTTGAAGGGCTATTTGGCTATCGCATCGTCTATCTTATGATGGCGGTATTTGCAGCAGGCGGATTTGTATTAAGTACATATATTATAAGCACAATTAAAAAGGATAAACAGAAAAATAAATAAAGACTGACAGAAAAACAAATAAAGACCGACAAAAAGATAAATCATCTCAGATAATGTTAAAAGGAGCGGCTCATACAAAATAGCGGCTCCTTTTTCCTACATTTATCTATATTTTCTATATCTGCTTTATTAATATTTTTTATATCTGTTTTATCTATATTTTCTATATCTGCATCTATACCATATCCATTCTCTTATGCATTCTCTATCTTCTCTTCAATCCGCAGAAGCTGATTATATTTTGCCGTCCGCTCTCCAC
>CAJUDX010000098.1 GCA_910584785.1 uncultured Lachnospiraceae bacterium | reverse complement strand
GCGCCCGGATAAAATAAACATCCTTGCAAAAATCATGAATCCCGCCCTTAACATCAGCAAAAGCGGTAATGGACGAAATCGTAATCACATTATGCCGAACATCCCTAACTTCCCCTGCCATCTCAAATCCCCTGCTTTTTTGCCTAATGGTATTTCTTTTTACAAATGAAACAAAAATTCTGCAACTTATCCAATAACACTAATACAGATAATTCTATCACACATCAAACAGAAATGCCATATGTTCCCAGTGAATTTATAAGATTTATAGGGTTATTTATAAGATTTTAAGAATTTTGACAGATACTCAGGTAATATCCAGAAAAGTAAAGATAAGCCATAAAAATTACAAGAAACCGCCTAAAAAATAAAACCATCCGGGCTGATATCCAGATGGTTTATTCTGTAAGTATAAAATCTATTTTCCATCTTTGAGGCAGATTAGTCCTGTCAAACCCACAGCACCCTATACCCCGCCGCCTTATTTAGCCGGTTCATAATTGCCTGCCCCAGATGGTCCTCGGCGAAGCTTTCGGAATAAATCACATCCACGCCCAAATCATCAAATTCCCGCAGTACCGCATATAAATTATGGGCAATGCTTCCTGCGCTGCTTCGTTTCCCAATACTTCTCTTTACCTTGACGGTATACTCCTCTGCCGTTTCCTCTGTGCAGATTACCCCGACACGCCTTCCCTGCTTCTCCATTGCCAGCGCCTCCTGGTTCGCCTTCCAGGCCATGTAAAAGCTTTCCCGGTCTATCTTCCAGCTTTTCCCCCATTCTCCCATCTTCCGCGAAACCTCTTTATACAAGGCACTTCCCGGTCGGTAAAGTTCCCGGATCGTTTCCTCCTTCAGTTCCACTAAAACCAAATCTCCCTTAGGCGCATAATGGCGATACTTCATCCCTGGCGCCTTAGGACGCACATTTGCTTTCATCGGCCCGGTTATCGCCGGATCAATTTCCACGTTTCCCAATATATCACCAATCATCTCCTTCGTAATCGCCCCCGGTCGCAGAATCACCGGTTCATCCCCGGACACATCCACGATCGTCGACTCCAGCCCGATTCCCACCGGTCCGCCATCTACAATCATTTCAATCTTTCCCGCCAGATCCTGCCACACATGTTCTGCCGTCGTCGGGCTTGGGCGCCCCGATATATTGGCGCTTGGCGCTGCCACCGGAACCCCTGTCAGCCGGATCAGGCGGTTAGCCACCGGGTCACTGGGCATACGGACAGCAACCGTTCCCAGTCCACCTGTTGTCTCACAGGGCACTTTATCGCTTTTGGGAAATACTAAAGTGAGCGGGCCAGGCCAAAACCTCTCTGCTAACATCCTCCCTGCCTGTGTCACCTCTTTCACTAACGGCTCCAATTCCTCCATACAGGAAATATGTGCAATCAGAGGATTATCCGAAGGCCGACCCTTCGCCGCATAAATCTTTCCTGCTGCCTCTGCGTCCAGAGCATTCCCTCCCAGTCCATAAACCGTTTCTGTGGGAAATGCCACCAATCCGCCATTTCGCAATACCTCTGCCGCCTCCAGAAGTTCCCCATCTTCTGGATTCTCCACATCCCGGATCACAACTCTCTTCGTTTCCATCCTCTCTCTCCAATGCCTTCACCCGACAGCCAAACCTCACTGCTCTTTCGCCATATTTACAAACTTCGTAAACTCCGGTCTCCATAAAAGCTCCACCGTCCCAATCGGGCCGTTTCTTTGTTTGGCAATAATCACCTCTGCCACATTGGGCCGGTCGGTATCCTTATTATAATAATCATCCCGGTATAAAAACATCACCACATCCGCATCCTGCTCAATCGCTCCCGACTCGCGCAGGTCCGAAAGCATAGGCCGGTGATCCTGCCGGCTCTCACATGCCCGGCTTAACTGAGACAGGGCAATCACTGGTGCATTCAGTTCCCTTGCCAGTGCTTTTAGCGACCGGGAAATTTCTGAAATCTCCTGCTGACGGTTATCTCCGCTGCGCGTTCCGCTCCCGCTCATCAGCTGCAGGTAATCAATAATCACCATGCTAAGCCCATATTCCAGCTTCATCTTCCTGCATTTACTGCGCAGCTCCGTAATGGAAATTCCTGGCGTATCATCAATAATCAGCTTCGAACCGCCGATCACGCCAATCCCTTCCACCACAGCATCCCAGTCCGCGTCGGTAAGGCTTCCGGTCCTTAACTTCTGTGAATCAACATTGGATTCCATCGAAAGCATACGATTGACCAGCTGTTCCTTCGACATCTCCAGGCTGAACACCATACAGGGCAGACCCCGGCGCACGGTGACATAGTCTACCAGATTCAGCACAAACGCCGTCTTGCCCATCGAAGGCCTTGCCGCTAAAAGGACAAGATCAGAAGGCTGCATCCCCGAAGTTTTATAATCCAGATCAATAAAGCCTGTAGGAATCCCGGTAACGGTTCCTCCAGACTTTGCTGCTGCTTCAATCTTCTCCAGCACATTTAATGCTACCTGTTTAATCGGCACAAACTCACCGGAATTTCTGCTCTGCAATAAATCAAAAATCGCCTTTTCTGTGTAGGCCAGAATATCTTCCAGCTTTTCCTTCCCTGCATAACAGGTATTGGCAATCTCCTCATTCACGCGAATCAGACGGCGCATTACAGCCTTCTCCCGGACAATGCCCGCATAGGTCTTAATATTCACCGACACCGGCACCGTAGCCATAATCTCCTTAAACAAATCCAGGGTAATCAGCTCCGGCGGAAAATCCTTCTCCAAAAGCCTGTCCTGAACCGTAATCATATCAACCGGCTTTCCTTCATTAAACAGTTCCACAATCGCGCTAAACATCACACCATACTGATTCTGGTAAAAATCATCTGGCACTAGGATCTCAGAGGCAGTAACCACTGCCTCCCGATCCATCAGCATACAGGCGATAACCGAGCGCTCTGCCTCCACATTATTGGGAAGCACCCGCTTTAACAACGCCTCATCCATCGTATTTTAAGCCTCCACTACCTTCACCGCCAGCTTTGCCGTTACATCTTTATGAAGCTTAATCGGAACCTCATGTGTCCCAAAGGTCTTTAACGGCTCCGGCATCAGGAATTTCTTCTTATCAATCTCCATCTTCAGCTGATCTGCAATCGCCTTGCTGATTTCCTTACCCGAAACCGAACCAAACGCCTTACCACCCTCGCCTGCCTTCATGGAAACGGTCACCGAAAGCCCGGAAAGCTTCTCGGAAAGCTCCCTTGCCTCAGCAAGCTTCTGATCCTCAATTTTCTGTGCATTTGCCTTCTGCAGCTTTAAATCATTTAACGCCTTGGGCGTGGCCTCGATTCCCAGCTTCTTGGGCAGAATAAAATTTCTGGCATAACCGTCATTGACCTTAACAATCTGCCCCTTCTTGCCCAATGCCTTAACATCCTCTAATAATACAATTTCCATTATGATACTTCTCCCTTCTTGCGCATTTCATCAATGGCGTCCTTCACCATGGCTCTCGCTCGCTCGATACTCACGCCCTCAAGCTGTGCTCCCGCCACGGTCCGATGACCGCCTCCACCCAAAATCTCCATCATCACCTGTACATTTACCTCATCAATGGAACGGGCACTCGCATAAATGATATGATTATACTCCGTCAAAACGACCGAAGCCTTAATCCCGTTAATCTCCAGCAGATCATTCGCTGCCTGCGCACCGACAATCGTCGGGCTGGCAAGTCCCTCCGCTGAACATGTGCTGATGGCAAATGCATCCCGGTAAACCTCCGCACGGCTCACTGCATCCGCCTTCGCCTGATACTCTGCCATATTCTCCCGAAACATCTTGCGAACTCTCGTAATATCTGCGCCACAGCGCCGCAGGTAGGCCGCCGCCTCAAAGGTGCGCACCCCCGTCTGGTTCGTAAAATTCAGGGTGTCAATCACAATCCCCGCATACATGGCATCCGCCTCTGCCGGACGAATACGAATATTGTCGGCAATATACTGTAAAACCTCAGCAACCATCTCACAGGCTGAAGAGGCGTAAGGCTCCACGTAGGACAAAACAGCATTGTCAATAATCTCACTGCTCTGCCGGTGATGATCCAGGACAACGATGGATTTCACCATCTTTAACAGGGCAGGCGCATCTGTAATGCTTGGACGGTTGACATCCACCACCACCAGCATCGTCGCCGCGTCCACCAGTTCCGCTGCCTTAGCTCCCTTTAAAAACATATCCTCAGGATAATCAGGATTGCCAATAAAACGATCCATCATCGGCTTTACTGAGGTTGTCACATCGTTAATAACGATATGTGCCTTCTTATTTAAAGAGGTGGCTATGCGGTAAATCCCCAGCGCCGCGCCAAAAGAATCAATATCCGGCAGCTTATGCCCCATAATCAGCAGGTGATCCTTATTCTCCATCAGCTCGCGCAGGGCATGGGCCTTTACCCTGGCTTTTACGCGGGTGGACTTCTCCATTTGCTGCGCCTTGCCGCCAAAATACTGGATCTTTTCCCCATCCTTAATCACCGCCTGATCGCCGCCCCGCCCCAGGGCCATATCAATGGCAATACGGGCAAACTCGTAATCCTGGTTATAGGTCTCCCCGTTCATTCCCATACCGATGCTTAAGGTAACTGCCATATCATTGCCGATATTCACTGTCTTTACATCTTCAAGAATCGCAAACCGATCTTCCTGAATCCGCTGAACATACTGCTGCTTAATCGCAAAGAAATACTTATCCTTCTCCAGCTTCTTCACAATACCATTCATTGCTGAAATATACTTATTCACCTTCCGGTCAATCAGCGCCATCAGCAGGGAGCGGCGAACCTCCTCCACCGTTTCTAAGGCCTCGTCATAATTATCCAGATAAATCAGGCCGGCAACCATCTTCTGGTTATCAATCTCCCGTTTATAATGAAGGACCTCCGTCTCGTCCGCCAAATAAATCGACAAGAGATATTCCTTGGAAAAATCCTTACCTAAAATATCCTCCAGCGTAACGACTTCATTTAACGATACCCACTTTAAATCCATCCGGTAATTTCGGTTATCATACACGGTATGGACACTCAGCATTTCCTCCCCCGGCTCTAATACTTCTTTTGACAGCTCCGGGAATAAGCTTAGCAGATTCTTCCGGCTGTGCCGCTCCAGTTCCAAAAGTTCACCAAAAGCAATATTATGCCAGAGCAGCCGCCCCTTCTCATCAGCGATCGCATATGGCTGCATCATCTCCGAAAGCAGCTGTTTCTGAATCCAGGCATATTCGGAAGAAAATTCCACCAGCCCTGCCAGCACATGCTTTCTCTGATACAGGTAAAACCAAAGGGCGGCCAGGATATACAGAAAGGTAAATGCGCTCATCACCACACCCGCTCTGACATTCACCGCTGCAACCACCATCGTTGCCAGGATAAGCAGAATCGAGAGGATAAGCGGCCACTGAAGATAAACACTCAGCTCTCCCTTAACCCGAACCTTGTTTTTCATAATGTTCTCCTATTTTGTATCGAACGTATTTGCAGGTTATGGTTGATGGCTATATTCAATAGACCATACCTGTCAGACTATACTGCCTGCTGCACACTAACTGCAAAAAAGCAGCTTATCGGTCTATTATAGCATAAAGTAGGGGATACGTCCATGAAAAATATTGGGGGTCAGGCATGCTCCCCCATAACTCAAAAAATTAAATTCTGAAAACTAATAAAAATCTATAGTCAAACCCCGCATTCTATGTTAAAATAGTAGCATTGCTATGAATAAAAAAATATCCAAATTTTCTTCAATATAATGGTTTTTTTTGTCAATTTATACAATTATCGACAAAATGGGTATAAATTCGCTTTTGTTTCTCTGTGACGTTAATTCGTCATAGTTCGCGAATAAACAACAAAAATAATTTTTTTGTTTTTTTTATTATGCATAGTTTTAGAAGAAGCTTACTATAATTTAATGTTTTTAAAACTCTGAGGTGTGCCGTGAATAATTTAATTGAAAAGATTGGTCTGGTTTATCATAATACGGATATTTTTCCAAGTATTTTTTTGCTGTTATTTTTTCGTATGATGGGGATTTATGTTCATGAATACCAGACTAACTTATCAGTTAATGTAAAACGGTGCAAAGACATTTATTTTGCCATTATTTGTCTGATTAGTGAAAAATGCACTCCCGACGAACTAACGGAATATGTTGCGCATTTTCAAACTCAATCCCTTTCCCAAAAAATCATTTTTATGGTGCCAAACCGATTTCACGATAAGTTTTTTAATCATAGCCTCTTAGCTGAATCTGCAAATCAATATACAATTTGGTACAATGACCCGGATAACCGTAAAGAAAAAATTAATTTGCTTTATCATTTGATTACTGTACTCTGCCCCGTTGACAAATTTACGTCGTCTGTTGCAAATACAATAATCCAATGGGAAGAAATTAAAGAAAATTTAAAGGTTCTGGCTGAAATCTATGTCAGACATGATCTGCAAAATTTATCATTGAAAGGTAAATTTTTTTACTCAAACAAATATCTGTTTAAAGATCTGCAAAAACAGTATATTCAATTAATCACGGATATTTTTCATTCGGTTCCCGACTGGACAGATGATGAAAACCTTTTTTACAGCCGCCTTGCATTTATCAATATGGGCTATGAATTTAATGCACTTTGTCAAAAAAACGACGAGCCCTATATTTATAGCTCCCGGCACTTGCTAATTCTATGCAATGATTTAATCGACCGTTATGGAAACTCAGTTAATTTATTAATGCTAAAAGGGCAGATTTACGAAGATTTATTAAAACAGCACAGCAAGGCCTATGAATGTTATATCGCTGCCAATCAGAAGGCAAAGGGCTTTAACGTTTACACTTTATATAAATTAGGAATGTATAAAGAAAAAAATCTTTACTTCTGGTCCGATGCCATTGAAGATTATCAAAATGCCCTGGAGCTTTACCCAGGATATTATCGGGTTTTATATCGATTGGGAATATGCGAGGAGAAACTAGAGCACACACACAGGGCCATCTCTGCCTATAAAAGAATTTACACCATTCTCAAAGATAAAATTGCTGACCGCTGTCTGCGTCCTATGGAAATTGAATACTTATTTAAAATATCACTTAAATTAGCTTCTTTATATGAATATAATGTCGGAGATGTAACCCGTTCTTATCATTATTACCGAAACGCAGAAAAAACCTATTCTTTAATTAAGCAAAGTCATTTTTTAGAGGCACTAATGGGTCAAGATACCGCAGACGAATTAAACTCCATTATTGAGGAGCATTTGAATATTGATTACGTCTTAGAAAAAATATACTGGTACAATAGAAATCAAAACGCAGTAAAAAAATTGCTGCAGAACTAAATTATCTGTTCTGCAGCAATTTTTTATGTTGTATCAAAACTTTGAACCAGTCCCATCTTTCGAATATGATCCAGCCAGTGACCAATCATTGTACGATTATATACCTGTGTTCCATCGTCATTTTTCATTTTCTCAAGAGCCAGTGCCAATAATGCATATTCATTTTCCAGACTGGTTGCAAACACGCCCTGATCATCTGTATTAATCGAAACCTGAATTTGAGGACAGGCTTCCAGCTTTTCATAATCATAAGTCAGGCCATGGTTGTACCAGGAAATAATTGGATGCTTATCATACCGCTTAAACGATCCAATAAGAAAATTAGAAGAAGGATTTGTTTCAATAGCAATTCCCTTATCACAAATAATTTTCTGCATTTTCTTCTGAATTATCTTTACCGCTTTAATCAGGCTGGAATTAATCTTTATTTCCAGTGTCTTTGCCCCTGCTTCCCTGACAGTCCGGCTGTAGTGATATAAATGATATAAAAAAGCAGCCTCCGGGTT
>CAJUDX010000097.1 GCA_910584785.1 uncultured Lachnospiraceae bacterium | reverse complement strand
GGCGATTTTCATGGATTTTTGCCTGTTGCTGTGAACGTGTGAACAGTAACAAAAAAGAACCGCAAACGCCTTCGCCTACTGCTGGCTTTCCGGTTCCTTTTTTCCTTATTTTCCTTTATTTTTCTTTTGTCTCATAACGATTTGACTGCAGAATTAAGATAAGAATACGTTTAACACAAAGCTTTAGCGCATCCACAGATAAGGTGCCTTCCTCAAGCTCCTTCTGCAGATTCTCATAATCCTTCAGACTTCCGGGCATAATCAAATCATTTCCCGCACGCACGCAGCCCGCAGCCGTACAGCTCTCATCTACCTCCGTCGTCGTCCAGTCCGTCATAATTACGCCCTGAAAACCCCATTCCTCCCTTGCTAACCGGGTACAAAGGTCATGGCTGTTCGCCGCATGTACCCCATTAATCAGGTTATAGCTGGTCATCATTGCCAAAGGCCAGGACTCTTTAACAGCAATTTCAAATCCCTTGGCATACAGTTCCCGAAAGGCTCTTTCTGAGAGAATACTATTCGAATTCATCCGGTTATTCTCCTGGTTATTGCAGGCAAAGTGTTTAATCGTCGTCCCGCACCCGCTATGACTTTGTACCCCCCGGGTAATGGCAGCCGCCATTTTCCCGCTGATGAACGGGTCCTCCGAAAAATACTCAAAATTCCGCCCGCAAAGCGGATTGCGGTGCAGATTCATTCCGGGTGCAAGCCAGAGCGTCACATCAAACCGCTCCATCTCCTCCCCAATCATTGCCCCAACTTCCTCTAACAACTCCACATCCCAGCTTTGCGCCAGCAAAGTACCCACAGGAATTGCCGTGCAATACTGGAAATACCTTGTCTCCCCTTCACCAGGTTCTGCCTGCGGCGGGCAAAAGAACCCCCGCTCTATACTGGCCTCAAAGGGAAGCGGAAGAATCCTGCCGTCCTTCACCAGATAGCTTGGATTTAAGCGAAGTCCGGCAGGCCCGTCCGCCAGACTGATGGTCGCAACACCTTCCGCACAGGCACTTGAACTTGTTTCTCCCGCCGACCCGGGAACCCTGGTTCCGGCAGAACCTAAATTAGAATTAACCGCAATGTTGGATTCACCGCAAACCATCTTAATCATCTGCTGAACCGAAAGCCTTGAAAGAATCTCTTCGGCCTCCTTTTCCAGCTCTTTTAGCTTCTGTCCTTCGGTTTTTCTCTCCCCGGTGCTCTTCTCCTTTACCTTTCTGTCTTTAAGTTTCTCTTCTCGTTCAGCCAAAGCTTCGGTGAATGCCAGAACCGGGAGACTGCCCTCTTTTCCCTGGTCTACCCAATCCTGATAACGCCTGTGTACCATCTCCTTCGGAGGAACCTTTTCCACAAACATTTCCGTCAGATTCGGACATAATGCCTCGGTTTTTTTCCAAATGGTCTGCTTACACAGCGACAACATAGCACTAAGCTTTGCCTCCGCCAGCGATTCGCCAATCCACAACCCATAATAGCCTTCTTCCAGTACCCAGCCCGGTAGTTCTTCGTCATAGGAAGTCATACTCTCCACAGGAATATCAATGGTCAACACTTCACTTTCCCCAGGAGCCAGCTCTCTGGTCTTTTTAAAGCCGCAAAGCCTGCGGTACTCCTTATCCAGCCTTCCCTCTGGCAGAGATACATAAACCTGTACAACCTCCCTGCCCTTATACTGGCTTCCCGCATTCGTGACCAAAACTTCCACGGCAATCTGTAAATCATCCGACTGCCCCTCCCCCGTAATCAGGGAAACCTTTTTTTGCTCAATCACAAACTCTGTGTAGGACAGCCCATAGCCAAAGGAGTAGCGCACAGGAATCTGAAAGGTGTCAAAGTACCGATACCCCATATAAATCCCCTCTCCATAAATCTCCTCTGTTATTTTGGCACCGCCGCTGCCGTCTTTGGCCTTTTGTCCGGCTGCAGCCTGACCGGCGCTGCTCTCGTTCTTTTCCTGCCCTGCTTCCTCCCTGTGCTGCGCCAGCAGCTCGGCATTAGGGTAATCCCAGTAATCCATTGCCCAGGTATCCGTCAGCTTTCCGCTGGGTGTCACCTTACCACTGACAATATCGCAAAAGCCATGTCCGCCTTCCATCCCCGGCTGCATCATTTGAATCAGACCATAAATATTTTCATGCTGATCCATAAAGGATAAATCCACCAGTCCGCCGGTATTAATCACCACAATCACTTTTTCATAGGATGTGCAGACAGCGCCAAGCAGCTCTTCCTCTTCTTCGCTCAGCAGATAGTCGCCCTCTCTGCAAATCCGGTCAGCATTTTCTCCTGCAATACGGCTGAGCACATAAATCGCCGTCTCCCCCTTTGCCCCGCCAATCCCCGGCCCTGCCGGAAGGTAAAAAGGCGTTGTCGAATATGCAGTAAAAAAATCCAGGGGTTTTTCAGTATTTTCCTCCATCTTTCGCAGAACAGCTTCCTTCCAGCAAAGCCTGGCCTCCTGATACATCTGATCATAGGCGGCAATCCACGCCTCATTTGTAATAACGTAACCTCCATCCTTCATTCCCTGGTAAATGGTTACACATTCCCGCTCATTCACGTCCCCGGAGCCTGTTCCTCCCTTAATTGTCTGCGAAACTCCCGCGCCATATAAGGCAACCTTGCTTCCTGCAGGCAGAGGAAGCACCTGTTTTTCATTCTTTAATACTGCCATCCCTTCTGCCGCTGCCCTGCGTGCAAGCTTCCGGTGCGTCCCCTCATAGGCCTGCGGCTCCGGATTTGTTGTTCCAGTAAACCATTGTGGTCTTATCCTTCTCATTTTTCCAATTCTCCTCTTTTTTATGTTCACCCATTATTCCATTTCTGTTCAACTATCCGCGCACTATCCTCTTCTTTGTGCTCACCCATTATTCCATTTCCGTTCAACTATCCATGCACTAATAAGATATTCCTCCCGTGTTCAAATCATATCTCACCACAAGCTGTCCTTGCCAGCTTGAATCAAAGGTAATATATACTGCACGATTTTCATATCTTAACTCATACGGCCACTGGAAATCCGGTGAGAAACTGCCCACATTAATCAGTGTATTCCCATTTCGGTCAATGGCGAACAAATCGGGGCCGTAATACCCGCAAAGATATAATGTACCCTGTTCATCCGTATCAAAGGCGATGCTGGCTCCCCCAAAATCTGTATTTTTCCAGAGTACCCGACCATCACTTATTGCCAGTGCAACAATTGTCCCATCTTCATTAAAATAATACGCGTCTCCAATTACTCCAATTTCCTGCACCGCTTCCAACTCAGTTATTCCGTGTGCCGACCGGACTTCATACTTCCAAACCTGACCATTCTGCCCGTCCATACCGATAATGTCTGCACATTCCCGACCATTATCAATAAAATAATCAAAGATAACCCGAACTGTCCCTGTGTTCCTTACCTCGGACGCTGCCGGCACGCTGTCCTGGGCAGAATAAAATTCCAGATAGGAAGCCAGCGCATATCCATTCTTCCCCATATAAGTAATTTCATAAAATCCATCCGACGCCGAACTCACATAGGAAACCATTGATCCCAGAGGAATCTGGCAAATTTCAGATGCACTAACTGACGGACTTCTCCTTAAAGAAATGCTCTCCCGGCAGTTTACCACCCGCATCATACCAGATGCATTATCGTTGAGGGAAGGCGGCGTATCCCCCAGATATGCAGCCAATACATAACCCGTCTTTCCCTGATAGGCAACCTTACTAAACCCATCCTTATCATCCTGGATAAAGCTGACCGGCTCCCCCCATAAAATTTCGCCCAACTGCGCCGCTTTGGTTGAAGGCGATTCCCGCAGCGTAATGCTCTTCTTGCAATTTATCACATACTTTGTCCGATAGGCAATCTCTTCCTCTGTCTGCTTGTCCTTTTCTTCTTTTTCGTTTACCTCCCCCGACAAACCCTTATTTGTACTTTCTTCAGCCTGAACAGAATGATTCTCCTGTCCAGCCAGGCTTTCTTCTTTTCCATCTAAGCCTTCTTCTTTTCCAGCCAGACTTTCCTCCTGTCCTTCTGCAAATATTTCATTTACATTTTCTCCCTGAACTTCGTTTTGTTTACCCCCGTTGCCTTCTTCATTTTCCTGCTTTTGATTCTCCTCTGCCGCACTTTCTGAGGCAACCTTACCAATTAACGCCTTTATCCTTTCCGCCTGATTATTCCTGACCCCACAACCACTGATAAAAACTGCCGTACATAAGACCATTGCCCAAATTCTCTTTTTCACCTCATCCTGTCCTTCCTCACGTTAATGTATATTCAAACCTTTGTTTTAATCCCAGATACTTTCCACATCCCAGTCTACCACAGTTCCTGTGGCTGCATCAATTTTAAACTCATATTCAAGGGAATTTACATAAAACTTTCCCTCATAAACTAATTTCCCATCATCAAAGGTTCGGTGTACCCTCCCCCAGGTTACTTGTTTATCCTCTGCATCTGCCTGTTTCAGCACGGTTGCCTTAACATCCGCCAGACGGAAAAGGCCTTTTTCCTCATTCTTCTTTCCAGTGCTTCCCTCTGCCTGCTCCAGGCGCCTTGCCGCATCCTGGCGGGCATACGCGCTGTCGGCGTCAAACTCCCAGGCAATTACCTCTCCGTTCGTTCCGTCAATATCATATTCATATTCCTGAAAGTCATTGGTATAAAATTCCAGTTCATAAATTAATTTTCCATCATCAAAATCCTTCTTCTGCTTAATCCATATCGCTTTATCAGCCACTACCCCGGCGTGATTTAAAGCCAGCTCCTGGGCTTTTTCGACAGTAATGTCTTTACTGGTATTATCTCCCCAAACCGAATAGGCCTTCTTCTCATAGCTAATGCCTAAAATCTCTCCTGTATCCATCAAAATCTCATAATCATACTCCTCATTTGCCTTCGTGATCAATTCCACTTCATAAATTAATCGACCGTCATCCACATCCTGCTCCGCATACAAAAAAACAACATTTTCCTCATTGACTCCTGCGTTGTCCAGGGCAATTGCCTTTGCCTTCTCCTCATTTACCGGGGCAGCAGATACACAAAAAGCAGATATTGCCACCAAAATCCCGGCTGCCGTCATCGTTGTCCGATAAAATAACTTCTTTTTCATTTTTAAACCTCCTGTTCTAGGGCATTAAAAAAATAATCGTATTCAAGATATAGTATATCAAACTTTTAAAAAATTACGATCTATTTTTTCATCTTCCATGTATATTTACACAAAAGAAGGAAATACTGTAAATGTAAACAAAAGAGAAAAGAATAACTACTTATCCTCCCCTTTTTATCCGGCTCATCTGTGAAAGCACAGGTGGGCCGGATTTTTTGCTGATAAATACAAGGTTTTTTAATATTCCATTTTTTTACATTTCATGGATGAGACAGCATTTACACCAGTTTTACACCAATTGATCCAGAAAGCCGTTTTATGACACCCCTTTAACAGGAAACAAACCAGAAATCTTCTGCATTTCTTTTACCTTGGTATCAGGAAGCACATGGGCATATAAATCCATCGTAATCGCCAGTTTAGCATGTCCAAGAATTACTTTTAATACCTGGGGTTCCATACCATTTTCAATGCAGCGCGTCGCAAATGAGTGACGCAGCCCATGAAAAGAAATATAGGAAAATTCCTGACCGGATTTTTCAATTCGTTTGATAATCGTTTTAATTCCATTATTTAAGTACGTTTTTCCCAAAGGTTTTCCTGTGTCGGTGGTAATAACCAGGTTCTCCAATTTATCCAGCGGCTTCCAGTCAGGGCCAAGCAGAAGCTTCTTTTCCATTTGATTTATGCGGCGTTCTTTTAATAGGTGGTACACATTATCAATCATTGGAATATCACGATAACTGCTGCTGGTTTTTGGTAAATCTTTATAAAAACCATAACGGTTCTGCACTAAAGTTCCTCTTACATGGATAATTCTGTTTTGAAAATCAATATCATTCCATTCAAGCCCCCGTATCTCACCGCTGCGCATCCCTGTAGACAAAGCTAACTCGTAGACATATCCATAATGATACTGCCTGGCAACTGTTAAAAATAGCTGCTGCTCTTCCCTGCTCAATACCCGCCGCTCTGCTGGATCATCCATTTTGGGAAGTGTAGTAAGGGGAACCGGATTTTTAAGAACTAACTGGTTTTTATATGCCTGAATGTACATTCCGCTTAAAACAACCGATACCAGTTCAATCGTACTCCGGGAATATCCATCTGCTTTCAGCGTATTGTACAGATTTTGAATCTGTTCCGGTCGCAGGTCTTTTAATTTTTTCTTACCCAGAGGCTTTTTGATATAAGAACTATAGGTATCTTCATAAACTCCTATGGTTCCTCGCTTAACTGATGGCATCTTATATTCTTTAATCCAGGTATGAAACCAATCATCAATTGTAATTTTATTTTCTTTGGCATAAAGACCATGTTCTAATTCATAGCGCAATTCCTCCAACTTTTTCTGCAGCTTTTTAACATCTTTATCATAAAGCGTATAACGTTCGCCGTAATAGCTGAATCGTCCCATATAATTTCCATCCGCCCGAAGCGTAATTCCTTTTGGTAAGTTCTGTATATCTTTTTTCACTGCCATGTCTTTCCTCCTAAAAATTGAGAGGACAGTTCATGCCCTCTCAGAGATAGTTTAAATAAAACTTATAATTGTCAGTTATTAATTTATGATGTCTGTTCCGAACACCAGGCATCAAATTTAACCCGATCCGCATAAACCCTCTTTCCAATACGAATCTCACTGCCAGTCAGCCGAATTAATTTAAACGCATTATTTCTGCCAATACTGGCATAAGCCTGAAATTCCGATATAGTCAGCAATCTTTTTTCCGACAACGGTATACGAACGTTATTCATAAAAATCTCCTTCCTTCTACAATATAATTCTTAATGTCATTCATTTTTATAATATGTAATCTGTGTACGGCAAAATTTAATATACCTTCTATCGCTATTCCTCTTTGCTCTTTAATTGGACTTTTAAAAAGACCTGTACATTGCCCGAAGCAACTCTGGCACGTGTTTTTTCTATTCTATCCCTAAACATATCTTTAAATTTTCGAGAAAAAGCAGTTATATCCAATGAGGGTATAGAAAGTGAAAAACAAAAATTTTTAAACAATGTATGCAGTTGTGCAGAAGGTACTTTATCATTGATATTGTCTGTAAATTCGCAATATTGTTCCACAAAAGCTTTCATTAATTGTTCATAATCGTACATTTCATTTGATTCAATCATACATTCCACTTGAGGAAATCGATAGCTGTTTTTCACCAATTCCTTATAATATTCCATTGCTTTTCGACAAATTCCTTCTGCTTCAAGTAATAGTTTTTCCTCTAAATAAAAATCTTGTTCTTCTTTTGGAACCGGAAAATTAAATGGAATAATAACATGGCGTTCGTTAAAAGCAACATCATAATCTTCTGTTTGAATCATACTATTACAACCAAACAACAAGCGTGCAGTTGCACGGAAAGATATAGCTTGCTTATTTTTTACATCAGCATAAATTGTATCTCCGCCAGTTATCATTTTTATTTTAGCAATAGTTTCCAATGATAATTTTTTATTTGGCAAATCCATACAAACGTTTAAGTGCTTTCCATTCAAATTAGATACATCAAATCTTCCTGATAAATTGCTTGCACTTAAATACGATACAGCTTTTTCTCCTATAATTCTAGTAAGCACTTTAGCGAGTAAACTCTTTCCGGTATCTTTTTTACCAATAAAGGAGAAAAAAACCTTACCATTCGTATCCAATGATAGTAAATATCCAATTGTCTGCCATAATAATTTAATAAGTTTAGCATCACCTCCTGCGATAGAATGAATAAAACAGTCAAAATTTGGACACTCGGCATTTGGATTATAGTTGCAATTTAAAACATGACGTACAAAATACTGTCCATCATTTCTAATTAGTTCACCAGTAGAAATATTTAAAAAACCATTACGGAAAGGCCAATAGTTCAATGGTAGCATATGATTTTCCTGTACAACCAATTCATACTCACGTTTTAAATACTCTCTCGTGAAATAATATAAACTAATATTATCTTCTTTTTTAATACCCTCCCCAAAATGCATATTAATCAGGCGATCAAGTTCTTCATTTGAATAGTACTGATAAACACCAATATCTTTATT
>CAJUDX010000096.1 GCA_910584785.1 uncultured Lachnospiraceae bacterium | reverse complement strand
TCATGGTCTTGGACTCTTCGATGGTGATAACGCCGTCCTTGGAAACCTTCTCCATCGCATCGGCTACCATCTCGCCTACAGCATCGTCGGAAGCGGAAATTGCTGCTACTCTTGCAATCTGTGCCTTGCCCTCGATTGGCTTGGACATTTCCTTAATGCACTCCACAGCAGCCTCAGTTGCCTTCTTCATACCCTTTCTCAGAACGATTGGGTTTGCACCGGCAGCCAGATTCTTCATTCCTTCATTAATCATCGCCTGGGCCAGAACAGTTGCGGTGGTGGTTCCGTCACCAGCTACGTCGTTGGTCTTGGTAGCCACTTCCTTAACCAGCTGTGCGCCCATATTTTCAAAAGCATCCTCTAACTCGATTTCCTTAGCAATGGTAACACCATCGTTAGTAATCAGCGGAGCACCAAAGGACTTATCCAAAACAACGTTGCGCCCTTTCGGTCCTAAAGTTACTCTTACGGTATTTGCTAACTGGTTTACGCCGCTTTCTAATGCTTTTCTGGCATCAACGCCATATTTAATTTCTTTTGCCATGATTCATCAACCTCCAGATTTTTTAACATTCACGATAAACGTTTACAATAAACATTTATCATCAAATTCACTGTATCCACTTAATATTTTTTACGCAAAGCTCTTTTTATTTCTTTTATTTCCTCTTTTATCCAAATGTCTAAGCAATCACTGCCAAAATATCGCTCTGCTTAACGATAACGTACTTCTCCTCGTCAACCTCTACATCGGTTCCGGCGTACTTGGAATAGATAACCTTATCGCCTTCCTTTACCTGCATCGTGATTTCCTTGCCGTCAACCACGCCGCCAGGACCTACGGCGATAACCTCTGCCTGCTGCGGTTTCTCCTTTGCCTGACCTGGTAAAACAATGCCCGATTTTGTGGTTTCTTCTGCAATTAACTGCTTTAACACAACTTTGTCAAATAAAGGTACTAACTTCATGTTCATTCCTCCTGTATTTAATCTTTTTTCATTCTGCTTTTTCATGCCTTTCATTTACTACATGATAAGTTATATCACCAATTGTTAGCACTGTCAATAGGCGAGTGCTAATTTTTTATAAATTATTTGTAAAATCCTGATAATTGTGAGCTTTCCTTTACCTGTTCTTTTTCAGATTTCCAATTTTTGTACCTTTTTTGTACCTTTTCTTCAAAAAACTGACTGCCACCCATATATCTCACTTGGTAACAGCCTAATCTGTCTTTATCCTATCATGGTCTTTTCCTGCACAGCTTCTATTTTCTTCCGGATCTGTGAGAAATCCCAGTGGATATAAATATCCATGGTAACAGATATGCTTGCATGACCCATGATATACTGCAATACTTTAGGGTCATTTCCGGCCTTTTATCGTTTCTATTTTTCACATCTGTCCGATGAACGCTTTTAAAAACTTATAAACTGCCAAGAACTTTTCCTTGACAACACACATAAACTATGACATAGTGATAATATTCTTTGCACTGCATTACATCCTTTTTATCAGGATGCAAATTCAACAGTACAAACTGAACAGGCGATGCCCCGTTTCTCCGGGTGTAAGCCGGGCTGCTTAGGCGGCAGCAGATGTTATATGCCTTTTACATCTGTGGGACAGTTGTTTTCATGTTCCGCAGATGTTTTTTTATACATGTAAAGACACAAATTTAAGCAGGAGGATTTTTCATGAATAATAAAAATCAAAACTTAATGATAAATGAAGAAGCCGTGATACGAAAACTGTCCCTTGTCAGCCTTCTGGGGAATGCAATTTTATCCGGTTTTAAACTTTTTGCCGGTATCTTCGGTCATTCCGGGGCAATGATTTCTGACGCCATCCACTCGCTTTCTGATGTATTTACCACCCTGGTTGCATGGATAGGCGTTAAAGTTTCCAAAAAAGCAGCGGATACCGACCATCCCTACGGTCACGAACGCATGGAATGCGTCGCTGCCTTAATTTTGGGGCTTATCCTCCTTGCCACTGGACTTGGTGTCGGAAAAGTCGGTGTGCAAAACATTATCTCAGGCAAATATGAGATGCTTCCCATCCCCGGTGCCATTGCCCTGATTGCCGCCATCCTTTCAATTATCGGAAAAGAAGCCATGTACTGGTACACCCGTTACTATGCAAAGCTTATTAACTCCGCTGCTTTTATGGCTGACGCTTGGCATCACCGCTCGGACGCCCTTTCCTCCATCGGCTCCTTAATCGGCATCGGCGGCGCCATGATGGGCTTCCCTGTGCTGGATTCCGTGGCAAGTGTAATTATCTGCCTGTTTATCCTTAAAGTCTCCTATGACGTGCTCAAGGACGCTCTGGCAAAGATGCTGGATACCTCCTGCGGGGATGACTACGAACAAAAGCTGACCGAATATATCTCCGCCCAGGAAGGTGTAATCTGTGTGGATATGCTTCGTTCAAGAATGTTTGGCAATAAAATTTATATTGATTTGGAAATTGAGGTCAATGGCAGTCAATCCTTAAAAGATGCACATGATATTGCCGAGCACGTCCACGCCAGCGTAGAGAACCACTTTCCTGAAATCAAGCACATTATGATCCATGTTAATCCGGCAAATGAATTGGATTCCCCGCTAAACCAGTCCTGATACAAATAAAGAGAAAAAGGAGCTGCTGCAAAATGCGGTTTATGCACAAGATACGGAGGAAACGTTTGTGGTTTCTGTCCTATATCATACACTTAGCCGTTATTTTGCAACCGCTCCTTAATCCTTTTTCATCGACAATAAATCATTGCCTGGCATCGACATCCAGAATTTCTTCTACTTCACCGCCCCAATCAGCTCCCGGATATCTTCCACCCCATTTCTCTCCATATACCCGGCAATTCCATCGATAATCTCTGTGGTCGCATAAGGATTATGGAAATTTGCCGTTCCCACGGCTACTGCACTTGCTCCAGCCAGGATAAATTCCATGGCATCCTCCCAGTTCTTTATTCCGCCCATGCCAATCACCGGCACCTTAACAGCATTTGCCACCTGATACACCATCCGCACAGCTACCGGATGGATGGCAGGCCCAGAAAGCCCCCCGGTTTTATTTGCCAGGGCAAAGCAGCGCCGGTTGACATCGATTTTCATTCCCGTCAATGTATTAATCAGGGAAATCACATCTGCACCTCCGGCCTCTGCTGCCTTCGCCATCACCACAATATCCGTCACATTAGGACTAAGCTTCATAATCACCGGCTGCTTTGCATGTGCCTTGCACGCCTTCGTTATCGCCTCCACCGCCTTAGGGTCCTGTCCAAAGGCAATGCCTCCCTCCTTGACATTAGGACAGGAAATATTGATTTCCAGCATATCCACCGGCTCATCGCCCAGCCGCTCCACCACTTCAAGATAATCTTCTGTGGTCTTTCCGCACACATTGACAATAATCTTCGTATCGTACTTCTTTAAAAAAGGAATATCCCGCGCAGCAAAAACATCAATTCCCGGATTTTGCAATCCAATCGCATTTAACATCCCACTGCTGGTTTCGGCTATTCTTGGTGTGGGATTACCAGGCCACGGCACATTTGCCACGCCCTTGGTCACTACCGCGCCGAGGCGATTTAAGTCCACAAATTCCCCATATTCTGCGCCGGAGCCAAAGGTTCCTGAAGCCTCCATCACTGGATTTTTCAGTTCCACGCCCGCCAGGTTTACCTTCATCTTCATAACAGCTCCACCTCCTCTGCGCAAAATACCGGACCTTCTTTGCAAATCCGCTTATTATGGACATGCGAATGTTCATCCACATCCTTAGACTGGCACACGCAGGCCAGACAGGCCCCGATTCCGCACGCCATCCTCTCTTCCAGGGAGAGATAGCATTTTATGTCTGTCTCAGCGGCATAGGCCTTTAATGCACGCAGCATAGGCTTTGGTCCGCAGGCAAAGATAAGATCACCTGTCAATCCTTTTTCCCGAACAGCATCCAGCACATTTCCCTTCGTCCCCGCACTTCCGTCTTCCGTGGCAACCTCTGCTGCCCCGCAGGCTGCAAATGCCGTCTGTAAAAACAACTGACTGTCCCGGTAGCCCAAAACTGAGGTAAGTTCAGCCTTCCCCCTGAGCGCCTTTGCCGTCTCCAGCATCGGGGGAATCCCTATTCCTCCGCCGATTAACAGCACCCGCTTTCCTTCTGCCTCTTTTAGCGGAAAACCATTGCCCAGAGGACCCAATATATCGACGAAATCCCCCTGCTTTAACTGTGAAAATTCCTCTGTCCCGGCCCCGGCAACCCGATAAACTACACGAAGCCTTCCCCCCTCCGAATCAATCTCACACAAACTGATGGGACGCGGAAGAAGCCTGGACGCGTCCGAGGAATAAATGGAAATAAACTGCCCGGGAACCGCCTCTGCTGCCATCTTTCCTGCATTCAGCCACAAACTGTAAATCCCCTCCGCCAATTTCTCCTGGCAAAGAACCTCTGTGGTCATTTTTTCTTTTGCCATATTGCCTCCTTTACCTTACAAAACACGCCTGATATCTGCAATCATATCCAGCACCGCCTGGCGGGAAGCCTCTCCAAAATGCTCTGCCCCAAATGCTGCATAGGCGTCCTTCTTATAGGCGGCAATAATTCCCCTTGAAGAGTTCACCACTGCACCAAAACCGTCTGCATTAAAGCAATGCTTCAAATCCTCTGCCGTCCCGCCCTGCGCGCCATAGCCCGGCACTAAGAAGAAGGTTTTCGGCATCAGTTCCCGCAATTTTTTACTCATCTCCGGGTAAGTTGCACCCACAACCGCCCCGACATTGCTGTAATCGCCGTCCATACAGTCCGCGCCCCACTCCACAACCTTTTCTGCCACCAATTCATAGAGCGGACGTCCGTCAATCAGCTTATCCTGGAACTCGCCGCTGGAAGGATTCGACGTCTTAACCAGGACAAATAAGCCCTTATCCTGCTCCCTGCACACATCCACAAAGGGCTTTACCCCATCGGTGCCCAGATAGGGGTTTACCGTCAGGAAATCGGTGTGAAAGCCCGAATAAACCTTGCTCCCTACCTTTACCTGTCCAATATGCCCCGCTGCATACGCCGCAGAAGTCGAACCGATATCACCCCGCTTGGCATCGCCAATCACCACCAGGCCCTTTTCCTGGCAATATTCCACAGTTCTCTTATACACGCCTAATCCCTCAAGCCCAAACTGCTCATACATGGCAATCTGCGGCTTTACCGAGGGAATTAAATCGCAGGTGCAGTCAATAATTTCCTTATTAAACTGCCACACCGCTTCCGCTGCCCCTGCAAGCGTTTCCCCGTACTCCTCAAATGCTTTTTTTGTTATCTGCTCAGGGATGTAAGAAAGCATCGGGTCCAGGCCCACACAAATCGGTGCTTTCGTTTTTGCAATCTTTTCCATTAACTGTTTAATCATGTTCTTCCTCCATTTTGTATCTTGTGCACAATTTTCATACCTATTTTCAGGTAATCGTTCCTTATATTCAATCTATAGCATAGCATAATCTTTTTCTCCTGTAAATGCTATTCGTTTTTCAATCTCTCTGCAAGTTTTATCTGCATTTTATCACAAATTGTCAAGTAATCTTCCAATCCCTTCCCCAATAAAATATTTTGACATTTTCACCAGAACTGCGTACAATGAAAAGAAATCACAGATAAAGCTTTAAGAAAGGACATTACCTAAATGAATAAAAAACGAACCACCTTTATTCTTTTTTTATTATGCCTGGCTGCCCTTGCCCTCAACCGATTTCAGCAGGCCCAACGGCAAAATCCGACCGGACAAAGCCTGAAAAACAGCCCAGCAGTAAGCGCAGCGGAAACACTCTCTACGTTAAATCTTCCATTGGACGCAGAGGTTTCCACCATGGACCCGCAGGCCGCCGTCGATAGTGCTTCATTTGAGATTATCGCAGCTACTCTGGAAGGCCTTTACCGCATGGGCAGTGAGGATTTCCCTGAACCAGCCATTGTCCTTCAGGAGGATATCCTGGAAAATGAAACGCTTTATCGCTTTACCCTAAAGGAGGCCGTATGGTCCGACGGAACACCAGTGCAGGCCGATGATTTTGTCTATGCCTGGAAACGGGGAATTAACCCCGAAAATGGAAATGAAAATGCCTTTTTATTTGCAACCGCAGGAATCCGAAATGCCCAGGCCATTCTAAATCGGGAAATGGACAGCGACAAACTGGGGGTGCGGGCACTGGACGCACAGACACTGGAGGTTGAGTTAGAGAAACCCTGTCCCTACTTCCATTCTCTGCTGACCCTGCCCACCTTCTATCCTTTAAATCAGGAATTTTATGAGCAATGGGGCGACCAGTACGGAACCTCACCGCAGTCCCTTCTTTCCAACGGGCCTTTCCTGGTTGAGGAATATCAGCCCTCTGGTCTGGAAATTTTCCTGGTAAAAAATCCGCGCTATCATCAGGCAAATGAAGTTTCACTCGAAGAGATTCATTATCAAGTCATTAAAGATTCCCAGCAGGCAGTTATGGCCTATCAGACAGGACAGCTCGACATGGCCCTCCTTTCCGGGGAACAGGCAGAAATTTACCGGGACTCCCCGGAATACCAGTCTATTCCTCTAAGCTCCCTGTGGTATCTTTCGCCGAATACACAAAACCATCATCTCAGCAACACTGCCCTGCGAAACGCTCTGACCCTGGCCTTTGACAAAGAACTGGCTGCCCGGCAGGTGATGAAAGACGGCTCCCGCCCGGCTTACGGCGCTGTTCCCTGGGACTTCGCCTATGGACCGGATGGAAGAGACTTTCGGGAAGATGCAAAAGAATTACAGGAAAGTAGCGCAGAAAACAACGCTAAGCAGCCGCCTAAAGAACAGGCCCGACAATGGATGGAGCAGGCCAAATCCGAACTGGGAACAGATTCCTTTACCTTTACCCTGCTTATTGAGGACGGTGACACAGCAAAAAACCTGGGGCAGTTTCTGCAGGAAGAAATCCAGCAAACACTTCCCGAAGTTACCATTCACTTAGAAGCCGTCCCCAAAAAAGCCCGTCTGGAGCGGATGGGAAATGGTGATTATGAACTGGGACTTGCCCGGTGGGGCGCCGATTACACCGATCCCCTGGCCTTCCTGGCGATGTGGACAAGCCATTCCTCCTTTAATTATGGAAAATGGTCCAATAAAGAATACGATCAGCTGATGGCTGCCGCCACCGGCGAACTTCTTTCTTTTCCTGAACAGCGCTGGCAGACATTGCTGAACAGTGAAGCGATTTTAATCGGCGAAGCCGCTATCTTCCCGGTGTGCGAAAAAGCTTATGGTATTTTATTAAGAAGTAATGTAAAGGGAGCGCAGTTTCACGGTACTGGGGTGAACCGGGTGTGGAGCCGGTGCTGGAGGGAATAAATTTCTCCCTAAACGAAAATAGGGGTAGCGGCAAGCCTTAACCAGCTTTGCCGCACCCCAATATGAATAAATAATGTTAAACCACAGGGAAATTGATTGATGGTCAAAAGAATATTCACTGTTCTCTCATTATCGGTGGAAGAACAAAATGGTCTCTTTCCAGATTAAATGCTATTGCCATATCCAAACCAGAAGGTTTTCTGTCATTTACCAAAATCCTTTCCCCCATAGGCATATTAAATAATACCTGGTCAAATCTCACATTTCTACTAAGCAAAAAATGCATGGTCTGTTCCCGATACTCCTCCGTTCGGGCAGTCAAAATAACCACCTTATCCTCCTGCGGAAGTCCATCCAAATATTCTTTCACACCATTCAACAAGGTATCTTTCCCGTCTATTTTATAGCCATTATGCTTTACCAAAGTCCCGTCTAAATCGAAAATCCATGTTTTGGGGAGTGTTGATAAAATCAGAGCATGTTCCATTGAAATCCCTCTCTTATCACAATATTTTTCCATCCTTCTAGCCAATACATATCGATGGCTTTCCACTTCGTATCACAGTATTGATAATCTGGATACATGGCAATTTTCCGGCAGGATGCCTCCCGGATCACATCACAAAGCCCACTGCGGAGACCAATAAATGTACCCGCCCATTCTGCCGCAGACCTTATCTGAGAAATAGAAGGGGAGATAGAAATTGTTCCTGGCAGTGCTTCCTCATTCCCGGCAACATTGGTATAACAATCATATCCTTTACTTCTAAAATCTTCCACCATTTGTTTCCATATATCTAGCTTCAATGCTGGCACAGATTTAGCATAAGGGGAAAAAATTACTGATTTGCC
>CAJUDX010000095.1 GCA_910584785.1 uncultured Lachnospiraceae bacterium | reverse complement strand
GAAAAGTTACAAAGGATGAAACCGCCTGATGGCGGGAATAAAGGACAAGCTGTGGGAAAGGAGGTTTAGACCGTGGCAAGCTTGCGATACATTGTAAGTCAGTTCAAGGATGAACTGCGTGACGGAATCGCCTGGGTGGCGTTCTGGAAGGAAGGCCGTTCCTGGAAGGCCGAGTGTTTCTGGCTTGATCCGGCAGATGAGAGGCTTTCTGCAGAGGATAAGGCTCGGCTGGAAGAAATCTGCCGTATTGACCCAGGGGCTGTGGTACTTAACGGTTATTACTGCGGATACCTGGCAGAGGATATGGGCATCAAAGAACTGGCCCTTGGTGTTCGCTGTCATTATGAGAATGGATATAATGATATCCAGGCATTTATTGAAAGCTATAAGCCGGGTGAGTTTCAGGAAAGATTAGAAGAGGCAAGAGAAGCCACCCATTCGGTAGGGATGCCCTTTGCAGGGGCGTATGATGAAGAGTTTGACCCTTACGTGTTTGACGGGCGGATGAGCCTGGAAGATGTTAATTTAATGCATCAGTTGATGCAGGAAGGAGGAGGTTAAGATGATCCACGGACACTTAGAGTATATGGCGCTTAAGGCCGACCCAAAGCGCGCAGAGATATTTGCCCGGCAGCAGTTAAAGTACTGCCGCAGACAGCTTAGATACTGTCGCAGAATCCGCTTGAAAAAGCTTATGGACAGGCTTTATCCGTTGTTTGTGCTGCTTGGGACAGTAATGGTATTTGGAAGCTTTCTTGTTTTCTCAGCGCTATAGGCGCGAATCCTGTAGCACTGAGGGCGACAATAAAAAATTAAATATAAAAGTGGAAAGCAGGCCATGGCAGCAGCAACTGTCCTGGCCTTAGACAAACAATGTCTGAAAAGAACTAAGCTTATTATGACCCATGGAATTGAAAAAGTCAATAGGCAAAAGAGATTTCTCAAAAGCATGAAATCAAAGGATCTGATCAGCGCTGAAAATTGAAAAAGTCCCAAATGGAGGGTTTGCTTTACCACGTTTATGATGAAAACAAAGGTCTGGAAAGTGAGAAAAAAATGAGGAACGAAGAAAATCTTACATTGTATAACGAAGTTCGGCTTGTTCCAGATGAAGCAAAAAAGGAAATCCGGGGTGGTCGGATGAATGGAAAGACCAGTATTGAGCCCATGTGGAGGATTAAAACCCTTACGGAACAGTTTGGTCCCTGCGGGCTTGGCTGGTACTATGTACCCGTCAGGAAGTGGATGGAAACGGTGGGAGAGGAAATTGTTGTTTTTGTGGATATTGAGCTGTATGTGAAGTTTGGAGGGGAGTGGAGTAAACCCATTGTTGGCACCGGCGGGGACAAGCTGGCTTCAAAAGAAAGAGACGGCATTTATCTTTCAGAAGAGTGTTATAAAAAAGCAACGACGGATGCCATTTCGGTAGCCTGTAAGCAGCTTGGAATTGGAGCGGATGTGTACTGGGAAGGGGGAAGAACTGCCGGCAGGAAAGAGAGAACATCCGATAGCCGATCTGCGGCTTCTTCTGTATCCCAGGTTTTAGCTCCATCAGGAAGGAATGGTCTGGAAACGAAATATATCAACTCTCTGTTGAATGAATTGAAACGGACAGGGGTTGGAAAAAACTCTTTGCTTAGGAGCTATAAGAAGAATGTCCTTGGGGAATTAAGCTTTGAAGAATATAAGGACGCTATGGATAAGCTGACAGTTCGTCAGGACAAACCTCTTGATTCCGCCTTTATCCCGCCGGACGGTCAGGAGGATAATCTCCTTCCTTGGAATCAAAGAGAGGAAAGGGCAAAGGAAAGCCAATCCCCAGCACTGATGCAGGGCGCCGGGGGCAGGGACAGGGCTTTCCTTTCCTCTGCCAAGGCAGAGCATACCCTGTCGGCGCCCCTGATAGAGGATGGCTATACCTATTGCGGGAGTTTTGGCGGGAGTTAAGAAGAGAGAAAGAACATAACAAAGTAAAGGCAGGTGAAAGCCTTGAATTATCTGGAACTGTTGAACCGCTTTTATGATTTGTTGCAGTGCAGCCAGGTTTCCAATAACGCACAATTGCTCTATTACACCTTATTGCAGATAGACAATAAATGTAGTTGGTCGGACTGGTTCTCCAGGACAAATATAAGCCTTTGTGGGATGATGGGCGTCAGCGAAAACGCCATGAAGCGGGCCAGGGCGGAGTTAAAGCAGATGGGGCTGATTGATTTTAAGCCGTCCAAGCGGAGGGGCGAGAGTACCCAATACCATATTTGTATGATACAAAGGGGGAACGCATCGGATATCCAACCAGATATGCCATCGGATATCCAGGGGAAAGCCAAATCAGATAACCTATCATTTTGTACTGTACAAATGGATACCCAAATGGATACCAAAACGGATACCCAAGTGGATACCCAATCGGATACCATAATTAAACCTAAACAGAAACAAAAACATAGACAAAAGAGTATATCTAGCGATATACCAGAAAAGTGCGCCCAAAATCCAGAGTTGGATAAAGCAATCAAGGCGTTTATGGCTTATCGCCAAAAGAGAAATAAACCGATGACGGATCGGGCTGTTGCCATGCTTTTGGATAAGCTGGAAGCGCTGGCTCCTGGGGATGATGAAAAAAAGATCGCTATTTTGGATCAGTCTGTGTTTAACTCCTGGACGGGGGTGTTTGCCTTAAAGCAAAGCAAGGAAGCTAAGGCAGTGCAGGGAAAAGGAAATACCTCTGCCCAAGGAGCACCTAACCGTTTTCATAATTTTACCCCAAGCGTAACCAACTATGATGAGTTGATGCAGCAGAGGGTGAAGCAGCGGATGGAAGGAGGCAGCAGGTGAGGAATGTGGAAAAATTAGCAGCTTGTCGGGTTGAGCGCGGCAAGGGCGGCTTTAAAGCGATACCGATGACCGAAAAGGAAATCGAGGACCGAAACTTTTTTATTCGCTTTAAGCTTCGGGGAAAGCCGGCATGGATGCTGTCTGATGAACAGATAGAACAGGTGCGGCTATACCAGATGGGGGATATCTGGATCATTGAGGATGAAAGCCTTATGACTTTTGTGTTAGGGAAAGAAGAGAAAGAAATTGCACCAGTGCAAGATTTAGGAAGGGTTCTTCCGGCAAATCTTGTGGCAGACGGTTATAGTTATTGCGGGAGTTTTGCAGGAACCACAGGGGATAAAGAAATAAGTCGCAGGAGTAAGTGATGCGATTTGAGGATTCAGGCAAGTAAGTGATTGCGAAATATTGGGCAAAGATTCCTGGAATTTATGTGAAAGTGGAGAGTTTATGATACAGGCAAAAGTAAGACCATTGAGTAACCAGGAGATAATGGCTATCAATGATGAGATTTATAATCGTTTCTGGAGAAAATATCGGGACAGTATTGCAGGAAACGATGAAGCTTGGGAAAATGTAAAAACACAGATGGGACAGTTATTGAATAAATATCAGTATCATTCAATGGTGTTGCATCAGCTTCAAGATTACCTGGATCAGCTGGAATGGCGGTATATGGAAGGGAGGAAGCAGAATGGATAATAATGTGAAGGCGATTATGAAGTACCCTGGAAGTAAGTGGAGCCTGGCAAAATGGATAGTTAGTTTTTTTTCCGAAACACCATAGCTATCTGGAGCCGTTTTTTGGTAGCGGCGCAATACTTTTTAATAAACCCCGAAGCAATATCGAAACGGTGAATGATTTGGATGGTAATGTGGTTAACTTGTTCGAGTGGATTAAAAAAGACCCAGAGCGTTTGGCACATGAAATTTACTGGACGCCATATGCCCGGCAGGTCTATGAGGATACTTTTGCTGCAGTGCCTGAAGATAGCTTTAAGAAGGCTGTAAATTTCTACATACGATTAAACATGGGATATGGATTCAGAACGACAGGAGAAAAAGTTGGATGGAAAAATGATGTTCAGGGACGGGAGCGAGCCTATGCAGCGCAAAACTGGACACACTTGCCAGGAAAGATAATGCAGGCGGCAGAGCGGCTCTGGGGCGTACAGATAGAGAATAAACCAGCTGTAGACCTTATTCAACGCTTTAATTATGCCAATGTGCTTATCTATGCCGATCCACCTTATGTGCTTTCTACCAGGCATGGCAAACAGTATCAGTGTGAGATGGATAATGCTGCCCATGTGGATTTGCTTAGATGGATTGGATAAAAATGTTAGACCAACTACCACCAGCGGAAACGGTTGTTGAAACCAAAATCGATGATGGTAAAGGTCGAAGGAATGTGCAAAAATTATTCCGAAAAGGAAGATTATGGTTTATTCCTGATGGAAGCATGTATGTGTACTATACGCCAACACATTGGCGTTTTGTAATCTAAACTGAAATTTAGCAAAGATATAAGATAAGGGGCTACCACAAAGGATAGCCCCAATAAGGATTAAAGCTGTACCTTAGTAAGAAGGGCTTCTTGTAAAACCTGAGAGAAGTTTATTCCTTTGGCAATGGCTGCTTCGTTCAGCCACTCAGGAATACTGAGAGTTTTCTTTACTGCACGAGAATTTGTACGTTTTTTGTAAGCAAGTATGTCAAATTCGATGACAACAAGGAAAGAATCTGGTTCGACACAAATTGTTGTTGGTTCAGAAACCGTGGGAAAAGGTTTTTTCTCCCGTTCATAGTCAGCTAAGACCAATCCCAGTGCATCCACAGCCATTTCATAAGCTTGTGTCATGTCATCGCCTTTTGTAAGGCATTCGGGGATATCCGGGAAAGAAATCCAGAAACCGCCTTCTTCGGCTTTGTGAAATAATGCAGGATAAAATAATTTGTTCATAGAAAGCCTCTATATTGGGGCGGAACTACTTGAGTCCCGCCTGTTTTACTATAGCTTGCTCAAGTCCTTTTTTAAGGCTTGTGCTGTGATAAGGAATTATGGTTTGGCAACCTGTTTCATGGTTTCTTCTTTCCTTATCCTATGAATATTATAGCACGTAATAATACGTGTGAAAATAGTTGGAAAGAATCGCATAGATAGTAAACCAAGTGAAATTTAAGAGAGGAGAGACGATGTACAAACAAATCGTAGTATTTGCCGTTGAAACGAATAAGAATGGAATTGTTACCAGGGTAGGTCGGTCAGTAATTCAGCAGCCGCAGGTTATTAAAAAAAGCAGCCCTGTGGCTGCTGAAAGGAGGTAGTAGAAAAAAATCTATGTAAAAAGGCTGTTCGCCTTGCTGATGAGTACAGGATACAGTTAAATTGTGTCGAAAGTGTGTTGGTTTTCTAAAGGAATTGTAAAAGGTTTGTTAAGAAGGGAGGGGGGTGCCGATGCAGAGGATGACTAAAGACAGATTGGACAGGTTCCGCAATAAATTAAGTGCGGAAATTATCTGTCTGGAAGCAGAACTTCGGGAGATGGAGGAAACGGATAAAGGTATGGGGATTAGTATAATCCTGGATTATCGAACAGGATATCCGATTCCACAGGGGGTTTCCGGCTTTGAGTGGGATAAGTATTGCCGTAAGCACAACCTCCTGATGAGAAAAAGGCAGGAGCAGAAAGAAGTCAGGGATTGGATAGAAGCGATTGAAGATATACAGACGCGCTGGGTCTTTATAATGTGGTATATAGAGAAGTTAAGCTGGAAAAAGATTGCAAAAAAAATGGGAGTTCCGCAGAATGAGGATTACCCCCGATTAATGATTCGGGACAAATATTTGAAAAGTAATGAAATAAAATAAAAAAGTTCGTTTTATTCGGAAAATTCGTTTTATAATACAATTAGAGTATCAGGTTGGTGGATGTTGGTTCAAATCCGATTCCGCTATTTGCCTGGTTTCGGACTCTCCATCCAGACATTTCAGGCGTGAAGAAGGCATCCTTAAAAAGGGTGTCTTTTCATTTTGCATTAGATGGTGTAAAATTAAAGAAAAAGTTTGGATGGAGGAAAAGACATTGAGTGCTATTGCTGTAGTTTTTGGAAAGAGCTTTGCTGTATTTTGTGGAGAAACTATGTTTTGCCTTGATACTGGAGAAAGAAGTTGTATTGAAAAAGTGAAAATGGTTAAAGATCAGTTTTTGTATGGTTTTACAGGGCGAAATACCTCCGCAGTAGAATTTTTTGGAGGTCTAATAGATGATGAGATTAATCCTACAGAACGAATAAATAAGTTATCTTATGTTCAGTTGATAGATATTTTGGATAAGAACTTTGATGTGTATAAAAATAAAGGAGTAACAGAAGATTTTGATACATGTGCAATAATATGTGGGCCAGTGGAAGGACGTATGCAGTGTACAAGATATTTGATTAAGCCTGGAGAATATGAAAAAAGAATTAGTGTTGCAGAAAAAGGAATGAAAATGGTATCATCCTTTTTAGAGAAACATTTGGAGAATTTTAATATTAATGAGGATAAGGAAGACATTGTAATGGCGATAGTAGATGCATTCCAGGTTATGGTGGATAAGGGAATAGACTTTGATGAATCAATTAATAATGATATAGTTGCCTATTTTATAAACGAAGGTTGTGATAGACCATATATAACACAAAAATTAAAATAGATGAGGTGAGGTATGGTTCAGGGAAACAGCATGAAGAAAGATGTATACGATGTGGCTACTAGAATTATATACATAGGTGAAATCGTGATTCCTCCAGGAAAATACAGAGGGAATCTTAAAAAGGAGGATAATAAAAGGGTAAATAAGTCAACATCCTAATCAGATTCACCATAATTTTTTATTTTTAAACTAAGATATATGCAGTATTTTTGAGGAGGCAGGAGATAATGGAAAAAGAAAAAAAGCAAAATCCTTATGTTGAGATGGGTGATATTTTAATTGGAAAAACAGCATGAAAAAAATGATGAAAAAGATAAAGAATCATATTCTAAGATTACTATAAAAGACATAGATGCTTAAAGAAATTAAAAACTGTTAATATTCCTCGAAAGTGCCTGTTTATTGCAGGTGCTTTTCTTTTGCCCCAATTTAAAGAAAGGACGGTGATTTCATGGGCAGACCAAGGAAATTTGGCAGTGTAAAGGCGTTAGAAACAGCATGGGAAGCATACAAAGCGCACTGTGATAACCGAATGGTGCTTACCCATGATTTCAGTGCAAAGAACTCTGAATTTGTCAGTAAGGAGTTAAAACGCAGCATAACCTATACAATCGAGGGATTTTGTGTGTTTGCTGGGATTTCTCGTGCTTCATTTTATGAGCGATATGCAAGTGATGAACGATTTGCTGACATCGTTACGCGCATGAAAGAAGAATGTGAAGTCGATGCCAGGGCAAAGTTCGAATTGGGCGTTATTCCTTCGCAGCTTGCGGGCCTTTGGATGAGTAAGCATGGCTATTCCACTAAGACTGAGGAAGATAAGGAAGAACAAAGGACGCGAATGGGTGTCTTGAGAACTAAAATAGGTCAGAAGGATGAAGATGAAGGTGTTAAGATAGCTATTTATATTCCTGAAAAGGAAGTTGATGATGGTTAGGGAAATACGTCCACAAAAAGGTCCGCAAGAGAAATTTTTGGCAACAAACGCGGATATTGCAATTTATGGCGGTGCTGCCGGAGGAGGAAAGACCTATGCGCTGCTTATGGAGCCTCTGCGACATATATTTACGCAGGGATACAGGGCAGTAATTTTCCGTAAGAATTATAATCAGATAACAGCGTCTGGTGGCTTATGGGATGAAAGCTTGAAAATGTATTCTGGCATATCTGGTGCAGCATCGTTTAGAACCCCTAAATTTCGATGGGATTTTTACAATAAAGGTGCGGTATTTTTTGATTATCTTTACCGCAATGATGATGTACTGAAATGGCAGGGTTCTCAGATAGCTTTTATTGGTTTTGATGAACTGACACATTTTTCAGAGCGTCAGTTTTTTTATATGCTTTCAAGAAATCGTTCAACCTGTGGAGTTAAGCCTTATGTAAGAGCGACGTGCAATCCGGATGCGGATTCATGGGTTGCAGAGTTTATTTCCTGGTGGCTTGATCCGGACAGCGGATACCCTATACCAGAGCATTCCGGTAAAATACGATATATGGCACGTGTAGAAGATGAAATTGTATGGGCTGATTCTTCTAAAGGATTGACGGAGCAGGGAATTGAAAAGGAAAAGATTAAGAGTGTTACATTCATAGCAAGTACCCTGAACGATAATAAGATATTGTTGGAAAAAGATCCGTCCTATCGGGCGAACTTAGAGAACCTGCCGCTTGTAGAGAGAGAACGTTTGTTGCACGGTAATTGGAAGATTAAGCCAGCAGCGGGAATGTTCTTTAAGCGTGTACAAATAGGAGAAATCCTTAGTACATTACCAGCTGATA
>CAJUDX010000094.1 GCA_910584785.1 uncultured Lachnospiraceae bacterium | reverse complement strand
TATACTGAACAAAGATGGGGCAATCCGACGGTCAACGGTGTAAACTAAAGTATACTTTGGTTGATTCATCGATTTTTATTAAAAGTGGGGAAATGTTGTAAAAACAAAAGGGAAAATGAAGAAAAAAGATAGAAAAACATAGAAAAGTGGGAAATTTTTTTCAAAAAACAAAAAAACCCGGCTGTCAACTAATGTATACTTTGTTTTACACTGCCCGCCTGGATAAAAGGGCATAAGCAGGCCGGGAGCAAGGAAATCAATCAGGGGAGGGGGATTGGCGCTAAGATGAATACGCAAACAGCAGAACCTGAATTTTATGTAAGATTTCTGGGTGGTTTTTCGTTAAGCTTTGCGGGAAAGGAAGTAGCAATTAAGGCGAATCCCCTGGGAAAGTCGATGCAGATGCTGTTCTTTTTGTTAAAGGCAGGTGAATCCGGCTGTGAGAAGAAGGAGCTTTTGGAACTGGTTCGACCAGGGGAGAAAAATCGGCAAAGGCGGCTGAATAACTTCCGTCAGCAGATTTACATGGTAAGGAAATTAATCAGGGATGCCCATTTTCCAGAAGGGGATTACATCATAAGCCGGGGAACACGCTATTACTTTACTTTAGATTATCCGGTGAAAACGGACACCGAAAGGCTGGACTGTCTTATCGGGCAGATTCGGGGAAAGTCTGGTGATGAGCAGGAGATGGAAGCGCAATGTCAAACCTATTGCGAGGCATATACCGGGGAGTTTCTGCCGCTGCTTGGCGGTGAGGAATGGGTGGCCTTGGAAAGTGCCCATTATCAGAAGTGGTATTTTACCTGTTTAAATAAGCTCAGTGTCCGGCTAAAAGAGGAAAAGAAGTTTGAGAGGCTTTTGCATCTGGCGAAGGCCGCCAGCCAGCTTCATCCTTATGATGAATGGCAGATAGTGCAGATTGACTGCTTAATGGCGTTAAACCGCAGGCGGGAGGCAGAGCGGGTGTATGAGGAGGCAAGTGCATTGTTTTATCAGGACTTGGGTCTGACCTCCTTAGACCGTGCGATGGCAAAGTACCAGGAAAGAAGCCGTACCTATCCTTTGTCCAGGGCAATGGAAAGGATGAAGGAGGAACTGGAGGAGGAGAAGAAGGGGGAGGGTGCATATTATTGCAGCTATCCCAGCTTTGTGGATATCTACCGGATACGGGCGAGGTTAGATGAGATGAACCAGGAGAAAAGCCTTCTTCTGTTATGTACGTTATCGGGAGGAAAGGAGGGGTGGAGGGAGGCGGAGAGGATAAGGCAGATGGAACTCTTCCGAAAGACCCTGACCAGCAGAACCCGGTCAGAGGATGTGTATACACAGTACAGCAGCAATCAATATCTGGCGCTTATATCCGGGGCAGGCCAGGGAGCAGAAAAGCTGATGATTACCCGGTTAAAATCCGGGTGGAAGAAGGCCGGGGGTCAGGCGGAGGTGGAATATTCCGTCGGAGAGGTCGAGGGGACAGGTAATCGTTTTTTTGACCGAAGCCTGCTCGCATCAGAAGCTATCTGCGGAATGGAGGAAAAGATGAACAGGAAGGAAACGTTCGTTGTGCATATTATCAGTCAGGAAAATGCAACCTGGCAGGGTCAGGTGACGTGGATGGGCAGGGAAGAAACTTTAAGCTTCCGCAGTTTCCTGGAACTGGTAAAACTGATGGATCATGCGATAGCTGAGGATGAGGCAGCAGGCTGAAGGAAGGATAAGCGGCGGGAGAGAAAGCCGGAAAAGCAGACAAAAAGGCTTAAAGGGAGGAGCTGGTCTGTGTTGAACAAAGGATTCCTGGAAATAGAAAAGATAAAGAAGCGAGTAGTTGGAAGCAGGAATTGGAAAAGGAGGGAAGATTGCATGGAACAAATGCAGAGAACAAGAAGTGAATGGGGAAGGCGAAAGACAGGGCATGGGCGTTGGTATTCGGTTAAACGTCTGGCAGCCTTTGTGCTTTCCTTTGCCATGATTTTCGGAAATATAGGAAATTCGGCAATCACTGCCATGGCAGGAGAGAATTTTGACTGTGCGGTTCAATTTCAGATGTCTGCCGAAGCTATCTGGAGCGCAGCAAAAGAGGCGGTTCGTTCAGGAAATCCTGCAGGGGGATATTTGACATTTGGACAGGAAAACGAGGCAGAAGCTGCCAGGTATGAAAAATTATTTTCAAAAGGAAATCTCTTTGAGATTACTGAAGCGGTGAATTATACCGCCGTTCCCGATGTGGATGGGATGGATTTGCGGGTATTTATCCGTACGTCAGAAGGTTCCGGACTGGAAGGCTTCCGTCTGACCGGAGATGAAGAACTGCTGTTTTTGTATATGAACAGCGGAGAAGAAAATGTATCTGCCAGTGTAAACATCGATGGTCAGGTGAGCGGAAAAACTGTTGTAAAGTCTTATAAAGAGGCATTTGGCCAGGAAGAGGTGCCGGAAGCGCCGGAAATGGCAGAAGGCAGTGAAAACGCTGAGAATACCGTTAATCCGGGCGGAAATAACACGACGACGGAAAGCAAAAGCCCGGAAGAACTGGATGAGACCGTAGAGGATAACTCGTTAGGCGGGGATGAAATAGTAAGTGATAGTCTGTCAGGCAAAGATGAGACTATGGGAACTGAGCAGGATGGGGACGACGTATCCGGTGAAGTATCCGAAATGCCTGGTGAAGAGCCGGAAGAAGAAAGTGGTGTTTCCGGTGAAGAAGAATCCGGCGGGGCGGCAAAAGAAGAACTGGAAAATCCTGTGGAAGGAGAAGAAGGCGATGCTGACGCAGGGGAATCTGATGGATTAGCTGGTGAGGAAGAAGGAAAAGAGGACAAAGAAGAATCCGATACTTCCGTGAGCGAAGAATCCGGTAAAGAACCGGGAACGCCGGCAGGAGAGAAGGAAGAAAATTCTGCAGGTGGAGAGGAAGCAAAAGAAAATACAGATTCTGCAGCTGGAGAAAAGGAAGTCCAGGACAATCACTCGGAAATATCAGTGGAGGATACAAATAAAGCAGAAACCGATACCGAAAAGGAAGAAAGCCCGGAAACTGGAAGCAAGAACGATGGGGAAGACAGAAAAGAAGCTGCTGATACAACCGAAGAAAAAAGCAGCAGTTCCAGTCAGGATACGTCAGATTCGGCAGAAACATCAGACAGAGGCAGTGAAAACACGGGAGCAGAAAGCGAACTCTCTAAATCCGACAATGCCGTGGATGTTGTGGAAAGCAGTGCAGTACGGGAGTATGGCCTGGTAACGGTAGATGGGAACACAACAGCAATGGCATTTGTGATGTACCTTTCAGATACCGGGTTTGTGCCGGAGAGCGAAACGGAAGAGACACCCAAGGCCGTTCTGGCATTTTTGGATGCTGTAGCAAAATTGCCGGAAAAGATTACAAAAGAAAATGCGGAAGAGGTCAGTGTGCTGCTTTACAGTGAGGTGGCTGAAGCCTATGATGCTTTGCTGAATACCGAATATGAGGGACGTGCGGATGTTCAGGAATCCCTTGCGGTTTATGCGGCTGTTATTGCTGAAGTAGACGCTGTGATGGGGCTGGAGAGTAACCATTATGCTGCTGGAACTGTAAAAAAATCCTCTATCGCTCATGATTTCCAGCAGTTCCCCTGGAGTAATGACTTTTCCTATGATGGTTACAATTATTATTGTCAGGATACAAAAGGCTCTGCAATTATCGATAATGAGGATGGTGTGTATGATATTGGAACACCAAATATTAACCCTAGGGGTGGCTGGGTAGTACCTAATGCTGGCTCTTACTATAGTCCTACTGTTAGTGGTGCAGATGGTATAGTAGATGTAGATGTGAGTTGGGAAGGAAGTCAGCTTAGGATAGACTTTAGACCTGGCACGAAATCTGGAAAAACTACGGTCAAGGTGGCAATAAGCTTTAAATATACGACAATTGGTGCTTATGGAGGAACAACAGCGGACGGTGATTTATATTTTTGGTATGATGTTACTAATAATGTCGGAAATGAACCAAGTGAATCAGAAAAGCCAGATAAACCTACGGATGAAGCTGTAAAAGACTTTTATAGTAAAAACAAAATAGCTGTGATTGTACGATGTGTTGATAGAAATGATACTGGACATAATGGAACTTTAAATAGTCTTGATTTGGGATCATACACTATTGGAGAGGTTGAAGTTTATGATAACAGTAATGATGATTTGAATGGTTCAGAATGGCTATGGATGTGTAAGGTTCATGTAGATCAGCAATATTATCTTGATTTATGGAGCAGGAATTTTGAGAATACGCGTGGGAAACATTATTTGAAATACGCTGAGAAAGATGTCTATGCACCATTTTATTATTTTAAAGGAGGGTATTGTAGTTATGCAGGTGGAGACTTGGATGAGGGATGGTATTGTTTGACAGAAGATGCACCTGTTTATGTATATATTACTCACAAGAAACCTGTTATTTCTTATACGGTTATTTATACGGATGGCGTTCAGGATGAGACTGTTTTTGATGACCAGATAAGTACGGGATTGAAAGAGGGTGCCGATACACCTAAGTTTACAATGGCTGATAAAGGAACAGAAGAAGTAAAGAATCAAACTGGTGAGACAGTTGTACAGCCAAAACGCGAAGGATATACTTTTATGGGGTGGACTCCGGCAGTTAATTCTAAGGTAAAATCTGTTGATGCAGATGGAGAGAACAAAATTACTTATACAGCCACATGGAAAAAGATTCAGGATTCAGATTTGATAATTACAAAGACTGCTGACCCATCTGAAGTTAAGGTTGGTCAGGAAGTTAAGTTTACTATTAAAATTGAGAATCCTAATGAGAAGTTCGTTACCGTTACAGTTGTGGATACCCTACCCACAGAATTAACTTTTGGCAAGGTAAGTGAATCTGATGGAGGAGTATATAATAAGGATAATCATAATGTAACTTGGAACAATGTGAAGATTCCTGCTAGTGGTTCTAAAGAATTGCTTGTTTGGGTCAATGCCACGAAAGCAGGTACCTATACAAACAAAGCTGAGGTTGATTGGAACGATAAAAGTGGGTATGCTGATGCGTCTATAGAGGTTGAATCGGAAACATATAAAGTGACTTATACTTGGGAAGGTCTTCCTGAAGACTCTAATGAGCAATTGCCAACCGGATCTGAACATTCTGCAGGTGATGACGTAAATGTAGATACTACGTATACATCTGATAAAAAAATTACGATAGATAATAAAACATATACGTTCTCTGGCTGGAGTACGGAGGATACAACCATTGAGAGTAATAAGTTTACCATGCCTGATAAGAATGTGAATATCCATGGTATATGGAATGAGGATAAATCAGATAAACCCGATCCCGATCCTAATCCAGATCCTGATCCAACACCTGGACCTGTCGAAACAAAAGTAGATTACACCGTAGAATGGTATGATGCAGATACCAATGAGTTAATCCAAGAGTCGGATACCCGTTCTGGTGTGGCAGGTCAAACAGTTTCTGTTACAGAGAAGGATAAAGAAGTTGCAGGCTATACGTTTGTGCCAGAACATAAAGACAACATATTAACTGACTCGGTAGCCGAAGATGGAAGCACAGTGTTAAAGCTGTATTTTACTAAAGATAAAGAGCCAGGGAAACCCGATCCTGATCCTAATCCAGGTCCCGATCCCGATCCTAATCCAGATCCTGATCCAACACCTGGACCTGTCGAAACAAAAGTAGATTACACCGTAGAATGGTATGATGCAGATACCAATGAGTTAATCCAAGAGTCGGATACCCGTTCTGGTGTGGCAGGTCAAACAGTTTCTGTTACAGAGAAGGATAAAGAAGTTGCAGGCTATACATTTGTGCCGGGACATAAAGGCAATGTGCTAACTGCTTTGGCAGCCGAAGATGGAAGTACAGTGTTAAAGCTGTATTTTACAAAAGACGGCGGGGAAGTTAATCCGGGACCAGATCCCGTACCTGAACCTGAACCTAAGGATGTTGCGTATACCATTATTCATGAGTATTATACCAATGGAACAAAGGATGGGGAAAGTACGCAGACACTTACCGGAAAGAAGGTTGGCGATACCATCCATGCAGCGGATATCGGAACCCGTACCTCATATAATGGCAATTCTTACCGTTATACTTCGACTGATCCTACACACCTGGTTTTAACGGAAGAATCCGACAGTAATGTTCTTATCCTTCGTTATGATCGTACGGTTGGCGGCAATAGCGGCAGCTCCGGCGGCGGTGGCGGAGGAGGCGGCTCTACGGCAACAAACCAGACAGGTCGTGTCCATGGCACCACACCAAATCCTGAACTTGCGGTTACGGTTCCCGGAGATGGTATTCCGTTAGCAGAAATTCCCGAAGGAACAGATATTCCTGACGAGGATGTGCCGCTGGCAGGGATTCCGGTTGTTGATATCCCGGATGCAGATGTACCATTAGCAGGGATTCCTGATTTTATCAATATCCTGGATGATGATGTGCCTCTGGCAAGTGTTCCAAAAACCAGCGATAGTTCTGGTCTGTGGAATATGATGGCGCTGCTGTCTGCCTTTGGTCTGATGGCGATGACGATGATGGACAGAAAGAAACGTCAGGAAAAGGAATAAGAGAAGATTAGAATAGGTAAAAAAGTTAAGAAAACGGATAGAAAAATAAGGCAATATCATTTGTGAATATTTTACCAGTAACCGGGGTTCATATGAACCCCGGTTATGTCATAGTAAAAGACAAAATCAGGCAAACGATAAGAGATGCATGATGTGCCCATAATGATAAAAGTACAGGAGGAATAAGGATGAGAACGAAGCTGGTGCGAGTGGGTTTGGGGATAGTTTTGCTGATGGGCCTGTTTTTTTCTGCCCGCCAGGTATGGGATGCCAAAAGAGCTGAACAAGCCAGTCGTGAAGCCGCTCAAATCGCTGGACTGCCGGGTAGTGTGTCCGCTTCTGTTCGCCTGGTTTCAATGGAAACCGATGTACAGGAAAGGACAGATACCGTAAAAGAAGGCAGCATAGAGACGCTAGACGAAGGGGTAAAAGGGGCGGCAGAAACATTGCCCAAAGAAGCTGCTGCTCTTGCGGGGATTGATTTGCGGGGATTGCAGGAGGTGAATCAGGATGTGCTTGGCTGGATAGCAATTCCCGGAACAAAGCTTTCTTATCCGATTGTGCAGGGTGAGGATAACGATGAATATTTGTATCGTAATTGGAAAAAGGAAAATAATAAAAGCGGTTCCATTTTCCTGGAAAGTACAAATCGCCCTGATTTTTCTGATTTTCATACGATAATTTATGGACATCGAATGCGTGATAATTCCATGTTTGGCATTTTAAAATACTATCAAAAACGGGATTTTCTTGAGGGGCATCCAGATATTTACCTTGTTTCCCAGGATGCTGTTTTCCGGTACAGGATTTTTGCTGCGTATGAAACCGGGGTAAAGAGTATGGTGTATCGACTGGATCTGGAAGAGAAGGGGTTAGAGGAGGAATTTATTGAATTTTGCAGGGAAAGTTCGGTTGTTGATGCCAGGGTTATCCCGGAACCGGAACCCCAGGTTTTAACACTTTCCACCTGTACGGGACGGGGCCATTCCACGCGCTGGGTGGTGCAGGGGTATTTGACACAAACATATTCGGTTCATAGGTATCCAGAGGAGGAACCTTAGTTAATAAGAATATCAAAAAAGGTTGGATAAGCAACTGCTCTGGTTCATAGAAGAATCAGAGCAGCCCTCTGAAAATTATCATCTTAAATTAATTTTATTCTTCAATTTTTTATATTAAATAAATTTCCAAATATCTTCTACTAATAAGTAGTCCAATGTTTTAATCGTCTGCTTTAGGAGTGGGTCGGTGTTCATGATTGGTCGTTTGTCACAATAGTATACACCATCTAAAGGATTCAATTTAACCGTATATCCTTTATAATGCCCAGTTAAAAAGGTAGTATTTACACCATAAAAAGGTTCTTTGCCTTTTCTTTGTACATCATTAAGGAAAATGGCAAAATGAGGGGTTTTTGTATCGGTTAAATGATGATATAGGAATTTGGACGGTTCCCTCTCTAACTTCGATACCTATATCTGCAATGATGGTGCGGATAAAACGTTCAAAGAGATCACCATTAAGTTTCCGGGCAAAATTACTTTGTCCGGCAGGAAGAGCGTCAAGTGTAGCACCGATGCTTTGCTGGCAGGTATACACAAATTAATTAATGATTTGACGGATGTTTTGTTCATTTGTTAAATCACGAATATAAGGAAGTGCCGATTTAAACGCGGTATAGGTCTGTTCAAATTCCAGAGCAGATAACATTAATAAACGATGGATAGGTCGTGTTATTGTGAAAGAACCTTCTTCGTCATATTGGAAGAATTGATAATTAG
>CAJUDX010000093.1 GCA_910584785.1 uncultured Lachnospiraceae bacterium | reverse complement strand
CATGCCTTTCATCTCCTTTATTCTTTCACTTGATAGTATAGATTGTTCGACTTTTTCTGTCCACACTTATATACTAACACCACTTTGCCAAGCCAGTGACATCAACAATTTCATCCCCCAATATAGTATTTATTTCCAGTTCGATGTTACAACTTTATTATACCATCTCAAACTTTACCATCACGTAAAACATTAAATGCACGCTGAATACTGTCTTTGGTTCCCGTATCAAATGCATAAAAAATCATTTTACCCATTGTTTATTCGCCACAGGTTTTCCATGACCAAAATATATCGTTCTATTGCCAATACGGCTTATCTTTCTTGCGCTTTCTAACATTTTCTCCCTGTTATGATACAGCATAGAAACGGTGGGATAAAACATATTCATTAATGCGTCGCCTACGATTAAATGCTTATTGTCCACGTCAATGCCAATGGAACCATCGGTATGTCCCGGTAGAGAAATAATTCGCGCATTGATTCCGTAGTTGGATAAGTTGTCATGATGATGTAGTACTATATTGGGTTTAATGTCCGGCATGGAACGAACGGAAAATTCCTTAAGAGATGCCGATAGAACGATTTTTCCTAGAATACTTACAGCAGACAGTGATTGGTTTGTATTCGATTGAATTAAATTACAATCGTTCTCATTCATTCCAATGGGAAGCCCTAATTCATCCGATATTTTTGCAGCATTTTCAGCATGGTCAAAATGAGCGTGGGTTAGAACAATCAGTTTGACATGATAAGATTTACATAATGCAATTACCTTGTCAATAAATTCGGCTTTTCCTGTATCCACCAATATTCCCGTAGTTCCATTTTCAATAATATAACAATTAACATTACCGCATTTTATTCGATGAATTTCGCTCATTTTTATTCTCCCACAAACAGAAACTTAAATTAAACACTTGATTTTTCATCATAAAAATATTTTTTCATTGTTCAAATGCACCCTGAAATTTTTTTCAAGTATTATTTCTCATTAAGATACCTTAGTTGTTCCGCCCTCCACAAATTCTACCGGAAGCATAGTCATCTCCCTGGCGGGTTCTTTGCGGATGAGTTTGAGCAAAGTGTTTACTGCGGCCCGTGCCATTTCTTCGATAGGCTGGGCAATGGAGGAAACCAGGTAAGGTCCTCGGTTCATCTGCCGCAAGCCGTCGTGACCGATGAGCTGAACATCTTCCGGCACGCGGATGTGCAGGTGGTTCAGCAGATCCAACACAATCAGGGCCAGCTTGTCTGTGCTGGTGTAAATGCCATCGAAACTTGCTTTGCCATCGATAATGCGTTCTTTAAGATAGCTTCGGATTATTCCGTCATCAAATGCACCTGTGTCGTCCCCGGAATCTAACATTTCATAATCTATCTTTTTTTCCCGGCACATGGAAGCAAAGCCCTCGCCGCGTTTTAAGGTTTCACTGCTCAGATGCGAACCGGATCGGATAAAGAGCAGTTTTTTGCATCCCCCGTCAATCAGGCGTTTGGCAGCAAGTTCGCCGCCGCCGAAGTTATCGGAGGATACACAGCATACCTTGTGCTGTAAATGCCGGTCAATCATCACGACGGGAATATCTCCGGCGAGGGAAAGCTCTGTTTCATTAAAGGTAATGCCCATGATGCCGTCCACCTTATTCTGTCTTGCAAGGCGGAGATAATAGGAATCTTTTTCCGGGTCGTTCTGGGACTGGCAGAGGAACATCCGATAACCGGATTTGTAGAGTTCTTGTTCTGCCGCATAGACCAGACGGGCAAAGAAGGGATTTAAAATATCCGGGATAATGACGGCAACCGTGTAAGTATAGCTGGTTTTTAAGCCACGGGCGTAATAGTTCATTTGATAGCCCAGGCGTTCGATGGATTCTTCTACTTTTCTCTTATTTTCCGGGCTGACATAGTGTCCGTTTAATACCTTGGAAACGGTTCCTACTGCTACGCCGGCATCATTTGCCACATCCTTGATGGTTGCCATAATTCTTCACTCCTAAAAGCCCGGACAGGGCATGAAACTTCCTGTTCGGGCTATATTCTTTTTTCCTGTTTTCTGTTCAGTTTGTACTATTCATTTCTGTCGTTTATTTTCTCATGTTTAAACTTGTTTTTTAACTTTCAGCGTTGTTTAAGCCTGAATCTTGATTTCGCGCCATTCCATTGAAGCAATTTCTGCATTGGATTCAACGGTCAGGGTACTGCGGAGAATGTTTTCTTCCATCTCCACTGCACCATAAATTATACCATGATTTCCAAAAAACTCAAGAACTTCCTGATCAATAATTAACCGTAAATCCAGGTTTTCGTTGTGATTAAATGAAATAAATGCTGTGTCTGCATGTTTTTCCAGATCGTTAAAACGGATGATTTCCCGGACAAAGTCAATAATGATTTCATAATTGCCCAGAAACAGCTTTGTCGTTCCCTTTTTCTGTGATTTCCAGGAAATACGGACATCCAGCGGTGTTCCATTAAGCAGAAGTTGGGTGTGGCTCTTCCCTTTTTCCAGTTGATTCACCGGGCCTAAAACGGTTTGTATTTCACGCACAGGCTGGAATTTCAGATGATAGTGCCCATTTTTAAACATCAAGGAGAGTTCTGCAGGCAGGGACATCAGTCCACGGTAGTTCCCGTGGCAGTTATCCATCCGCAGCCAGGCAATGCTGATTGTCCGGTTATTTACCCCGGCAAAGGACTGCGCCGCATAGGGAAGCTTGGTGCTGTAGGCGGTCTGCATGGGAGATTCAGGGGTAAAACGCCAGCCGTCAAAGCTTCCCACGACATAGTAGCCGTCGGCGGACCAGAATACCCATTTTTTTTCTTTGTTTTCAACCTCAATATTGCCGACAGCGTCTGCCGCAGGTTCAAATTTTACAGAATCTGTGCCGTCGATCGTTTCTACCGGAAGTTCAAATAAATCCGGGCATTCCCACATGCCTTTTATTGAAAGACGGCTGGTTTCCTCCCATGAGAGAAGGTCATGTGAACGGTAAATGGAAAACTCGGAACCGTCTAAGTAGAGCAGCATAATGTAGGCTTTGCTTTCTCTGTGGTAAAATATCTTCGGGTCACGGTTTTCTCCGGCGACATGGTCGAGGAAAAACTTATCCGAAGAATGCAGGGTTTCTCCGCCATCCGTGGATACTTTCAGCCGCTGAGTGAAGAGGTGGTGTTTTTCGGCGGACCACATATTCCCTCCTCCGGCTGCGGTGTAGTAGAAGAGCAGGGCATTTTTGCCATGACCGGTGATATTTTCGCAGTCCTGCCAGCCGCAGCCGGAAAAGGCAGTTCCATATTCGTCCGGTTCCATAGCCATAGGGTGGTGCTCCCAGGTAAGGAGATCCCGGCTTGTGGCGTGGCCCCAGTGCATATTTCCCCAAACAACCCCGTAAGGGTTCCACTGGTAGTAGAGGTGGTAGACACCGTCGGCAAAGACCATGCCGTTAGGGTCATTATTCCAACCGATTTCCGGGGAAAAATGCAGTTTGGGGCGGAAGGGATAGACGTTTTGTACCTTATCTTTATAACAGAAAATACCATAGAGCATATCTTCCTCAACCTCGCCGCAGATTTCAATATTCTGTCCAAGGTAGCGGCTGACATCCATAAAGGTATAAAAATCCCTCTCATTGCCGCCTAAATGAATATCGATTTCCTGAATTTTTTCCCGGTGCGGGCAATCATTTTGATGAAGGTAGAGATGAAGTTTGACTTCGGGATTTTCCTTTTCTACGGGAAACCATAAATAGGGTTTACTGATATGCAGCAGCATGGTATTTTCCTCCTGTTTGTTATAATAATTTTGCTTAGGATCGGGTGCAGCAGCAATTTAATTTTTTGCGCCCGTGGATGCAACACCTGCAACATAGTATTTCTGCAGGGATAAAAAGATAATCAGTACAGGTATCGTAACAATGGTTAGCCCAGCCATAACATTGCCGTAATTGACCGGGGAAATGCTGAACAGGCTGCTTAACGCCATCTGGATGGTCTGTTTTCCGGTGTCTGAGATAACCATAACCGGCCATACGAAATCATTCCACAGGGCGATAAAGACCAGGATGGTTACGGTGGCATAGATTGGCTTTGCCAGGGGCATAATCAGCTGGAAAAAGATCCGCAGGGCACTTGCTCCGTCAAGTTTTGCCGCCTCTTCGATGCTTTCCGGGATGCCAAGGAAGTTCTGCCGGAATAAGAAGATGTACATGGGACTGGCAATGGCGGGAAGAATCAGTGCTAAGTAGGAGTTTGACAGGCCCATCTTGTAAATAATGGAAAACTGCGGCAGCATAACGGTCTGTGCCGGGATAACCATAACGGCAAGCAGCATGGAAAAGATCAGGTTTTTGTGCGGGAAATCCAGGCGGGCAAAGGCATAGCCTGCCATGGAGTTGACAATTAATCCCAGGACGATGACCACCACGATATAGGACAGCGAGTTCAGCATGGCCTTTATCAGGGGAATACGTCCAAGAACTTCCTGATAGTTAAAGAATACTTCGGCTTTAAAGGAAGGCAGGAACGCTTTTAACCCTGTAATATCCGAAAAGATTCCTGCGTCGTCCTTAAACGAGCTGACAAGCATCCAAATCAGGGGGAACATAAAGACCAGGGCAATCACGGTTAAAAGAATATACATCAGGATTTTTCTGGATAAACTCATCTTTTTCATTTTCTTCTTCCCCTCCTTTAGTCTGTGTTAAGCCTTGATGTTATTTTATTTTGAATCAGTGTAATCGTCAATACAATAATGGTAAATACCAGAGCCATTGCCGAGCCATAGCCCATCTGGTTGTACTTAAAGCCAGTCTGGTAAATCTCATAGACAATGGTCATAGTGGCGTTCTGCGGGCCTCCGGCAGTCATCATCATCGGCTGAATAATCAGCTGGAAGGCACTGACCACGATATTTAAGGAAACAAACACGGCGATATTGCTTAAACCGGGCAGGGTGATATTGACAAACTGCTGGAACGGTGTAGCGCCGTCAACCTCTGCGGCTTCATAAAGAAACTGCGGGATGTCCTGCAGACCGGAGAGGAAGATCATCATCTGGAAGCCGCAGCCCTGCTAGGCGGATAAAACCACAATACAGAGCATGGCAGTTTTCGGATCATTTAAAAACTTAAACGGCCCGATGCCCAAGCTTCCAAGCAGGGAGTTGAGAAGTCCGTTATTCGGGTTATAAATATACGACCATAAAATAGAAACAACAACTAAACCATCATGCGCCCACATGCAGTCGCACCACCATAGATGAAAGTCTGCTGGGCGCACTTGGAATACCTGAACTTAGACCGCCTAATCGGCGGTGAACTTTCATAGTAAAGATAATACGGTCGGGGCAAAGAATGCCAGCCGGTAAATGGAAATCCCTTTAAGCTTGCGGTTGACCAGGAGGGCCAGACCCAGGGCAAGCCCCACCTGCAGCGGCACAACCAAGATAACAAAAACAAAGGTATTGATGATGCTTTTAATAAATACGGTGTCTTTGGTCAGCTTGATAAAGTTTTTCAGCCCGGTAAACTCGGTTGCGCCAGGTTTTAAAATATTATAATTGGTAAAACTGTTCCCAATGGTAAGAATAAACGGAACAAGTAAGAAAATCGAGAGCAGAACTACCGCAGGAGTGATAAATGCCAGTCCTGTCAGGTTTTCTTTGGTTAATGTTTTCTTTGCTGTGACGGTCTTTACCTTCATCCGTGGCCTCCCTTTCTTTTTGCCTTGCGCCCGGCAGATATTCATCTATAGCAGCGAGTCTGCCTGTGGGCGCATGATGGTTATGATGCAGTATCTATTCGGTATCCGTCTGGAAATTATACTGGGTTACAGCCTGGTCAAGCGCTTCTTTAACGTCCATTCCGGTCAGCACATTCTGAACTGCTGTAGCGAACTGGTTGCTGGCTACCGCATAATTGATCGATACCGGACGGGCCTGTGCCGTGTTGGCAAGCTGGTACTGGAATACGCTTAAGGGCTCTTCATTAAACGCAGGAATCTCGGAAAATGCTGACTGTCTGGAAGGCGGCATGGAGTTTGCTTCATACATTCCCTTTGCAGCATCGGTGCTGGTCATAAAGCGGAGGAGTTCTGCTGCACCTTCCTTTTTCTCCTCGGCACACTGCCCGGAGATGGCAAAGGTCCAGGAACCGCAGGCAGATACAGCGTCTGCATTGGCATCGTACTTGGGCATCGGCATTAATCCCCAGTTAATGTCAGGAAATTTTGCCAGGTTTGCCGGCTCCCATGCACCGGTCAGAGCCATTGCCGCCTGCCCAAGCTCAAAGCTGTTTTCTGCCGGAGTTGCACTTACCCAGCCGTTGTCTGCCATGGTTTTAATCCAGTTTAAAACATTCACGGTGGCTTCGCCGTTTAAGTAGCCGTCTGCGAGCAGACCGTCATCGGAGAGGATATTGCTCTTCTGGGACTGGATTAAGGGAAGGAAGAAGTAAATCAGGGTTTCATCCTTGGCGTCCAAAGACATCGTAATCCCAAAGCAGCTGTCGGTGGTCAGTTTTTTCGCTGCCTCAGTAAGCTCGTCGAGTGTCCAGGGGTTCTCTGCCGTCGCCGGGGTGATTCCTGCCGCCTCAAACATATCTTTATTATAGTAGATACCTACTGAAGAATCCATTGCGCCCAGGGTATAAAGCTTGCCGTTGTAGGTTCCCTGCTGGATAATGGAAGGGTTGAAGTCGGAAAGCTCTTCTTCGGTAAAATAGGCATCGATCGGGACAATGGCTCCCGCGTCCGCATACTGGGCAACCGTAACACCGTCAACCGTGTAGACATCGGGAAGTCCGCCGTTGGAGATTGCCGCGTTGATCTTATCATCATAGCCGCCGGCATCACCGGAACGGGCAATCTGGGAAAGGTTGGCGTGGTATTTTCCGGCATACTGCTCATTAAAGGCCTCGATTAGACGGGCATAATGTTTTCCCTCGTCCGAACTGTCGGTTTCATGTACCCAGATGCTCAGTTCTATCGAACCGTCCGCAGCCGTTTCGGCCTCTGTGGTTTTCTGACCGGAAGATGTGCCGCCGCAGCCTGTCAGCAAAGTCATTGCCATACTGCCTGCCAATAAGAGACTGACTGCCCGTTTACTCCGCTTGTTTGTCTTTTTCATGTTTTCTTTCCTCCATCTTTGCTTTTTATTTGTTTCTTGCTGGCTGTTTGAAACGTTTCATTTAATGCTTTTAATGATGCACCTTCTATAAAAAATGGGAAACCGGTTTGATGGCAGCAAGAGAAAAAAGATGGTAAATGCCGCGCAAGGATTAAACGGTATTATAGAAGATGCACAATTAGAATTAAAATGAAACGATTCAACTTATGTTTTTGTTATAGTCATGTCAAAAGCAGTTGTCAATATGTTTTAATATAATTTTTAAAATTTCCTTATTGCATAAAAATGCAGGATAACTTTTATGCAAAATATACAATTGAGGGTAAAAAAGAACTTGGTTGATTTCCCTAAAGATGTACAGAAAGGTGATATTCTGGAAGCAGGCACTTTGGTCAGGAATGGGGTAGCTGGTATTCCTCATTCCTGATGGGGTAGCTCCAGGCAGGTAGACGGATTGTCTTTGGTCTAAAGATTGATGAGTGAAAGGCGTGATGCCAGCACCGATAGGATTTGTTTAGGGATGTGAATTACGCGGGATATCAGACATATTTCCATGGTTGTTTTCTCAGCGATTGCTGCAAGGTATCGCATTGATGCGTCGGCTGCAGTTTCTGAGAAAAAACTGTTTGCAACACCGCTTATGGTTGAGTGGATGTTATAGCTATTCAGCAACAAAATAAATTATATCCTACAATTAAACATGCAACGACAAAAATCAGTGTGGTAAGGGTTACAGGGATAAATAATAATGTAACCATTCCGCAGCTATAAGAAAATAACATTAATCCATAAACCCGTTTCATCAGGGAATTACCTTCTTGTTTATGCTTATAGGATAGCATATGCCGTGCAAGGTGAAAAAATGAAAAATAAAAACCTGAAAAAGCACAAAAAAAGCTCCGGCCACAAAGCCGGAGATCTTAGCGTTCGGAGATTACTCATCCTTATGCCCGCTCTACTAAACCGGAGCGTAAGCAAGAAGTACATACATACATCTTCTTTGTACCGCCAACGGTCTTAACCCTAACGGATTTGATATTAGCTTTCCACATTTTGTTTGATCTTCTATGGGAATGGCTCACCGCATTACCAAAGTGAGCAGCCTTTTCGCAGATTGCACATTTTGCCATGACTTTGCACCTCCTTTGTCGGTACTTGGGTTTTTGAAAAACCCACAACAACTGTATCTTAGCAGAAACGGATAAAAAAAGCAAGAGAAAAATAAAAATTCGTTTCTTTTTTTTGAAAAATAGTGTATACT